>DATJHO010000042.1:0-18738 GCA_035493835.1 Devosiaceae bacterium
GAGCACCAGCGAGAAATTGAAGGGGGAAAGAAATCTCCCCGGCGCGGCGATGCTGAAGATCACCAGGCCGAAAAGCAGCACGATGAACGGGATCGAGGTGGGATACTGGTGGAGAAAGCCCTGTAGCTGGCGGAGAGGCCCACCCCCTTCCTCTTCGAAGCTGGCAGCTGATTTGTCGTCCCCCACCAGGCCACTCTCGGCTTTCGCCGAACCCGCAGCGTCGTCGCTCATTCGGCTCTCCTCCCTGGGGCGCTTCCCGGAGGGGACGCACGGCGCCCCCTCCGGCGTTCAAGCGATGGGGCTAAACCCATCAGCCCCAGCAGAGCTTCAGGCCCTCGTCGACCGGAATGGAGGGCACACCCTCCACCGGCTTGGCCGTGATCAGTTGGGCACCGGTGTCGAAAAAGCCGGCCTTCGGGTCGATGTCCGGCATGGTGCCCTTGGCGATCGCCTCGAGCGCCATGGAGGCCATCTTCAGCGGATATTGCTGGCTGGTGGCGCCGATCACGCCGGCCTGGACGTTCTTGACGCCCGGGCAGCCGCCATCGATCGAAACGAGCGTGACGCTGCCGTCATCCTTGCCCACCGCCTTGAGGGCTTCCCACGCGCCGGCCGCTGCCGGTTCGTTGATGGTGTAGACGAGGTTGACATCCGGGCATTTCTGCAGCGCGTTTTCCATCGCCGTGCGGCCCTTTTCCTGGTCGCCCTGGCTGATTTCGTGGTCGCAGATGCGCGGATCGCTCTCGTCGCCGTACTTGTTGGGATCCTTCACGTCGATGCCAAAGCCCTGCATGAAGCCTTGGTCACGGAGAAAATCGACGGTCGGCTGGTTGGTCGCGAGATCGAGGAGAACGATCTTGGCGTCCTTGGCCTTGTCGCCCATGGTCGCCTTGGCCCATTGCCCGATCAGCAGGCCCGCCTTGCGGTTGTCAGTGGCAAAGGTCGCGTCGGCCGCATTCATCGGATCGAGCGGCGTATCCAGCACGATCACCTTCAGCCCGGCATCGCGGGCCTTCTGAATCGTCGGCACGATCGCCTTGGAATCGCTCGGAACAATCGCAAAGCCCTTGGCGCCGGCGGCGATGAGATTTTCGATCGCTGCGACCTGGCCATCATTGTCGCCGTCATACTTGCCGGCGGCGGTGATCAGTTGGATGTTCAGTTCCTTGGCCTTCTGCTGGGCGCCCTCGCGCATCTTGACGAAGAAGGGGTTCGTTTCGGTCTTGGTGATCAGGCCGACGATTTCGGCCGCCTGGGCAGACGTGCCGCCAGCAAGTCCGGCGAGCAGAATGCCAATCGTCGCCAGCCTGGCGACACCCAATACTTTCATTTTGATCCTCCCGAGTGATTGTCAATCGCACCCGGGGTGAGTTGATCCCATCCTCGCGTGCGCCATGACAGGCCAGGGTGTTTTTCCTGCTGGCCCCTGCCGGGTCAGATCATAGAACTATTTGGTCTTTGTCAAGGAACGCGGCGATTTATCAGACGCCTGGAACTTACTTACTGTACAATCGCCAGTACTTGGCCAAGGCGCTGTTCCCGCTGCCGCAAACCATTGGCGCCGCCCCGGCTCGCTTCCCAGAGCACCTGCAGCCGGCCGTCCTCGAAAAGCTTGAACAGGCACGGCGCGATATAGCTCTTGCGCGAAATGGCCGGCGTGTTGCGCAGGAATTGGGCGACATCCCGGGTCACCGCCATCATCTGCCGCTTGCGGGCCGAGACCGATTGGCCGGGCTCGATCGTGGCAAGTTCCTCGGCCGCCAGCGCGCTGGCGTGGAAGGTGCGAAAATCCTTGGCCGTGACCGATGCCTTTGCTGCTTCGCGAATATAGGTGTTGATCATGTCACCAGTGATCGGCCGGACGGCGCCGTCCTCATTGCGATAGACCAGCAGCCGCTTGCCGGTCAGCTTCTTGATCCGGGCGATGGCTTCGGCCAGCCGCCGGTCCGCGAGTTCGTACTCGGCGCTCTTGCCGCTCTTGGCGGGAAAGGAGAGCGACACCCGAGGCCCGCGCACGCGCACATCGTGCGCAAACAACGTGCCGGCCCCGCGCGTGCCGGAAGTCTTGAGATAGCGCTCGCGGCCGACCCGCATCGCGGTACGGTCGATCAAGGCAACCGCAATCGCCAGCGCCAGCTCGGGCGTTCCCGCTGCCGCGGCAAGATCGCGGGACACACGGCGGCGCACCGAAGGCAGCGCCGTGGTCAGCAGCGCCAGCTGGTTCTGCTTCTTGGCAAGGCGCTTGGCCTCCCAGTCCGGGTGGTAGATGTACTGCACCCGCCCCGCGGCATCGCGGCCCATCGCCTGGATATGCGCCCGCGGGTGATGGGCGATCCTCACCTCTTGCCAGGCCGGCGGGATGCCGAGCGCCTTGAACCGGCTCTTCGCCTCTTCGTCGCAGACGAGTTGACCGTCGCGGTCGAAGTAGCAGTATCCCTTGCCCCGCCGGAGGCGCGTGATCGTCAGCGCATCGCGGCCGGCATGAACCAACTTTGCCATCGATCAGTATCCGCGATTGATGCCGTTGCTGCCGTCATAGAAGGAGAACCACAAATAAATCAGGGCAAAGGCAATGATGACAACGATCATGCTGATGATCAGCGCCCGCTTGTTCATCTGGTGGCGGTCGCCCTGCCGGACTTCGACGGTCGATTTGTGGGGATCGTAGGTTTCCATAACGGCCTCCCTGCTGCGTCTCTGCCGAAATCGGGCACGCATGACGTCTGAGTTGTCGCGGGAAACGTAACGCGTCGGTGGCCGGTTCCGTCGGGCTTGACCGCAGGCACCGAACGGCCGACGCTCATGGCGTTTATCTCGACATGGACGTGCAAATGATTGCCGCAGAACTTCTGACTCGCATGATCAGGGCCGGCGCCGGTGAGGAACCGGCCGATCTGGTCGTCCGCAATGTCAGGCTGCTCGACGTCATCACCGGGGCGATTACCGAGACCGATATCGCCATCGTCGCCGACCGCATCGTCGGGACGCTCGCGCGCTACAAGGGCCGGCAGGAAATCGACGGTCGCGGGCGCTTTGCCGTCCCCGGCTTCATCGATACGCACCTCCACATCGAGTCCTCACTGGTCACCCCGTTCGAGTTCGACCGGTGCGTGCTGCCTTTGGGCGTCACTACCGCCATCTGCGACCCGCACGAAATGTCCAATGTGCTCGGCGCCGAGGCCCTGCGCTATTTCCTCGCCTGCGCCGAACGGACGGTGATGGACATACGCGTCAACCTTTCCTCCTGCGTGCCGGCAACCGCCTTTGAAACCTCGGGCGCTGCCCTCGAAATCGCCGACCTCTTGCCCTTCCGCCAGCACCCCAAGGTCATCGGCCTCGCCGAGTTCATGAATTTTCCGGGCGTGCTCAACGCCGATCCGGGCGTCATCGCCAAGCTCGCGGCGTTTCAGGATGGCCATATCGATGGCCACGCGCCGCTGCTGTCGGGCCTCGGGCTGAATGGCTATCTCGCTGCAAAGATCCGCACCGATCACGAGGCGACCAGCGCCGCCGAAGCGCGCGAAAAGCTGGCCAAGGGCATGGCGATCCTCATCCGCGAGGGTTCCGTCAGCAAGGACCTTGATGCCCTCGCCGAAATCCTCGATGCGAACACATCGAGCTTCGTGGCGCTCTGCACCGACGACCGCAACCCGCTCGATATCGCCGAGGAGGGCCACCTAGACAATTCCATCCGCCGGCTGATCGCCAAGGGCTGCCCGCTGCACCACGTCTATCGTACCGCCAGCCACTCGGCAGCCCGCGTCTTCGGCCTGTTCGATCGCGGCCTGCTTGCGCCCGGCTGGCGCGCCGACATCGCCTTGCTCGACGATCTCGAGGTCTGCGCCGTGTCCGATGTCATCGCGTCGGGCACCCTGGTGACGCCAGAGCGTTTCGCCGCCCGGCAGCCTGTGGCCCCGGTCGGCCTTACCTCGATGAAGGCGCGGCCCGTCAGCGCGGAGAGCTTCATCGTTCCGGCCAAGGCCGGCGAGAATACGACGCCGGTAATCGGGGTGAGGCCAGGGCTGATCCTCACCTTCCGCCACGGCGCCACGCTCGCAGTTACCGAGCGCGGTCTACAGCCCGATTTCAATGCCGATGTGGTCAAGGTCGCCGTCGTCGAGCGCCATGGGCGCAACGGCAATATCGGACTGAGTTTTGTAACTGGCTTCGGCCTCAAGCGCGGCGCTATCGCCTCCTCGGTGGGGCATGACAGCCACAACATCACCGTGGTCGGCACTTCCGACGACGACATGGCGCTCGCCGTCAACCGCATCCGTGAACTGGGCGGCGGCTTCGTCGTGGCGGAGGGCGGCAGCGTGCGCGCTGAACTGGCGCTGCCCATCGCGGGACTGATGAGCGACCTGCCTTTCGAAACGGTCGCGACCGAACTCCATCACCTGCGCGACGCCGCACGCGCCCTTGGCTGCGTGCTGCCGGAGCCGTTCCTGCAGGTCGCCTTCCTCGCCCTGCCGGTCATCCCGCATCTGAAGCTGACCGATCGCGGGCTGTTCGACGTCGATAGGTTCGAGTTCGTGACTTGAGGTACTTCCCGCCCCTTGTCCTGCACTTTATCAACCGGGCGTTTGCCGAATACTTTTCCCGGCGTCACGGGCTGCCCCCCCGGCTCAACCACGCCCACCGCACGAGAGGCATTCCGGTCGTGATGCCGGATGGCATCGTGCTGATGACCGATCACTATGCGCCCACCGCGCCAGGGCCCCATCCAACCCTGCTGATGCGCTTGCCCTATGGCCGGATCGGCTTCGCCAATGTCGCCTTGGCTTATGCGGAGCGGGGGTTCAATGTCGTCATTCAGGCCTGCCGCGGCACCGAGCAGTCGGGCGGCGAGTTCAACCCGCTGGTCAATGAACGCGCCGACGGCCTCGCCACCCTCGCCTGGCTGAAGCAGCAGCCATGGTTCGACGGCCGGCTCGGCCTCACCGGCCCCAGCTATCTCGGCTATGCGGATTGGGCGATCGCCGATGCGCCCGAAATCACCGCGATGGCCATAAAAGTTTCGAGCGCGGAGTTCCGTTCGGTGGTCTTTCCCGACGGCGCCTTCCATCTCGGCTTGTGGCTCAGTTGGGTGCAGATCATCGAGAGCCTGCGCGGCAACAGTCTCAACACCTTCATGCGGATGCTCACCGGCGATTTTGAGCGGCGCACGCTCAGAGCCTCGATGACGCTGCCGCTGCGCGACGCCGACGAGGTCGCAGTTGGCCACGAGATCCCGTTCTGGAACGAATGGTTCGATGTTGCGATCGAGGATGGCCCGTTCTGGCACGCGCTCGACCATCGGCAGCAGCTTGGGTCTGCAACGCCGCCCGTCCACCTGCTCTCGGGCTGGTACGATTTCATGGTCGACCAACTGCTCGGCGACTACAGGCGACTGGTCGATGCCGGGCAGCGGCCATACCTTACCGTCACCAACACCACGCATATCTCAGGTGGGCACGAGGCCGACAACCCGGTCGAGACGCTCGCCTGGATGCGGGCCCAACTGCTGGGCGACCGTAGCGGCCTTCGCGAGCGGCCGGTCGCCATCGAGATTTCCGGCATCGGCAAATGGCACGAGTTCGAAATATTTCCGCCAGGCCCGCCCGATGAGCAGATCTGGCACCTGCAGCCGGACAAATCGCTGGCGGCCGCCCCTGCCCCGGCCGCGCCGCCCTCGCGCTACCGTTACGATCCCGCGCATCCGACGCCCAATCTGGGCGGCGCAATCTTCGCCTTCACCGGCGCCGGCCCCGTGCCGCAGCGTCGGCTCGAAGCGCGCGAGGATGTGCTGGTCTTCACCTCCGCCCCGCTGGATGCGCCGTTGACCATCATCGGCAATACGCGGGCCAAAATCTTCATGCGGGCCAGCATTCCGCATGCCGATCTGTTTGTCCGGCTGTGCGACGTGAACCGGAAGGGCGAATCCATCAACATCTGCGACGGTTTTCTGCGCACGACGCCCCAAACGCCCCGCGACGAGGGGGGCGTCATGGCGCTCGAGGTTTCGCTGCACGCGATGGCTCACTGCTTCCGGCAGGGCCATCGCCTCAGGCTGCAGGTCTCGAGCGGCGCCCATCCGCGCTATGCCCGCAACACCGGCACGGACGAACCCGTCGGCGAGGCGACGACACTCGTTCCGGCAGAAATCGAGATCTTTCACGATTCCACACGACCGGCGGGGCTCACCTTGCCGGTCTATGATCTGACTGGCTGAAGCGTACCCGACAGGCCGGCGGATCCATCTATGGTGAAAAACGGAGATTCCCGCCTTCGCCGGAATAACTCCGTGGATGCGGCACCGGTCTGCCCAATGACCCCGGGATCATTCCGGCAAAGGCGGGAACCTCCGTTTCAGAGCGGTTCGGCGTGACGGCGCCCACGGGAACGAGGTGCGCCATCAATTCCACCGTCGCGGTTCACGCCTCAGCCAGCTTCGCCGCCACCCGCCTTCACCCTTTCGCGCGCGGCATGCAGGATCGGCTCGGTATAGCCTGAGGGCTGGTCGGCGCCGTGCATCGCCAGATCCATGGCCGCCTGGAAGGCGATCGAGTGAAAATTGCCTTCCATCGGGCTATAGAGCGGATCACCGGCGTTCTGCCGGTCCACCACTGCGGCCATCCGCTCGAAGATGGTGGCGAGTTCGTCCTTCGACACCAGCCCGTGCCGAAGCCAATTGGCGATCGCCTGCGAGGAAATGCGGCAGGTCGCCCGATCTTCCATCAGCGCCACGTTGTTGATGTCGGGGACCTTGGAGCAGCCGACGCCCTGGTCGACCCAGCGCACCACATAACCCAGGATGCCCTGCGCGTTGTTCTCGAGTTCGCGGGTGATCTCGTCGCGTCCGAGCTCGAACGGCTTGAGCACCGGCATCGAGAACAGCTCGCCGAGCCCCGGCAGCGGCTCGTTGTGCCGGCGCTTCTGGGCCGCAAACACATCAACCTGGTGATAGTGCAGTGCGTGCAGCGTCGCGGCGGTGGGCGACGGCACCCAGGCGGTATTGGCGCCCGAATTGGGATGGCCGATCTTGGCCTTGAGCATTTCGGCCATATCGTCGGGCCTGGCCCACATGCCTTTGCCGATCTGCGCCCTGCCGGCAAAGCCTGCTGCAAGCCCGATCAGCACATTGCGATCCTCATAGGCCTGGATCCAGCGCTCGGACTTGATCTGGTCCTTGCGGAGCACCGCTCCGGCTTCCATCGAGGTATGGATCTCGTCGCCGGTGCGGTCGAGAAACCCGGTATTGATGAAAAAGACTCGCTGCCGGGCCGCATGAATGGCCGCCTTGAGATTGGCCGAGGTGCGCCGTTCCTCATCCATGATGCCGATCTTGATGGTCTCGGGCTTCAGCCCCAGCAGCTCCTCGACGGCGGCAAAGATGTCGCAGGCGAACTTCACCTCATCCGGCCCGTGCATCTTCGGCTTGACGATATAGACCGCGCCGGTAGCCGAATTGGTCTTGTCGGAGAGGGCGCAGAGCGTCGTCACGACCGCGTCCATCAGCCCTTCGCCGATCTCATGGCCCTGGGCGTCGAGGATGGCCTTGCTGGTCATCAGGTGACCGACATTGCGCACCAGCTGCAGCGACCGGCCTTTCAGCACCAGCGGCGAGCCGTCGGGGGCCGTATAGGCACGATCCGGGTTTAGCGTCCGGTGCACCGTTTTGCCGCCCTTCTCGAAGGTATCGGCCAGCGTGCCATTCATCAGCCCGAGCCAATTGCGATAGACGCCAACCTTGTCCTCGGCATCGACCGCCGCAACCGAATCCTCGCAATCCTGGATGGTGGTGATGGCGCTCTCGATGACCACATCGGCAAGGCCCGCCGGATGCGCCGCACCGATGGGGCTCGTCGGATCGACCACCAGTTCGATATGCAGGCGATGATGCTTGAGCAGGATGATCTGCTTGCCATCGCGTTCGGCATGGCCGGCAAAGGCGACCGGCTCCCTGAGGCCAGTCTCGCCAAGCTCGTTGTCGATGATGAGCACGGCCTGGCCGTCACGCTGGACCACGCGGTAACCGCGAGCGCCGCCATGGCTCCCCTGCGCCAGCGGAACAGCCTGGTCCAAAAACTCGGCAACCTTGGCGAACACCACCGTGCCGCGCTTCTCGTTATAGGCCTTGCCCGGCGCAAGGTCGCCGTCGCGCGAAATAGCGTCCGTGCCGTAAAGCGCGTCGTAAAGGCTGCCCCAGCGGGCATTGGCGGCGTTGAGCGCGTAGCGGGCGTTCGATACCGGCACGACGAGTTGCGGGCCGCAGATCGTCGAAATTTCCGGATCGAGCCCAGTCGTCTCGATCTCGAAATGCCCCGGCTCCTCGACCAGATAGCCGATCTCCCTGAGGAACTGCTGATATCCATCCGGGTCGTTGGCGACCGGGCCGTGCTCGTGGTGCCAGGCATCGATCTTGCCCTGCAGATCGTCGCGAAGCTCGACCAGGCGGCGGTTCCGCGGCATGAAATCGGCCGCGAGGCGCGCAAAGCCGCGCCAGAATTTTTCTTGGTCGATGCCCGTGCCCGGCAGAGCCTCGGCTTCGATAAAATTGGCGAGCAGCGACTCGACCTTAAGGCCGGATTTTTCGAGATAATCGGGCATGGGAACTCCGCGGCAATTAATTTGGAGCAGGCGGGCCGCTCCTCTTCTCCGGCTAGGCTAAACCGCCACGAACCGAGGGTCGAGAGGTCACGTTCCCATATTCGCTATGCGAGGAAAGCAGGCCTTGCGACGCAGCGAGTATCCATCGCGTTGCTCTGGGGCCAACACCCTATTTTTCCTCAACCCCGTTCTTCATCGCCTTGCCGGCCACATAGACCTCGGCCACCGCCCGATCGTCGCCACAGGTCTGCAACAGGAAGAGTTCGTCCGCTAGGGCCTCCACGGTTTCCATCCTCAGCGCCATGTGCGGCGTGGCCCGCGCGTCGAGCACCACGAGGTCCGCGTCGGCCCCCGGCACGATCGAGCCGATCGTGCCCTCGAGGCTGAGCGCACGGGCATTGCCGAGCGTCATCAGGTAGAACGAGGTCAAGGGGTCGAGCCGCTGGCCGCGCAATTGCGCGACCTTGTAGCCCTCATCGAGCGTCTTCAGCATCGAATAACTGGTACCGCCGCCCACATCGGTTGCAACCGCCACCCGCACCCCGCGCTCGCGCAGCCGCCCGAAATCGAACAGGCCCGAGCCGATGAAGAGGTTCGAGGTGGGGCAGAACACCGCCACCGATTTCGTCTCGGCCAGCAGTTCGACTTCGTGGTGGCTGAGGTGGATGGAGTGGCCGAGCAGCGTGTTGGGCCCGAGCAAGTCGTAGTGCTCGTAGATGCCGGTATAGTCGCCGAGATTGGGGTAGAGTTCCTTGGCGAGTTCGATCTCGGCCAGGTTCTCGCTGAGATGGGTCTGGACGTAGCAATCCGGAAACTCGCGCGCCAACGTTCCGGCGACTTCCATCTGCTCCGGCGAGGAGGTGATGGCAAAGCGCGGGGTGATCGCGTAACGCGCGCGGCCCCGATTGTGCCAGGCGCCGATCAGGTCCCTGGTTTCGTCATAGCCCGATTGCGGCGTGTCGCGCAGTGGCTCGGGGGCGTTCCGGTCCATCATCACCTTGCCGCCGACGACCAGCATGTTGCGCCTGGCCGCCTCGGCAAAATAGGCCTCGGCGGAGACCTTGTGCACCGAGCAATAGGCCGCTGCGGTGGTGGTGCCGTGGCGGATCAGCTCGTCGAAAAAGCGCGAGGCAATGCGCTCCGCGTGCCCCTTGTCCGCAAATTTCTGTTCTTCGACAAAGGTGTATTTGTTCAGCCACTCGAGCAGCGCCCCGGCATAGGAGCCGATCACCTGCATCTGCGGGTAATGGACGTGGGTATCAATCAGCCCTGGCAAAATCAGGTGCGGGTGATGATCGATCACCGTTGCGCCGGCGATATTGGCCTTGTGGTAGTCGCCAACCGCGATGACCTTGCCTTCGTTGATGAAGACCGCGCCGTCCTCGAAATAGCGATAGCTCGAGGCGTCGTCGACGCCTTGGGGGACATCGACAAAGGTCAGCACGCGGCCGCGGAGAACTGTGCCGGTCATTGGATCACGCTCAGAATGCCACGCCCCTGATTGGTCGAGCGATACCAGGCAACGATCAGCGCCCGCTCGTCATCGGTGATCTCGCTGACATTGCCCGGCGGCATGGCGTGGCTGAATCCGGCTTGCATGGCGATATCCTTGGCGTGGCTGGCGATGCCGACATCATTGTCGAGGATGACGTTCTTGGGCGCCTCCGGCACCCCCGGCCAGTTGGGCGTTGCCGAATGGCACATCGAGCAGCGGCCTTCGATCACGTCCCTGACCTGGGCGAAATGCGGATCCCGCATATAAGGCTGCGCGATCGCCGACATCTTTTGCGTGTCGCTCTCCTGCCCGATCTTTGGCGCGGTCGACAGCCAGCAGATGCAGATGAAGATCACCGCGGTAACGGCCCAGGTCCAATCCGGGCTCCCCTTCTTGGCATGACGCGTGTTGAAAAAGTGCCGGATCAGCACGCCCATCAGGAACACCAGGTCGGCGATGATCCAGTTGTATTGGGTCGCGAACGCCAACGGGTAGTGGTTGGAGAGCATGAAGAAGATGACGGGCAGCGTCAGGTAGTTGTTGTGGAGCGAGCGCTGCTTGGCGACCTTGCCGTATTTCGCGTCGGGCACCCGCCCGGCCTTGAGGTCGGCGACCACGATCTTCTGGTTGGGAATGATGATCATGGCCACATTGGCCGCCATGATGGTCGCAGTGAACGCGCCCATGTGCAGTAGCGCCGCCCGGCCGGTGAAGAGGTGGACGTAGATCCAGCTCATCGCCACCAGCACCACGAACAGCGCCAGCATCAGGCCGACGGTCGACTCGCCGATCCTGGATTTGCAGAGGAAATCATAGATCACCCAGCCGACAATGATCGAGCCGATCGAAATCAGGATGCCGACCCAATTGGGCACGTCCAGCACGTGCGGATCGATGAGATAGAGGTCTGCGCCCGCATAATAGACGATCGCCAGCATGACGACGCCGGAGATCCAGGTGAAATAGCTCTCCCATTTGAACCAGGTCAGGTGCTCGGGCAGGAATTCCGGCGCCACCAGATACTTGGTGACATGATAAAAGCCGCCGCCATGCACCTGCCATTCCTCGCCATGGGC
Organism: Devosiaceae bacterium; assembly: GCA_035493835.1. Classification (GTDB taxonomy): domain Bacteria; phylum Pseudomonadota; class Alphaproteobacteria; order Rhizobiales; family Devosiaceae; genus DASZTU01. The sequence goes on from DATJHO010000042.1 coordinate 11,161, forward strand.
GAGCCGCGGCAGGCTTTCGGTTTTCCGTAGACCCAGATCGAGTGCGATGAAATAAAAGGACGAGCCGATCCAGGCGATCGCGGCCACCACATGCGTCCAGCGCGCCGCAAAACTCAGCCATTCCCAGAACACGCCGATATCAGTCATTCGTAGTTTCGCCTCAGATCAAACGCAGCTGAATAGCACCATGTCATTCCCGCGAAGGCGGGAATCTCTGTTTCCTCGCAGCCGCCGAGCCCACCGACAACGCAGATCCCCGCCTTCGCGGGAATGACATGGTAGTGGCCGCGAGGCCGATCCCTCTCCCCTTGCGGGAGAGGGAGTATTGTGCGCGGCTCGGCCATGTCATTTCCGCAGCGGCGAAAGACATGGTTTCGAAGCCGCCGAGCCCGTCGCAACCCCAAGTCCCCGACCTCTGTTCTTCCTTCTCCCCTTGCGGTGAGGGGTGGCCGCAGACTCAGCGCGCCTATGGCCTCACCCCTCATCCGGCGCTACGCGCCTCCTTCTCCCGCAAGCGGAGAAGGAACAAAGAGACGGCGGCCGCGCGAGCAAGGGGCGGGCGCACGCCCACCCCCAATAGCTCGGCCTCAGCTCATCTTGCCGTCGACGCCGTCGACCAGCCAGTTGAGGCCCAGAATCTCGTCGTAGGACATCACCTTGCCGGCGGGCACCTTGATGGCGCCGGACTGGTCCTTGATCGGGCCGGCATAGACGTTGTAGCTGCCGTCCTTCCAGCCGGCGATGATCTTTTCGCCCGCCGCCTTGACGTCATCCGGCACGTTGGTGATCGGGGCCATCTGGATGGCGCCTTCCTTCATGCCCCAGTATTCGTCATCATTCTTCCAGGTGCCGTCGAGAACGGCCTGTGCGGACTGGGTATAGAACGGACCCCATTGGTCCTCGGTCGAGGTCTTGCACATGGTGGGCGCGAACTTGGACTGATCGGCGCCCTGGCCGAAGGTCGGGACGCCCTTGGTTTCGCAGACCTGCACCGCCGCCGGGCTATCGGTGTGCTGGGTCAGCACATCGCAACCCTGGTCGATCAGGGCGCGCGCCGCATCGGCTTCCTTGGCCGGGTCGAACCAGGTGTTGATCCAGATCACCTTGGTGCGGAATTTCGGGTTCACGGCCTGCGCCGCGAGCTGGAAGGAGTTGATGCCCGAAACCACTTCCGGCACCGGGAAAGTTGCGAGATACCCGCCGACGCCGGTCTTCGACAGATGGCCGGCAATCGTGCCGATAACCGAGCGGCCCTCGTGGAAGCGGATGTTGTAGTTGGCGACGTTTGGCGCCTTCTTGAAGCCGGTGCACATCTCGAACTTGATGTTCGGGAACTGCTTGGCGACCTTCATCAGCGAATCCATGTAGCCGAACGAGGTGGCGAAGATCAGCCCGCAGCCCTGGTTGGCGAGATCGCGCAGGACGCGCTCGCTGTCGGGGCCTTCCGGCACATTCTCGACGTAAACCGAGGTGACCTTGTCGCCCAGCGCCTTCAGCATCTGCTGGCGGGCGGCCTCATGGGCGGTATTCCAGCCGCCGTCATTGATCGGGCCGACATAGATATAGCCGATCTTCAGGGGGGCATCGGCGGAGAAAGCCTTGCGGCCGATGAGCGGCAAGGTGGCGGCCGCGCCGGCGACCTGGACGAACCTGCGGCGGTTTAGGTTGATCATGGGATGCTCCAATGGTGACGCTTTTTGTTGCTTTAGGTGGTCGGTAGGAAAGGCTTGCCGAGACAGGCTGGCGCGTTACCGCCCGCCCGTTTGCTCGCGGAAATGATGGCGAGGACGACGACGGTGGCAAGATAAGGCAGTGCCGCCCAGGCCTCGGAGGGCAGGACCGAGGTCCAGGAGGCGCCCGAGGCTTTGGCGTAGAGCTCGAAGGTGCCGAGCAATCCGAAGAAGTAGGCGCCGGCGAGGAGCCACACCGGCCGCCAGCCGGCAAACACCACCAGCGCTATGGCGATCCAGCCGCGGCCACCGGTGAGGCCTTCGGCCCAGAGCGGGGTGAGCACCAGCGGGAATGTCGCCCCGCCGATGCCGGCCATGGCACCGCCGAAGGCGACGGCGGCATAGCGCACGCCGATCACCGAATAGCCGATCGAATGGGCCGAGAGGTCGTTTTCCCCAACGGCGCGGAGGATCAGCCCGGCGCGCGTGCCGCGCAAAAACCAGGCAACCAAGGCGACCATTATGAAGGAAAAGTAAACCAAAGGTGAATAGCTGAAGAACACCCGCCCGATCGGGTCCTTGGCGAGCGCGTCGGGAAAGATGGTGTCGAAGGTATGGATGGCCCGGCCGGTGAATCCCTGCCCGATCAGCGTCGACAGCCCCCCGCCAAAAATCGTCAGCGCGAGCCCCGTCGCGACCTGGTTGGCCGAGAGGCTGAGCGTCAACACCGCAAAGATCATCGAGGCGGCAGCGCCGGCAGCGGCGGCGACGACGACGGCTAGCCAGGGATTGCCGGTGAGGTCGACCGTCGCGAACGCCGCGATGGCGCCGATCAGCATCATGCCCTCGACGCCGAGATTGAGGACGCCCGCCTTTTCGGTGACGAGTTCGCCCAGTCCGGCAAAAAGGATCGGGGTCGAGGCCCCCACCACGGTGATGATGACGGCTATGATGAAATCGATGCTCATGCGGCGCTCCGCGATGGGCTGGGGGCCGGCGCCGGCGTCCGCGACACGAAGCGCAGGCGGTAGCGGACGAGAATGTCGCTGGCGAGCAGGAAGAACAGCATCATCGCCTGGAAAATACCCTTGCTGGCATTGGGCAGTTGCAGCGCGCTCTGCGCCATGTCGCCGCCGACATAAGTGATGGCGAGAACAATGCCGGCGATGATCACCCCGATCGGATTGAGGCGGCCCAGGAAGGCAACGATAATGGCGGTAAAGCCATAGTTCTGCGGAAAGCCCAGCGACATCTGCTGGAACGGGCCGGTCACCTCGAAGATGCCGGCGAGCCCCGCCAGCCCGCCGCTGAGCAGGAACACCAGCCAGACGGTCTGCTTCTGCGAAAAGCCGCCATGCCGGGCCGCATTGGGGGCCGAGCCCACGACCCGCACCTGGAAGCCGAAGACCGATCGCGACATCAAGACCCAGACACCGACCGCGATAATGAGCGTCAGCAGCACGCCCAGATGCACCTGCGTGCCGGGGATGATGATGGGCATCGTCTGGTCGGCGGTAACCAGCGGGGTTTGCGGAAAGCTGTAGCCAGAGGGATCCTTCCACGGGCCGGTGACGAGATAATTCATCAGGTGGATGGCCACATAGGTCATCATCAGGCTGGAAAGCGTCTCGTTGACGCTGAAGCGGGTTTTCAGCCCGGCGGGAATGGCGCCCCACGCTGCGCCGCCGATGAACCCCGCCACCAGCATGGTGGGCAGGATCCACGGCCCGGTGAAATTCTGGGTCAGGAGGCCCACGCCGGTGCCGGCGAGGCCGCCGACGACATATTGCCCTTCCGCGCCGATGTTCCAGATCGCCGCCCGGTTGCCCACGGCGAGCCCCACGCCGATCAGGATCAGCGGCGACGCCTTGAGGGCGACGTCCTGCCATTTGTAGCTGGTCGTGACGGGCGCGATGAATACTTGATAGACGGCGCCCAAGCCGTCATAGCCGATGACGGAAAAGATGATGGCGCCGACGATCATGGTCACCAGCACCGCCCCGATGGGGCTGGCATAAAGCATGAAGCGGCTTGGTTCGGCGCGCTTTTCGAGCTTAAGCCGCATGCACAGGCTCCTTGTCGGCGGGGTGGCCCGCCTCTCCGTGAATGCCGCCCATCAGCAGTCCAAGCTCTTCTATCGTCACATCGGCGATGTTCATCGGCTTGCTCAGCCGGCCGCCATTGATCACCGCCAGCGTATCGGAGAGCGCCAGCAACTCATCGAGATCCTGCGAGATCACCACGATGGCCGAACCGGCGACGGCCAGGTCGACGATCGCCTGGTGGATCGCGGCGGCGGCGCCGGCATCGACGCCCCAGGTAGGCTGGCTCACCACCAGCACTTTTGGGTTTTGCAGGATTTCGCGGCCCATGATGTATTTTTGCAGATTGCCGCCCGAAAGCGAGCCGGCGGTCGCCGCCGCCCCGGTCGCCTTAACCGCAAAGGTGGAAATCACCTTGCCGGTATATTCATGTGCAACCCCCGGCTTGATGAGGCCAGAAAATACCATGCCGAGCCGGTCCCGGCCGGTGAGGATGCTGTTGTCGGAAAGCGAGAACTCCGGCACCGCGGCGTGCCCGTTGCGCTCTTCGGGGACCGTGGAAAGCCCGCGCAAGCGGCGCTCCTTGGCGCTGCAGCGGCCGATACGCTCGCCATCAAGGGTGATCGCCCCGGCGTCGTCGCCGATTTCCTCGCCATCGAGCGCCAGCAGCAATTCGTTCTGCCCGTTGCCCGCGACCCCGGCGATGCCAAAAATCTCCCCGGCCCGAACATTGAAGGTGATGTCCCTGAGCGCGACCCCGAAATGGCCGGCGGCGGGAACGGACAGCCGGTTCACCACCAGCTTTTCCCGGCCGATGGTCCGGCTCGCGGGCTTGGTGACGTCCTTGAGCCCCGCCCCGATCATCTTTTCGGCCATCGACCGCGAGGTTTCCTGCCGGGGATCGCAGGTATCCACCACCCGGCCGCCGCGCAGAATCGTCGCCGTTTCGCACAGCGCCTTGATCTCGTGCAGCTTGTGGGAAATGTAGAGGATGGCGCAGCCTTGCTTGGCCAGCAGCCGCAGCACGTCGAACAATTGCTCGACCTCCTGCGGCGTCAAGACCGATGTCGGCTCATCCATGATCAAGAGCCGCGGATTGAGCAACAGGGCGCGCACGATCTCGATGCGCTGCCGTTCGCCGACCGAGAGGGTCGACACAATGCGGTGCGGATCGAGCGTCAGCCCGTAGGTGGCCATCACTTCGCGGATTTTTGCTTCGAGCTGGCGCTGTGGGATCTTGGCGTCCATGCCGAGGGCGATGTTCTCCAGCACCGTCAGCGCCTCGAACAGCGAAAAGTGCTGAAATACCATGCCGATGCCGAGCTTTCGCGCCGCGCGAGGATTCGCGACCACGATCGGCTGGCCGTTCCAGCGGATCTCGCCCTCGTCGGGCTGCATGATGCCGTAGATCATTTTGACGAGGGTGGATTTGCCGGCGCCATTCTCGCCGAGCAGCGCGTGGATTTCGCCCGGCTTGACGGCAAAGCTGACGTGATCGTTGGCAAGGACGCCGGGAAAGCGCTTGGTAATGCCCACCACTTCCAGCCTGAGCGGCGGATTAACGACCATGGACGGCACTCACCCTTCCTTCGGTGACTGGCCGCGCGCGCAGATTTTCGACTTCCCGCCGGCCAATGTGGACCATTAATTCAGCCGCCGCCAGTGCCGCGATAACCTCGGGACGCTTATCCCCAAGTCCGTCGGCGCCGATCGGCATGACAAGCCGCTCAAGGAGCTTCGGGTCGCCGCCTTCGGCCTTGAACCAGCTGGCAAATCGGGCCCGCTTCGTCTTGCTGCCAATCATGCCGACATAGGGGCAATCGGCCCGGCCCAGCGCTTCCTGCGCGATGAGGAAATCGAGGGCATGATCGTGGGTGAGGATGATGTAGGCGCTGCCCTGGGGCGCGTGCCTGACGATCGCTTCGGGCATGGCCGCGACTTTTGCCGCAACGCCCGCCGGCAGCCCTGCGAGTTCGTCGGCGCGGGTGTCGACAATCGTCACCTTGAGCGGCAGCAGCACCAGCGAGCGGGCCAGCGCCTGCCCCACATGCCCCGCGCCGAACACGAACACATTGGGCTGCGCCGCTTCCTCTACTTCGGCCCGCGCGATCAGTTCGGTCGCCTTGGCGCGATCGATGATGCGCATCGAAACCGTCACGCGGCCGCCGCAGCACTGCCCGATCTCGGGCCCGAGCGGAACGTCCAGCTCGTCGCCGGGACTGCCCTCGCGGATCACCTGCCGGCCCCGCTCGACCACCATGTGCTCCAGCGCGCCCCCGCCAATGGTGCCGATGCAATCGGCCGCGCCGACGAGCATGAACGTGCCCTCTTCGCGCGGGCTCGAGCCGCGGACGAGGGTGAGCTCAGCCACGATTGCCGCGGGGTTGCGGGCAAGGAAGGCGGAAATGTCAGTGGGACGGAGCATCTGGCTCACCCCCCTCCCAACGTCCCCCGCAAGGGGGAGAGGTGAAGATGTGGCAAAGCCGTGCCCCCACCCTTGATCCCTCCCCTCAAGGGGGAGGGAGACGATGGGGCCGCAGTCGCAAAGTTTCTGGTTCGGGTGGAGAGGAGCAGCGGCGCTCCCCTCCCCCTTGAGGGGAGGGGTTGGGGGTGGGGGTTGTTCCTGCCCTGCAAGCTCATCGCGGCGCGGCCTTCCGCATCCGCTCCACCCCCATCAGCACCCGCTCGGGTGTAACCGGCGTATCGAGGCGCGGCGAGTGCTTGTAGTCCGCGACGCTCGCGACCGCCATGCCGAGCGCTTCCACCACCGAGAGCGCCAGCATCAGCGGCGGCTCGCCCACCGCCTTGGAGCGGCCGATGGTGGCTTCCCTGTTCACCGACCAGTCGGCCAGCTTGACATTGAAGATCGGCGGCACATCGGAGGCGAGCGGGATCTTGTAGGTCGAGGGAGCATGCGTGCGCAGCTCGCCCTTCTTGTCCCAGACCAGCTCTTCTGTCGTCAGCCAGCCCATGCCCTGGATGAAGCCGCCCTCGATCTGCCCGATGTCGATTGCCGGGTTCAGCGATTTTCCCACATCGTGGAGAATATCGACCCGGTCGACCTGGTACTCGCCGGTCAGCGTATCGATCGAAACCTCGGAGACCGAAGCCCCATAGGCATAGTAATAAAACGGGGTGCCGCGTCCGGCGGCGCGATCCCAGAAGATTTTCGGCGTCTTGTAGAACCCGGCGGCCGAAAGCTGCACCCGGCTCATATAGGCCGAAGCGATCAGCTCGCCGAACTCGACGAACTGCCCGGCAGCCGACACCCCGCCCGGTACGAACTCAACCGCCGCCTCTTCGCACTGATATATCATGGCCGCATGTGCCTTGAGGCGGGTCTTGATCTGGTTGCAGGCATCGAGCGCGGCCATGCCGTTGAGATCGGAGCCGGACGACGCGGCGGTGGCCGAGGTGTTGGGCACCTTGCCGGTTGAGGTGGCATTGATCTTGACCTGATCGAGCGGCACGCCGAAAGCGTCCGCCACCACCTGCGCCACCTTCAGGTAGAGCCCCTGCCCCATCTCGGTGCCGCCATGGCTGAGGTGGACGGAGCCATCGCGATAGACATGGACCAGCGCGCCTGCCTGGTTGAACCAGGTGGCAGTGAACGAGATGCCGAATTTTACCGGCGTCAGGGCGATGCCCTTCTTGATGATCTGGCTGGCGCGGTTGAAGGCGAGGATTTCGGCGCGCCGCTGCTGGTAATCCGAACTTTGCTCCAGCTCGTCGACGATCTGGTGGATGACGTTGTCGGTCACCGTCTGCCAGTAGGGGGTGACGTTCCGATCCTCGGTCCCGTAGAAATTGGCCTTGCGGATCTCCAGCGGATCCTTGCCGAGATCATAGGCGATGTCCTCGATCCA
>DATJHO010000043.1:0-62820 GCA_035493835.1 Devosiaceae bacterium
TCGCTCGCGTTGTCCGCCAGCGCCGGGGCGGCAAGGGCAAAAAAGGCGGCAGCTACAAACAGAGTACGGCGCATTAAAATCTCCAAAACGCGATGCGCGCACTGATCCCGCCGCGGGACGAAACACAAGCGTTCTCCTGCAGGGCTCAACAGATATGGTTATCGGCGGATCGCCCGCGCGAGGCTGCGTCCGGATTTGCCGTTATGAACAAAAAATGAGAATTGGCGCCGGGCGAGATGGGCTGCGAACTCGTATGTGAAGGTTATCGTGTCCATTCTTAGCGGTGCGCCAATCCCGGGGGCATTGCCAGGGACCCGCAAGCTCGCTAGCCCCGACATAGCTCCGCAGCAATCTTGCAACCCTCTGATTCTGGGAACATGGTTGCTGCACAAGTTGAGGGGGATTGTGAAGCACAAGGACCATCATCATGTCGAATAGTGCCAAGGAAGGCCTCGATCGTCGCGATTTCATAGTCGGAACCGTTGCCACGGTCGGCGCGTCGGCTGCCCTCGCCGTCAACGCTGGTGCCGCGAAAGCCCAGGACACAGCGACACCCTCTGCCAACCCGACATCAGCGACGGCTTATACCGGCGACATCATCCACGGGAAAAAGGTCGTCAGCGCGCTTGATGTCAACGACCTCGAGCCGGGGCAGAAGCACTTCTTGTATTTTCAGGGTGTGCAGATGCCCACCGGGCAGCACCGGTATGTGTCTGTAATCGTCACCAAGGGGGTACGGCCGGGCAAGCGCGTCATCCTGGTCAGTGGCGTCCATGGCGACGAGATGAGTTCCGTGCATACGGTCCAGACCGTGATGAACCAACTCGATCCGGCGGAGATGTCCGGCACGGTGATGGCGGTCACGGACGTCTCCAGTCCGGCGTTGGAAGGCATGCAGCGCAGATGGCCCAATTCGGGCAGGGGTGCTGATCTGATCGACATGAATCGGGAGTGGCCCGGGAACGAGAACGGCGCCACCGCGGCCAGCCGACACGCCGGGCTCCTGTTCAACCGGCTCCTCCGGCCGAACGCCGACGTCGCGATCGACTTTCACACCGGGACAACCGGATTCGATGTCACCGCATTCAATCTCGCCAGCATGAATGTGCCCGAAATCAAGGAGATGGTGGAGCTCTACCCCGTCAACCAGATCTTCGACAATCATGCATATCCCGGTGTGCTGCATAACGCATTTGTCGAGGTCGGCATCCCGGCCTTTACGCCTGAGGTTGGCGCTGCGCGCGTTCTGGACCTCGAAATGGTCCCCCTGTTCGTGGAAGGCACGATGAACGTCCTCAAGCATTATGGCATCCTTGCCGGGCCTCTCGGACGTACAAGCAAGGATTTGGGCGTTTTTATCGGCAACAGTGCGTTCCCGATCCTGGCAATCCGGGGCGGGTTCGTTGAGCATCTGGTAAAGCTCAACGACAAGGTCGAACCCGGCCAGAAGGTGGCCATCCAGCGCAATAGCTTCGGCGAAGTGGTTGCGGAGTATACGAGCAGCGTAGCCGGAGAGATCACGGGCCTGCGCAGCGATGCAACGTCCGAACCCGGCAACCCCTTGGCATTTATCCTTTTCAACAGGATGCCGGAGGGCGTTGATTCTTATCCCGAATAATTCAGCGTGCGACGAGCTTGCGGGCACGCTGAAGGTAGGCGTGTCCAGCCGCGTACCTCACGGACGAGAGCCGTGAGAACCCATTCTGGGTCTGGAATCGTGAAAAATGGCGCGCCCTAAGAGATTCGAACTCCTGACCCCCAGATTCGTAGTCTGGTGCTCTATCCAGCTGAGCTAAGGGCGCGGGGCCCGGGTGACCCGGGCAAGTTCCGGCGAAGGGAAACGGCGACGCCGTGTTGGCCTCGCGCCAGAACGGGGCAAGCCATATAGAAGCCAGAAAGCCTTTGCAAGCGTTGCGGCGAACAAGCCGACGATTCGTTTGTTCGGCCGTTCCGCCTGTGGCTTGATGAAGGTTCAGAAAGTTGCAGCCGGATCGGGCGTCATTGTACCTTAACCCCGCGGCCCTTCCGGCCGGCAAAGAGCTGACCAATGTTCGTTCCCTTCGACCCCAGCCTGAACTGGGCCGCCTACGACTATGTGATCATCGGTGCGGGACCCGCCGGGCTGTTCCTTGCCGACAAATTCGCCACCAAGGGGCGCGTGCTGATTCTCGAGGCGGGCAGCAGGGATCTGTCCTCCGCCACGGGAGATGGCTACTACGACCTCGAAGTGACCGACCGCGGCTACGGCACGCTCGGCGAAAGGCTGTCGACCTTCGGGGGCACCTCCAATCACTGGGGTGGCCACTCCCATCCGCTGGGGCCGGCCACGTTTTCGAATCGGCCCGGCTTTCCCGGCTGGCCGATCACCTATGCCGACTACGCACTGCACCTGCCCGAAGCGCGCAACTGGCTCAATCTGGGGCCGTTTGAGGCCGAACCCGGCAGGACCGGGGTCGAGCGCGATCTCCTCGGCCATTCGCAGTATCTGTCGGCGCTGCATTTCCAGTTCTCCAACCCGATTCGGCGGTTTGGCGACGATCCGACGGTGCAAAAATATGCGTCGGCGCCCGATATCGACGTGGTGCTCGATACGCGCGTGATCGACATTCACCTCGATCATGCCGGCAAGACGGTCGAAAAGCTCGACCTCTTCCACCTGCCCAGCGGGCGCACGGCGACGATCCCGGCCAAGATCCTGTTTTTGGCCGCCGGCGGCATCGAAAACCCCCGGCTGATGTTGTGGGCGGCGCGCAAGTACCAGGCGGGAAATCCCTTTGCCGGCGGCCGGAACAACATCACCGGCAAATACTTCATGGAGCACCCCGCCTACAGCCCCGTCGACATCTATATCGATGCGCGGGCGGATCTGACGGCGCTCAAGCCCCATCTCAACGCCACCAATGAGATGGTCAACGTCGTGCTGACGCCGAGCGACGACTTTCTGGCCGCCCATGAGTTGAACCGCATGGCCATGCACTTTCAGGATACGCCCTTCCCGGCGAGCACCGATTACGACATCCAGACCGGGCAGGCCCTGTTCGTGTCCCATCCAGTCGCCTATTCGCGGATCACGCCGTTCTTCATCTTCGAGCAGACGCCGGATGCGCAGAGCTTCGTGGGGCTGTCGCAAAAGATGGGCAAGGACGGCACCCCGCTGGCGCGACTCAACTGGCACCTCAGCGACGACGAGGTGAAGCGCTACCGCAAGGGCGTGATGCTATTCTGCGGCCTGCTCAACCAATATGGCCTCGCCAAGACCCGGTTCGTCGGCGATGCCACCGGCCCCGACTGGAGCAATGTGCAGTTCGGCAATGCCGCCCACCATATGGGCGCGACGCGCATGGCGCACGACGCGTTGGGCGGGGTTGTCGACAGCAACTGCAAGGTGTTCGGGCTCGACAACATGTATATCGCCGGCTCGTCGGTCTTTCCGGCGACCGATATCGTCAACCCGACGCTCAACCTCATGGCGCTGACGGCGCGGCTCGCCAATTTCATTCTCACTACCAGCCCGGACGCCAACGTGGGCGTCAACTACAGGTTCGGCGTCGGGCGCGACGCCAACAAGACGCTGGGCAAAGGCTGGGCGACTCCGGATGCGGCCGGCGTCTGGAGCGACGGGCCGGAGGCGACGCTGACGCTCGAGCGCAATCGGGCCACCAAGCTCAGCATCATGAACTCGGCCGCTGCCACCGCCGGGGTCAAGATCGAGATCAACGGCAAGCAGGTCTATGACGGCCCGGCCAACGCCCTCTCAAGCCAGTCCTTCCCGCTGGACGATGAGGATCGAGTGGCAATGCTGCTGCACCTTTCGGGGCCGCCAGCACCAAAAGGCGCCACGGGCAATGATGCGCATCCGGCCGCGATCTACCTACAATCGGTAATTCTCACATGACCAATTCAATGCGACGCAGAACCCTGTTGGCCGGCGCAGCCGCAGCCCTCGTGACCGTGGGCGGTGGCGCCGCGGCCCCGCGGACGCTCGAACAGGCCGCCCGCTCCGCCGATGCGGAAGAGGCCAGCTACGCCAAGCTTCTTGCCGAGGTCCATGACGACTACATCAACGGCCGCGTGGTTCAGCATGAGGGCTGGATTCTTTCCCAGCACGAAGTGGCCATGGCGACGGCCAACCAGCACGGCCAGAAAATCCGGACGTTCAACTGATCCTGAGCTTGGCCGGCAAGCTCACATCGAAGCGGGTGCCGGTCTCCTCCGGCACATAGGCGAGCTTGCCGCCATTGCCCTCGGTCAATTCGCGGGCGATGGCGAGGCCCAGGCCCGTGCCGCCGGCGCGCGCCGAGCCTTCAAAGGCCACGAAGAGATTTTCCCGGGCGCGGGGGGGCAGGCCGGGGCCGTTATCGCCAAAGCTCAGGGTCATGCCCGCGAGGTCTTCGGTATAGCCGACCGTTACCGCCGGCTCGGCGATCCGGCCTGACGACGCTTCCATTGCTTCGCGCGCGTTCTTCAGCAGATTGACGAACACGCGGGCCAATTGGTCGGGATCGGCCTTGATGGTGACCGCGTCCGGTACCTCGCTCGTCACCTTGATCTCGGGGTGGGAAACCAGCCCGGCATCGAAGATCGATTCCTCGACCAGCGCCTTGAGGTCGACGGGCACCGGCCGTGGCGGCGCGCCGCTCTGCCGGCCATAATCGAGCACCGATTGGGCGAAGCCGATCGCCTTGTCGAGGGTATGGACGAGGCGCGGCGCCAGCCTTTGGACCTTCGGATCGTCCAGCCCCGCGACCTGGTCGGAGAGCAATTGCGCCGACGTCAGCGTGTTGCGCAGGTCGTGGTTGATCTTGGCGACCGCCAACCCCAGGTCGGCCAGGTGCCGCTGCTGCTTCAGCATGGTGTAGAGATTGGTCTCCATCGCCGCCAGCTCCTGCTCGACGACGCCGATCTCGTCCCTGCGGCGCGACGGCTCGATGATGAGGCTGGCGTTCTCCGGGTCCTGGCGGTAGCCGACCATGTTGGCGGTGACGCGACGGATCGGGTCGACCAGGATGCGCCGCAACAGAGCAAAGATCACAATGGCCGTCAGCGCCGAAATCACCAGCGATATCAGGGCAATATTACGCGAATAGACGAGCATCTGCGCTTTCAGCGGCGCCTCGGGCATGATTACCTCGACCTCGCCGCCGCCATTTTCGCTAATATTTCCGACGATGCGCAGAGTCCGGTCGCCGCCATTGATGAGAGTATCGAGCGCGCCCTCGATGAGGGCGATCGGGCTGTCCTGCCGCATGTCGGCGGTTACCGCCGCCCGGGGCATCGCCACGCTGTCGAGCTCGATCAACTGGCTCTTGCCGCCATTGCGATAGGCGATGGCGGTGGCGCCCGCCGAATTGAGCAGGTTGTCGGTGACCATCTTGGGGATGTTCATCACGTCCGGCACGGCGTCGATCACGTGAGCGGCGACGATGCCGATCCGGAGCCGGTCGTTCAGCCAGCTGGCGCGGAAATTACCGAGGGAAGGGAGATAAATCACCACTTCCACGGCCAAAATCACACAAATGATGGTCGCGATCAGCTTGACCGAGAGGCCGGAGAACGGGCCAGGCATGGCGCGCGGTTGATCTGTCATTGGCGATTATTACAAGAGCGATGACATCTACGGCAACAGGTGCCGCAAGGCCATGAGCCATGCGTGCAGCCGACTCGCGGCCTTGCTGCGTACGGCCTCGTCGGCGATGTCATGGGCAATCTCGGCAAGCGTCGGGTACGGCGCCACGAGATTGCGGAAATTGTCCACCGACATGCGGTTGCCGATGGCGAAACCGAAGAGCGCGATCATTTCGGCGGCGTTCGCCCCCACGATCCCGGCGCCGAGCAGGCGCCCGCGGCGGTCGGCGACCAGCTTGACCAGGCCATAGCCCTGCCGCTCGGCCCGGGCGCGGTGGTTCTCGGCCAGGGAGTAGCGCAGCACCTGGTAATTCTTGCCATGCCGGCGCCGCGCTTCGGGCTCCGCCAGCCCGATTTCGGCGATCTCGGGATCGGTAAATACGATCGCCGGCACCCGAAGGGGATTGTTCCGCACCGGCAGGCCGAGGACGATGTTTTCCACCACCAGCTCAGCCTGATAGCGCGCAACGTGAGCGTGCCGGAGCCCTCCGCCCGCGTCCCCAATCGCATAGACGCGCGCATTGGTTGTCTTGAGGTTGCCTTGCAATTCGAGCCGGGACGGGTCGCCCTTCTTTCGCCGGATGCCGGCCTTGTCGAGATCGAGGCCGTCGAGTTCGGGGAGGCTCCCGCTGGCGATCAGGATATGGGAGGCGTCGAGCACCTCTTCGGCCTCGCCCGACCGGATCGTTACCCCGATGCCGAGGCTGCGCTGCTGCACGCGGACAACCCGGGTGGAAGAGCGCACGACCACGCCTTCCTCGGCCAGCCGCCGCAAGGCGATTTCGCCGAGTTCGGGATCACTTTCGGCGAGCGGGGTTGCGCCTTCAACCACGGTCACCTCGGAGCCGAGGCGGCGATAGGCTTGCGCCAGGGCGAGCCCCTCGGGTCCGGCGCCGACGACCACCAGATGGGTGAGCTTGCGGGGGTTGTCGAGAATGGAAACGCTGGTGAAGAAGGGCACGCCCGCCAGCCCCTCGATTTCGGGCACATGGGGTCTGCCACCCGTGGCGATAACAAAGCGGCGGGCCTGGATCAGCTGGCCCCCGGCCACGACCGTCTGCCTGTCCGCGAACCGGCCCTCCGCAGCAATGACCTCGACGCCGAGGGCAGTCAGCCGTTCCGTCGCAGTCTCGGGGGCTGTGGCATCGAGGATCCCGCGCACATGCTCGAATACGCCCCGGGCATTGATCTTGGGCTCGTCATTGGCGATGCCGAACGCGGCGGCCGTGCGCATATTATTAGCCCGGCGGGCGGCGCCGGCCAGCGCCGCGGCGGCAAGGGCGCCCGAACTCGTAGGCTCCCCGCCGGGCTTGCCCTTCTCGATGAGGACGACAGTCGCCCCATAGGCGCGAGCCCTCGTGGCGACCGCAAGGCCCCCGGCGCCGCCGCCAATGACGCAGATATCGGGAGTAAGCAGCTCCGGCATGCCGATCCCATTACACTTGTTGGGCGGCCCCGCAAGGTCGAAGGAGGGAGTCAATGCGCCGCGCCGGCAAGAAATCACAGCGGATCCGTTCAACGCAATGGGATTGTGGAAGCGGGCCCGCTACACTGCTCAAAGTACCAGGCGGGCAGTTATCCGGCGGCCGCCAAAGAGCTATCAGCTCGCGTTGACTTGGCGGCGGCAATTTTCTATAAGCCCGCGAGCCTGCCACCGACCGGCCTTGCCGGCGCACGGTGGCGATTTTCTTTTTCGCACTTGCAGTCAGAGGAACCGCGCCCTCGCGCGGTCTGATCTTATGAAGCGTACCTATCAGCCGAGCGTGCTCGTGCGTGCCCGCCGTCACGGTTTCCGCGCCCGTATGGCAACCAAGGACGGCCGCATTATTCTGAACCGTCGCCGCGCGCTCGGCCGCAAGAAGCTCTCGGCCTAAGGTCCGAGGGCCCATGGCGGCTGCGCCGGAAGGCAAGACCAGCCT
The DNA here is from genome assembly GCA_035493835.1 of Devosiaceae bacterium. GTDB lineage: Bacteria > Pseudomonadota > Alphaproteobacteria > Rhizobiales > Devosiaceae > DASZTU01. The sequence goes on from DATJHO010000043.1 coordinate 7,545, forward strand.
GCGCCGGCTCACCAAGAGGTCCGAATTTTTGAAGGCCGCCCGGGGCAATCGCGCCGGGCGCCCTAGTTTTGCATTGCAGGCCGTGGCCAGCGCCGGTGAAATCCCGGGCCTGGGGTTCACCGTCAGCAAGCAATGCGGCAACTCCCCCGAGCGCAACCGCATCAAGCGGCGGCTGAGGGCTGCTGCAGGGGCTTGTTCGCTGGCCTTCCGCCCCCAACATGACTACGTGCTTGTAGGACGGCGCGAGGCCCTCGCGGCCTCCTTCGACGAAATGGTAAAGGATTTGGCCAAGCTCATCGAGCGGGTCCATTCTCCACAGCCCACCCGCCATCGGGCCGATGGCCCCCGGAAAAACCGATAATGAACGACAGCCGCAATGTGATCCTCGCCATCGTGCTCAGCATCGCGGTGCTGTTCGGCTGGCAATATTTCGTGGCCGGTCCGGCGGCGGATCGCGCCGCGCATGAGGCGCAGCTGCAGCAACAGCAGCAGGCCCGGGTCGAGGCCCAGAAGGCCGCTGCTACCGCCCCCGGTGCGGTCGCCCCCGAGCCCAATAGCGGCGCGAGCTTCAAGACGCGCGACGAGGCCATCGCGGCAACGCCCCGGTTAAAGATCGATACGCCCTCGCTTATCGGCTCGATTGACCTGGCAGGCGGCCGGCTCGATGACCTCGAGCTGAAAAAGTACAAGGTCGATCTGTCGGAAAATAGCCCGATCGTCACGCTGTTGACGCCGGCTTCGGCCCCAGACTCCTATTTCGTCGAGCAGGGCTGGGTCGCCAGCGGCGCCAATGTCAAGCTGCCCGACGCCAACACGGTCTGGAAGGTGGAAGGCGGCACGACCGCGCTTACGTCCACGACGCCCGTCACGCTGAGCTATGACAATGGCCAGGGGCTGGTGTTCCATCGCCAGTTTACCGTCGACGACAATTATCTCTTCACCGTCACCCAGACGGTCGACAACAAGACCAATGCGCCGGTCACGCTCTACCCCTATTCGCAGGTGACCCGCCACGGCACGCCCGAGGCGCAGAATACCTTCATCCTGCATGAGGGCGCGGTCGGCATCCTGGGCGACAAGAACCTCGTCACCTACAAGTACCAGGACCTGCAGAAGGACCAGCAGCAGGACATCCAGTCCAATGGCGGCTGGCTCGGCTTCACTGACAAGTACTGGGCGGCGACCGTCATCCCGGATCCCAAGGCCGCGATTTCGGCCCGCTTCTCGTGGAGCAAGCCGCTCGATACCGACGTCTATAAGGCGAGCTTCGTCGACCAGGCGCCCCTTACCGTCGCGGCGGGCCAGAGCGCCAGCAACAAGAGCTACATCTTTGCGGGTGCCAAGGTCGAGCAGATCATCTCCGGCTATCAGAGCCAGTATGGCTTTGACCGCTTCGATTTCATGATCGACTGGGGCTGGTTCTCGTTCCTGACCCACCCGATGTTCCGGCTGATCCAACTGCTGCATGGCCTGCTGGGTAATTTCGGCCTCGCGATCCTCGCGGTCACGGTCATCATCAAGCTGGTGTTCTTCCCGCTGGCCAGCCGTTCGTTCGCGTCCATGGCGGCGATGCGCAAGATGCAACCGGAGCTGAAAGCGCTGCAGGAGAAGTACAAGGACGATCGCGCCGCCCTGCAACAGGCGACGATGGAGCTCTACAAGAAGGCCAAGATCAACCCGCTGGCGGGCTGCTGGCCGGTGCTCATCCAGATCCCGGTGTTCTACTCACTTTATACCGTGCTCTTCATCACCATCGAGATGCGACACGCGCCGTTCTTCGGCTGGATCCAGGATCTGGCGGCACCCGATCCGACCAATATCTTCACCCTGTTCGGGCTGCTCCATTACGATCCGACGGCCATTCCGGTGTTCGGGCATTTCCTGGCGATCGGCGTCTGGCCGCTGATCATGGGCTGCACCATGTGGCTGCAGATGAAGCTGAACCCGCCGCCGCCGGACCCGACGCAGGCCATGATCTTCCAGTTCATGCCGGTGATCTTCACCTTCACGCTCGGCACCTTCCCGGCGGGCCTGGTGATCTACTATGCCTGGAACAACACGCTGACGCTCATCCAGCAATACATCATCATGAAGCGCCACGGCGTTGAGGTGAACCTGTTCGGCAACATCCTTGCGAGCTTCCGGCGCACGCCGAAGCCGGAAGGCAATTAGCGCCGTGCCGGAAGCCGATTTTGCGGCCACGAACATCGAAGCCGGGCGACTGTTGTTCGCCCGGCCTTTTGTTTTCATCAAAGGCTGCGTACGCATCGACGACCTGCCGCCCATGGATCGGCTGGAGATCGCCTTCGCCGGCCGCTCCAATGTCGGCAAGTCGTCGCTGATCAATGCACTGGTCGGCATGAGGGATCTGGCGCGTACCTCCAACACGCCGGGGCGCACGCAGGAGCTCAACATCTTCGAGGCGGCCGACGCGCCGCTCCGGATAGTGGATATGCCCGGCTATGGTTTTGCGCAGGCGCCAAAACCCAAGGTCGAGGCGTGGACGCGGCTGATCCACTCCTATCTCACCGGCCGGGCGACACTGCGCCGCGTCTATGTGCTGATCGATTCCCGGCATGGCCCGCGCGGCAACGACATCTCGGTGATGAACGAACTGGACCAGGCTGCCGTCAGCTACCAGGTTGTGCTGACCAAGGCCGACAAGCCCTCCGCGAGCGAGCTTGCCAAGGCGATATCGGCAACGCGCGGGAGCATCGCCAAGCGCCCGGCGGCGCATCCCGGCCTCATCGTCACCTCCTCGGAGAAGGGCGAAGGCATAGCCGAACTGCGCGCGGCCATTGCGGGCCTCCTCGAGCACTAGAGCCGTTTATCGTTTCAACCAAACGCTGAACGAATCTCCAAGTCTTTGTTGGGTCGCGTTTCCGAACAGCCAAAGTGGTGCCCACTTTTCCTGGAAACGCGCGAACGAAGTTTTGAACCCGGCCCCGGTTATTGCGTTCACCTTGCTCAGCAAGGAGGACGGCAGATGCCAACTAACGAGACCAGAGGGCAGCGCGGCACCATTGAACGCGTGATGCACGAGTTCAAGGAAGGCGAGCTCAAGACCGGCGGCGGCAAGGGCCCAAAGGTAAAGAACCGCAAGCAGGCGATCGCCATCGCGCTCAGCGAGTCGGGCGCGACCAACCAGGAATCGCCAAAAAAGAACAAGCAGAACCTCGCCCGCACCAAGACCAAGGAAAGCCGGGGCCAGACCGCCGAGGCCGAGAAGGAAGGCAAGGGCGCGCAGAACCGCACGATCGCCAAGGGCGCTTCCCGCGGCGGCGGCCGCAGGCGCTCCGACGGCGAGCCGAGCAAAGCCGAACTCATGGCCGAGGCCAGGCAACGCAACATTGCCGGCCGCTCGAAGATGAGTAAATCGGAGCTGCAGCGGGCGATCAGCCATTAGGGTTTGATAACCGTGGCGATGCAGATGAGTTGAAGCATCCGCCGCGCTTTCCCCATGGCCGGGCGTGACCCGGCCACCTATGGAAAGGCAGCATGGGTCCCCGGGTCAAGGCCCGAGGATGATGATGTAGCGAGGGTGCCGTCAATACTGACGCCGCGCTGGCAGCGCCTCACTCAAGCACGCGCGACTCTCATCAACGCAACTGGATTGGGCTTTGGCGGAAACAGAAACAGTTCCACCTGGCTGCCCTTTCAGCCCCGGGTCAAAAACGCCGCAATATGCTGGGCGAGCACCGGACTGTCGGATCGTGCATCGAGCGAGGCGACAGCCGCATCGACGACATGATCGGGCGCCTTGCCGCGGCGCAACTCCGCCAGCGCCATTGCGTAGGGATCCTCGAACTCCGGGTGGGGCTGAAAGCTCAGTGCGGCGCCATTGCGATAGCTGAGGCCGGCATTGGGCGTGAACTCGGAACCAAGGATCACCTCCGCTTCGGCGGGGGCGGAAATCACCTGGTCCTGATGCGAACAGGCCACCGATAGCGCCGTCGCGACTTCCGGCCCAAAGGCACGGGCAGACCTGACGGCGTAGTTATGACGCCCCAGTCCCCAGCCTTTTTCGGATTTGCGCACATCGCCGCCCAGCGCATCGGCCATGATCTGGTGGCCGAAGCAGATGCCCACCATCGGCGTCTTCGCCGCATAAGCGCCGCGGATGAAGGCGCGCAGCGGCGCGATCCAGCCAAAATCGTCATAGACCCCGGCGGGCGATCCCGGCAGCAGGATGGCCTCGAGCGAAGCGGGATCGGGGAAGGGCGCACCATCCGAGATCGGCACCACCTCGTAGTCGAAATGGGCGCCGACACGCGCGAACATTTTCTGGAACATGGGCGCGTAGGCGCCGAATTCCGGCCGCAGCGGCTCCGGCACTTCACCGGACTGGATGATGGTCAGTTTCATGACAACAAGGAATAAGGTGGTGCCGGCGGTTCGGCAAGCGGTCTAGAGCATGATCCAGCCGAGTTGATACGGGTCGCGAACGCCTGGGTGTAGCGTCGGCATCTGGTGGCCCCCTTGCCACATCGTCATCCCCGTGGCTTGACCAAGGTCGAGCCCGGGGACCCATGCTGACGTTCGACCAGCTCGGGTGAACTTGGCGAGGCGCGGCCGGGCCAAGCCCGCCCATGACGAGGGAAGCGCGATGAATGCTTCAACTCAACTGGATCTGGCCCTAGCCAAGCAATGTCGCAAGAAAACCCCCGCCGGATAGGGCAGGGGCCAGTGTCCTCTACGTCGGAGAGTTTGGGGAACGACCTGGGTCCCGATCAGGTTGTGGCCGGGGTGAACTTCAGCGCCACGCCATTCATGCAGTAGCGCAGGCCGGTGGGCGGCGGACCGTCGTCGAAAACATGGCCGAGATGGCTGCCGCAGCGCCGGCAATGAACCTCGGTCCGGTCCATGCCGAAGGAAGCGTCGTCGCTCTGCAGCACCGCATTGGGCAGCGGCGCGTAAAAGCTTGGCCAGCCAGTACCGCTCTCGAATTTGGTCTTGGCATCGAACAGGGCCAAATCGCACCCGGCGCAGCCGAAAATGCCGGGCCGATGCTCGTTCAGCAGCGGCGAGGTGCCGGGGTACTCCGTGCCCTGCTGGCGCAGCACGTTATAGGCCGCGGGGGTCAGCCGCTTGCGCCACTCGTCCTCGCTATAGCTCACCTCGAAGACCTGGGCGGCCGGCTGCGCCGCCGGCGCAGCCGAGGTTTCGGCGGCCTCGCTTACCGTCATGCCGCCCTTCAGCACCCATCCCAGTCCGCCGATCGCAGCAACGGCGGCGGTGCCGTAAAATAATTCTCGCCTATTCATCGCAGAACACCCCAACTTCACTGGTTTGATTATGAGGCAGGATAAATACAACTGCACGTCACATGGACGTGTTGCCCGCGTTAGCTCAGATGGCGGTCGTTGCTCCCTTGGCAACGACCGGCCCCGTGGGCGCGCCGCTGGGCGAGCCGCCCTTGGGTTCGAGCGTTACCGCGAGCACGGTGCCGGCAACGAACCCCGGCCGCATGGCTGCGGGCACCGCGATATCGCTCTTGCTGCCGACCGGAATGACACCCATCGAGACCGGCGGGCTCGTGCCGTGGATCGCCCAGAGCTCAAAATCCTTGTTCGGCGCGGCGTCGCCGGAAAGGGCGGCAATCCGCACCATGCCCGCCGCCTCGTCGTAGAAGGCGACGAACTTGATGTTGCTCCCCTCGGCTTCGAGCGCGGCCACCAGTTCCTGGCCGGTAAGTGGTGGCCGCGGGGCAAGCGCGAAACCCCCGGCAACGATCGCCAGGGCAAAGCAGGTGGCGGCGAGTCCGCGCCAGAAGCCGAGGCTGTTCCAAAGGCCGGAAGACCGCGCGGCCGGTTGCGGGAACACCCGCGCCTCGACCCGCTCCAAAACGCCGGCGGGCGGCGTCACCTCGGCAAACTCGCTGTCGAGGCCAGAAAACCGTCGCCGCCAGAGCGCCAGTTCGCGCGCAAGCGCAGGCTCGGTTGCGAGCCGGCGCGCTAGCGCCTCATGCTCTTGAGCCGGTAGCAAGCCGAGCGCGAACTCGGCAACGCGAACCCGGTCGCCGTCTTCGCCTCCGCCTTGTTCGCCGTCCACGCTCATGCCGAAAGACACTCTCTCAATTTGATCAGGCTCCGCCGGAGCCAGGTCCGCATGGTATTGAGCGGCACCTTGTGGCGGGCCGCCAGTTCCTCATAGCTGAAGCCGTCAAGATAGGCGCCGCGGACCGCCTCCGCCCTGTCGCCTTCCAGTTCCCCCAGGCATGCGTCGATGCGGGCCCGCTCGTCGGCCTCCACCGCCGCCCGTTCGGGATCGGGGCCGAGATCGGCAATTTCGATTGCCTGCTCGATGTCCTCGGCAAACGGCCGTCGGGCGCGGAGCATGTCGAGAGCGTGATTGCGCGCAATCGCCACCAGCCAGCTGATCGGACTGTAGCCGCCGGCGGCGTAGCGGTCGGCGCGCTGCCAGATCTTGACGTAGACCTCCTGCAGCGCTTCCTCGGCCTCGGCTCGGTCCCCTAAGATACGGAGCGTGACGCCGAAGAGTTTCGCGCTGGTGCGCCGATAGAGCTCGCGAAAGGCGATGCGGTCCCGCAACGCCGTACGGGCAATCAAATCAGCGATTTCCCCCGTTGACTGCGACATGAGACAGTTTTACCTCGCGCCCGCAATCGTGCCTATCCCCGCTTGCCAGCGGCGTCGCCGCATCGGCATTCTGTCAAATGTCACACGCAAATGGGTTTCCCCTGAGCGGGAATCCGCTATAGGGAAGGCTCATGGATACAAAGCGCACCATGCCCGACACCGAAGCCTTTTCGCGCGACGCCTCGATCCTCGCCCAGGCGCTGCCCTACATGCAGCGCTACGAGGGGAAGACCGTGGTGGTCAAATATGGCGGGCACGCCATGGGCGATGTCAGTCTCGGCCAGGCTTTTGCGCGGGATATCGCGCTGCTGAAGCAATCCAAGGTCAACCCCATCGTCGTGCATGGTGGCGGGCCGCAGATCGCCTCGATGCTGAAAAACCTCGGTATCGAGAGCAGGTTCGAGGGCGGCCTACGCGTCACCGACGCGCGGACGATGGAAGTCGTCGAGATGGTGCTGGCCGGCTCCATCAACAAGGAAATCGTCGCGCTCATCAACGCCGAGGGCGAATGGGCGATCGGGCTCTGCGGCAAGGACGGCAACATGGTCTTTGCGCGCAAGGCGCACAAGACTGTCATCGACCCCGATTCGCATATCGAGCGGGTGCTTGACCTCGGTTTCGTGGGCGAGCCGATCGAGGTCGATCGCACGCTGCTCGATCTTCTGGCCCGTTCGGAGATGATTCCGGTGATCGCCCCAGTGGCACCGGGCCGCGACGGGGCAACCTACAACATCAACGCCGATACTTTTGCTGGCGCCATCGCCGGCTCGCTCGGGGCCAAGCGCCTCTTGTTCCTGACCGATGTCGATGGCGTGCTCGATGCCAACAAGAAGCTGCTCCCGGAGCTCACCGTTTCGGAGGCCAAGCAGTTGATGCGCGAGGGCGTCATTTCCGGCGGCATGATCCCCAAGGTCGAGACCTGCCTCGAGGCCCTCGACAACGGCGTCGAAGGCGTCGTCATCCTCAACGGCAAGACCCCGCACGTGGTGCTGGTCGAGCTTTTCACCGAACACGGCGCCGGTACCCTGATCGTTCGTTAAATTTCTGCGTCGCCTGAGCAATAATTCTCGCAGTGTGGCTAGTCTGCCATTGTGGCGCCGCATCCGCCCATGGCAGCTTCCGGCCAAGGAACATTGGGGGATTCTGGCGATGCGTTCTGCAGCAAAAGTTGCGGCGATGGTTGGGGTGGTGCTGCTCGGCGCCCATGCGGGAACTGCCCAAGCGCAGGACGCAGTCGATTGGACCGGTCCCTATGTCGGCGCGCAGGCCAATCTGCTGGCGGAAAAATCGCTGGAGCAAGGCTGGTTTCCAGACACACTGCTGGGCGACATGGGCGGCGGCGCCGGCGTGTTTGCCGGGTTCAACTACCAGCTCAACGACCATTTCGTCGTGGGCGTGGAAGGCGAAGCCAATTTCGACAGCACGACGTTGCAACTCTTGGGCCAGAACTTCCTATCCTCGAACTGGGACGGCGCCGTAAAGGCTCGCCTGGGCATGCCGGTCGGGCCCAACGTGCTGGCATACGGCACCTTGGGATATGCTTGGGGCAATTTCGACTACGACCCGAGTGTCGTTCCCAGCGGCGGCAATTTCACCGTTGGCGGCGCGCAGTTCGGCATCGGCGCCGAAGCCCTGCTGACTTCCAACATCATCGGCCGGCTCGAGGCAACCTACGTGCACTACGACACGAATTCGGTCACCCTGGGTTCCTCTACCCTCGAAAGCACCCCGAGCATGATCGCCGTGAAGGCCGGCGTCGGTTTCAAGTTTTAGGCTCACCAATCAAGGCAAGCTCGGCGCTTCCGGCTGCCGGGCACTTTCATGTGGAACCACGGAGATATTGTCTGCCTCGGCGCCCCCCCCACATGCTGAACCGACTTGCCGTGCTTTCGACCGGGCGGCTTCAGACTTCGCCACCGAAATTCCGGACTCGCCTCTAATTTTTAGCGGCGACTTTTCCTTTGCTCCAATTTGATGGCATGGTGACATCAACGGCGTCACAGCCCTGACGGCTTCGACTGTCAGGATTTGGCGTTGCGGGGACGAAAGCCGTTCATTCCAACTGGGGATAATCGTGAAGCTAAGCTATTTGCGTCCGCTGGCCCTGTCGCTCGCGGCCCTGCTCGTGTCGGCGCCCGCTGCCTTTGCGCTCGATGCCAATGATTTCGCCAGCAAGCTTTCGGCCGTCTATGGCCAGTCGCTGCCGCCCGGTGGCGCCCTCAAGCTGGGCGCGGCCACTGTAAGCGGCGATGCGGTGAGCTATGACGGCGTGACCGTCACCCTGCCAGACCAGGCCCCGGTCAAGCTCGACACCAAGCTGCAATTTGCCGGCGTCAAGGAGCAGCCCGATGGCAGCTACGTCGCCGACACGCTGAGTTTTCCCGATATCGACTACAAGTTCGAGGGCGGCGAAGTCAGCGCCAGGAATCTGGTTCTGAAGCGCGTCTATGTGGCGAGTGGCAAGGTGCCGGACGTGCTCGCGGGCAGCCGCCTGTTCAGCCAGGGCAGCATCGGCCCGATCACGGTGGTGGCGGGCGGCAAGCAGCTTGCGACCATCGACTCCGTCCTCGTCACCAACACCTTTGCGCCGTCGCAGACCGAGGGCCCGCTGACCAATATCGCGTCGAACGGCCTGACCAACAACATCAAGATCGACCTGGCGCAGATCAGCGCCCAGGATCCGGATTCGGCCAAACCTATCGCGCAGTTGGGGCTGTCGACACTGACCGCCAAGGCCATCGAGAACATGACCTGGTCGCTCACGGACGGGCATATCGCGATCAGCGAGATCTCAGTTGATGTCGACAACGTCGGCAAGCTGAAATTCGCCCTCGATATGACCGGCTACACGCCCGAATTCGTGCACAATCTCTCCAGCGTTTCGCAGGCCCTCGCCCAGCAGGGCACCTCCAACGAGTCGGCGCAGTCGCAGCAGCAGACCGCAATGCTGCTCGCCTCGTTGCAAACCCTGTTCCTCAACTCCACCTCGCTCCGCTTCGATGACGCTTCGATCACCAACAAGCTGCTCGATATCGGGGCCAAGCAGGAAAACACCACCAAGTCGGCGCTGATCGAGAGCACGGTCGCTTCCATTCCCGCGCAGCTGAACGGGGACGGCTCCATGCCCGTGACGCTCGTGCAGGAGATCCAGGCGGCGGTGCGCGCCTATCTCGTCGATCCGCACAGCATCGAAGTCCGTCTCGCGCCCAAATCGCCGCTGGGCGTGCTCGGGCTCGTCGCCGTCGCCATGCAGCCGGCCACGGCCGCCGACACGCTCGGCCTCCAGCTCGTGGTCAACGACAAGCAGATCACTTCTGCCGAGGCGAGCAAGGAAACCGGCGTTGCGCCCGGGGGCACCACCGCGACCCCGTCCTCGAGCGGCTCTTCGGCGGCGCCGAGCGATAGCGACAACGCAGCGACCAGCGACGACCAGTCTGACCAGTCGGCAACCGACGACGGCAGCGACAGCAACGACGATTCCGGCGATCAACTGACCAACAAGAACGCGCACTGAACCTTAACGAAGCGGTTAGGTGAACGCGCCGAAAAAATCTGGCATAAGCGGGACATGACAAGTTCCGCTTCGCCTCTCGACGCTCCGGCCCTGCAAGGTTTTGCGCACATCAGCGACTGGGTGTTCGATCTCGACAACACCCTTTACCCGCGGCGCTGCAACCTTTTTGCCCAGATCGATGTCCGCATCACCAATTACGTGATGGCGGTCACCAAGCTCGAATTCGCCGAAGCGCGGGTGCTGCAAAAGGGCTATTACCGCGAATATGGCACGACGCTGAACGGGCTGATGCGCCAGCACGCGATCGACCCGGAGCATTTTCTCAAGACAGTGCATGCGATCGACTATTCGCCGGTGGAAGCGCATCCGGCTCTGGTCGCCGCCATCGCAGCGCTGCCGGGCCGAAAGTTCGTGCTCACCAATGGCGACGTGTCGCATGCGGAAGCCGTGCTCGAACGGCTCGGCGGGCAGGGGTTGTTCGAGGTGATCCACGATGTCCGGGCGATGGGCTACGAACCCAAGCCCAAGCGCTCGGCCTATGAGGGGTTCCTTACCGCCCATGGCGTCGATCCGCATCGCGCCGTGATGTTCGATGACCTCGACAAGAATCTCGTGGTCCCGCACGAACTCGGCATGACCACGGTGCACGTGACGGTGGGCGAGGACTATTCGCACGACCAGATCGAGGCCTGGGAACTGGCGCGCGTCACGGGCCCCCATGTCCACCACAGCACGGATGACCTCGCCGGGTTCCTCGCGGCAATTTCTTGAGGCGGGGGGCGGCGACTCTTTGGGCTGGCGTTAAGGCCCATTGCCCTCCCCCGACTTGATCGGGGGATCAGTCCGGGCAATCCAGGGGCAGCAAGCTCCCTGCCCGGTGCCTTGCCCGGCTAACCCATTTCGATCTCAGGCAAATTATAGTGCTGCCGGATCACGGCCCAGCCTTCCTCGGCGCTATCGACGACGGTGAACAGATCGGGATCGTCCGGACCGATGGTGCCTTCTTCGGCCAGCGCCCCGAAATTGATCACCTTGTTCCAGAACTCGATGCCGAACAGCAGCACCGGGATGCGGTCCATGCGGCCGGTCTGGATCAGCGTCAGGGTTTCGAAAAACTCATCCAGCGTGCCAAACCCGCCCGGAAAAATAGCCACCGCCTTGGCGCGCAGCAGGAAATGGATCTTGCGGGTCGCAAAATAGTGGAAATTGAACGAGAGCTCGGGGGTTACAAAAAGGTTCGGCGCCTGCTCGTGCGGCAGCACGATGTTGAGCCCGATGCTCGGCGCCCCGACATCAGCGGCGCCGCGATTGCCCGCCTCCATCACGCCGGGCCCGCCGCCGGTCGTCACCACGAAGTCGCGATAATCGAGCGCCTTGGCGGTCAGTGACGCATATTGGGCGAAGCGCCGCGCCTCCGCATAATAGCGCGAGGCCGCCTCGAGGTTGCGTTTCTGCGTGGGGTTGTGCGCGGCCCAGGCCGCCTTGCCCGGCTCGGGGATGCGGGCGCCCCCGAACAACACCACGGTCGAATTGATGCCGCGCTCGCGCAGGCGCAGCTCGGGCTTCAAATATTCGAGCTGTAGCCGTACCGGCCGTACCTCTTCCGAGGTCATGAACTCTTCGTCGGTGAAGGCCAGCCGGTAGGACGCCGAGGCCGTCTGCGGCGTATTCGGGATGCGCTTGGCGACATCGATGTCCTGGACCGACGAACGGAGCGGCGTGTTGCGGCGCTTGACCATGGAAAGCTTCCGAATTCGGGGAATAGAGCTTGTCAGACCCCAATTAAGGAGGAATGGCAAGCTGTGTCACCCCATGTTGACACGGCGTGACCTGCGGCTAATGTCCGCCGTCCTCCCATCTGTCCTGAAAGCCTCCCTCCATGGCCCATGCCGATCTCGCCGAAACCATCAATGCCGCCTTCGATGCCCGCGATGGCGTCAACGCCCAGACGACCGGGCCGGTCCGTGAGGCGGTGAGCGAAGCGCTGGCGCTGCTTGATGCCGGCAAGGCGCGCGTCGCCGAAAAGCAGGCGAGCGGCGAGTGGCAGGTCAATCAGTGGCTGAAGAAGGCGGTGCTGCTCTCCTTCCGCCTCAACGACATGGAGGCGATCGCCGGCGGCCCGGGCGGCGCCAATTGGTGGGACAAGGTGCCGAGCAAGTTCCTCGGCTGGGATGACACCCGGTTTCGGGAGGCGGGCTTTCGCGCCGTCCCCGGTTCTATCGTGCGGCGCTCGGCCCATATCGGCAAGGGCGTGGTGCTGATGCCCTCCTTCGTCAATCTCGGCGCCTATGTCGACGAAAACACCATGGTCGACACCTGGGCGACGGTGGGCTCCTGCGCCCAGATCGGCAAGAACGTCCATCTTTCGGGCGGCGTCGGCATTGGCGGCGTGCTGGAGCCGCTGCAGGCGGGGCCGGTCATCATCGAGGACAATTGCTTCGTGGGCGCCCGCTCGGAAGTGGTCGAGGGCGTCGTGGTCGGGGAGGGCTCGGTGATCTCGATGGGTGTCTTCATCGGCGCCTCGACCAAGATTGTCGATCGCGCGACCGGCGAAATCCATATCGGCAAGGTGCCGCCCTATTCGGTGGTCGTCTCCGGCAGCCTGCCGGGCAAGCCACTGCCCAACGGCCAGCCCGGCCCGAGCCTCTATTGTGCGGTTATCGTCAAGCGCGTGGATGCACAGACGCGGTCCAAGACTTCGATTAATGAGTTGTTGCGGGACTGAGAAGAACCGCAAGCAAGAATCGAAGGTTCATTTACTCGGCTATGGTCTATTCCTCCATCATTTGGGGGAAAGATCATGATGAGTTATCTAGATTTTCTGTTTCTCTCCTATTCCGGCCGCATCGGCCGGGTGACGTTCTGGCTGGCGCTTCTGGTTTTGACAGTCATCGAGTTCGGCGCAATCGCGTTGCTGATGCTCGGTGCCCGAGATGTGTTTGAGGCAGCGGCTAATCATCAGTCGCTGCCGAGCCAGGAAGTCCTGGTGCGCGTCTTCGTGCCGATGTTCATCGTCACGCTGCTTTTCCTTTATCCGACCTACGCGATCTACACCAAGCGCTGGCACGATCGCGACAAGTCGGGGTGGTGGTCGCTGATCGGCTTCTTGCCAATTATTGGGAGCCTCTGGATGACGATCGAGCTCGGGTTTCTTGGCGGAACCGAGGGCGGCAACCAGTACGGCATTCGTTAGCGCCGGACGCCGCCCGGCAAGGCTGGACAATCGACATCAGGGACCGCCAAGGGTAAACACCGGTGGTCCCGAGTCCTTCCGAGGCGTCCATGTCCAGCACTCAAGACGCGGCGGTCGATTCCGTCGCTCTCCTGAAATCGCTCATCCGCTGTCCCTCGGTCACGCCGGAGACGGCCGGGGTGCTCGATGTCGTCGAGGCGGCGCTGGTCCCGCTTGGCTTTATGGTCACGCGCCTGCGCTTTGAGGGCGACGGCTCCTATCCGGTGGACAATCTCTTTGCAACGCGCGGCAATTCTGGCCCGCATCTGCTGTTCGCCGGCCACACCGACGTGGTGCCGCCCGGCGATGTTGCCGCCTGGACGCACCCGCCTTTTGCGGCCGAGGAAGTCGACGGCGTGATCTTTGGACGCGGCGCAACCGACATGAAGAGCGGCGTTGCGGCCTTCATCGCCGCCGCAGCGCGGACCATTGCCGCGGGCGAAGCGGGAAACGGCCGGATTTCGCTCGCCATCACGAACGACGAAGAGGCCGACGGCATCAACGGCACCAAGAAGCTGATGGACTGGGCGACGGGGCAGGGGCACCGCTTCGACTTCGCCATCGTCGGTGAACCGAGCGCCACCGCGCGGGTGGGCGACAGCATCAAGATCGGCCGGCGCGGCTCGCTCAACGGCGAGATCACCGTCACAGGCACGCAGGGGCACGTCGCCTATCCCGAAAGGGCCAACAACCCGCTGCCGGTAGTTGCGGCACTGATCCTTGCGCTCAAGGGCGAACCGCTCGATGGCGGCACAACGCATTTTCCGCCGTCCAATCTCGAGTTCACCTCGATCGACGTCGGCAATGAGGCAACCAACATCATCCCGGCCCGAGCGCGCATCCGGTTCAATATCCGTTTTAACGACAAATGGACGCCCGAGACGCTGGAGACCTGGCTGCGCGGCCGCATTGTCGCAATCGAGGCCAACGGCACCACGATCGAACTCAGCCTGCGGCAGCCGGCATCGCGCTCGTTCATTTCGCCGACCGGGGGCGGCGTGGCCCTTTTAAGCGAGGTGATCGCGGCCCAGACCGGCCGCGCGCCCGAGTTCTCGACCGGCGGCGGCACCTCGGATGCGCGCTTCATCGCCGGCTTCTGCCCGGTCGCCGAACTCGGGCTCGTGGGCGCCAGCATGCACAAGATCGATGAGAGCGTCGCCGTGGCAGACGTGCAGGCGCTCACCGGGCTTTATCAGCGCTTTATTGCCCGCTTCCTTGCGGGCGAGGCGACCTAGGGCGTTTCCAGGAAAAGTGGCCACCACTCTTCCGGGTCGGAAACGCGACAAGACAAAGACTTAGAGATCTTTCAGCGTTTCAACGAAACGATGAACGGCTCCAGCTGCCTGTTGCAAGCAGCCGACTTTTGCATTCCTCGGGCCCATTAAGCTTGTGGCTCGCCGGACAAGTCTTTACATGCTCACGACTGCCGCCTGGCGCGGCCCTTCAGCGGACCTTCATGTTGCCTAACAAGCCCACAACCTTCATCGACGAACTGGTCGCCGCCGGCAGGGGGCTGGCCGCAATCGTAACCGGCGACCGCAGATCGGCCTCCTATTTCGATTTCAGCCTGCGCGGCCTTGCCGGCAGCTTTGTCGCCATTCTGGTGGCAACCGCCTTCAGCGCCTATGTGCCGATCGTCACCGGTGGCGGCAATGCCTCGCGTCTCCCCACTGGCGGCTGGGTGCTGCTGGAATTGTTTCTCTTGGCCGTGCAGATCGGCTTTTCGGCCTTGGTGCTGAGGCAGCTTAACCGGATGGACGGCCTGGTGCCGTACCTGGTGGCCCACAACTGGGCGAACTTCTTTCTTTCCGTCGTCTCGACCCTGCTCAACATCTTCGGCCTGACCAGCGACTTCGTCGTGCTCATCATCGGCGTGCTGATGATCGCCATCGAGATCAACATCGCCCGGCTGATCGTGACGCTCAATCCGTGGCAGATAGCGATGTTCCTGATCGCCCAGATCGTGGGCGTGATCTGCGGCCTGATCCTGCTGATCTTGTTCGTGCCGCTGCCGGCCGACATGTTGACGCCGATCACCGGCGGCTAGAGCCGGGACCGAAAGGTGGGCACCTCTTTTCGGACGGATCCGGTGCGCAAACAAAGGGTAGAGCGCCGTTCCGATCATCTCGGAACATCCAGCGCTCCAGGGTCGATGCGCCGAAGTATAGGCTCGGCGCTTAGGCCAGCATGTCGATGGCGGTTTGCTGCATCGAATCGCCGGCAGAGATGACCTTCGCCGAGGCGGAAAAGAGCGTCTTGGCGGCAGCGAGCTTCACCATCTGGTCGGCAAGGTCCACTTGCGGCATGGCCACCATGCCGGCGGAATCCGCGGCGGGCGAAGTCGGATCGTAGGCCTGGAAGTAAGCACTCGCATTGGGCATGGCGCTGTAGCCCACCCCGCTCGGCTGGGTGCCTGTGCCGGACGCGACGTCGACGACATCGATGGGCTCATAAACCGTGTCGGGGAGCCCCGAACCGGGCGTGGCGCCGACATCCGCCACGTTTGCGACATTGGAGGCGACCGCATTGAGCTGCGCTTCCGCCGCGCCCATGCCGGATGCCCCGATCGAGATTGCTGCCATGGCCATGAAATCTTTCTCCGGTGCCCCTCATTGGGGGGCAGCAGGAAAAGGCCCTGATAACGCAATCGCTACGATTGTTCGAAAATTGCTAGTCGATGCGCGTCAGTCCGGTGAAGCGCCGTTGGGTGTCGTAGTTGCACATGAAGTCTTTTTGGCCGCTGCCGACCGCGGCCGTGCCGACGGCGACCCAGGTATTGTCGAGCGCTTCGGTGGCTCCCATCACGTTGATCCCGGACGCCTGGCGGCCGAAGTTCGAAATGGCCTGGCTCTGGCAGTGGGCGACGAGCCTGCTCGCCGCGATCGGCCCGCTGGCGGCCAGCGCCGGTGCTGCGGGGATCAGCATCGCCACGATGGAGAGCATGCGGATCATCGAAACAGACATTTTCATCTCCGATACTGGTTTCGCCCTCCGTCGGAACACGACCTCGGGCGCGGCCAAGTTTGCGGCGAGAGGATACCACATTTCGGGCGAAGGTTCTTGTGGCGTTCCGGCGCAGGGCCAAGGTCAGCCGGACACGGCGCCGGCTGCCCCACGGGGTCTTTCCGAGGCTGCGAGGGGGGGAACGTCCCGGCAATAGCCGATCAGCACCGCGGCGAGGCACACATAGAGCTCGGTGAGAAACTCGTAGCCGAACATCAGATAAGTGAGCCCACAGAAGAAATAGCCGGCCGCGAGCAGCCCCGCGCCCATCAGGCGGGCCACATATTGGCCGTCCCGCGGCGCCTTGATCGCCCCGACAAGTGGCGCGGCAATGATCAGGGCATAGGCGATCAGGCCAGCGATGCCGCCCGCTACGCCGAAATCGAGGACGTCGCTGTGGAGGTGCCTGTGCGGGGCGATCAGGGCCGCGCCGTCGCCCGGCAGGTAGGGGACGATGGCCTGCATCTTTTCCTGCCAGCCATAGCCGATCCAGGGGGCATGCAGGAACGCCTGGTAGCCGGCGGCATAGAAGGCCTGCCGCGTACCTGCCGACACTTCGGCAATGGTTTTGCCCGTGGCCAGGTCCTGACCTATGCCGATCAGCGAACCGAACCGGTCAATGGAAGCCGGGAACGCCACTTTCAGCACGAGGAAGGCGGCAATCGCCGCAATTGCGGCGAGCAGCGGCACCAGCCACCAGCGCCGCGAGGCAAAGAGCATGGCGACGAGCAGCATCGCCGGGAGCGCCACCAGCGGGCCGCGGGATCCAGCGAGAAGGCACGCCGCGGTGCCGAGAACCGGCCCGAGGGCGAAAAGCACCCGCCAGCGATGCTGGCTGCGGAGGCCGATCACGGCAATGAAACCCAGAATCAGCGCCGCTTCCGCCGACCAGATCGGATCGCTTCCCCAGCCCGCTGCCCTGTCCATGTGCATAACGAGAACCTGAAACAGGGCGAGCGCCAGCGCCAGCGCGGCCCCGACGAGCGCAAAACCTGCGACCCGGATCGTGTTCCCCGGCGCCGCAAAGCGTCCCAGAAACGCCGCGAGCGGGCCGAACAGCAGCAGCATCGCAAAATTCAGCCCGAAGATCGCTTCGCGCGGCTGGTGTGCCGTTGCCGCAAAGGCCGCGATCAGGATCGCCAGGGCAATCAGCAGCAGCCTGTAAGTGGGGTCGCCCCCGATCTGCAGTGCGTCGCGTCGGGAAACGAGCATCGCTAGCGCCAGCACGGCACAGACAATTTGGAGGTATGCGCCCGGGGCGCCCAACAAATATGGGGTGGTCAGGGTCAGCGCCAGCAGCGTGACGGCCAGGATTGCCGGTGCCTTCGTCTCAACCAACTCACGCAACACTGACGACCACTCTTTTCACACTCGACGCAATTGCGGATAGGGCCGACTCTACCCTTGCTCCCTTGCCGGCGATGTCGCCATAAAGCAATGTTCGGAAAAAAAGTAGGCTTGAACACGCCGCAGCCGGGCGGCGTCGGGAGCCGCCAGCATTTTCACCTAGACAATCGTGTCGAAGGCTCGGAAAAAAGGCTCGCACTGAGCGCCAGACCGCAGGGGCGGTCCCGCGGAGCATCGGTTGGGGGAACTTTTGATCTTGAAACCGTGGGGGCCAGCGATGAACTGCGCTCGCGGCTACGGCCATCCTCCGCTCGCGGCCGCCGGCTCGATGCGGCTCTTCCTCACCCGACAGCGTCACCCATGATCGAGGACCTGAGGCTTTCCATCGGGACCATGCCGCGGTTCTGGAAGCGGGTGATCGTCATTTGCTTCGACTTCGTCGCCCTGTGCGTGGCGCTCACCCTGAGCTATGCCCTGCGCTTCAGCATCTGGACGATACCGGCGCGGCCCGACCAGTACCTGGTGATGGTCACCGCCCCGCTGGTGGCGATTCCGATCTTCATCCGCATGGGTCTCTACCGGGCGGTCATTCGCTACCTGCCGGAGCGGGCGCTGTGGACGATTGTCTGGGCCATGGCCTATGCCGCCATCGGGTGGGTGGTGCTCGCCTTCCTGTCGCAACTCGCGGTCCATGGCTACGTGCCGCGCTCCGTCCCGCTGTTCTATTGGGTGCTGGGCGTGATCTTCATTGCCGGCAGCCGCTTTGCGGCCAAAAGGCTGCTGGGGCCGGGCACCAGCCCCACGCGCGACAGGCCGGCCGTGCTGATCTACGGCGCCGGCTCCTCGGGCGCCCAACTCGCAGGGACACTGGCGCGCGAGCGGGGCAATTTTATCGTCGGCTTTCTCGACGACAACGCGCATTTGCAGGGCCGCGACGTGGCCGGTTTCCGAGTCTATGCCCCCTCATATTTGCCGACACTGATCGGACAGCACGGAGTCGGCGAGGTTATTCTGTCGCTCCCCTCGATCAGCTTCGCGCACCGCCAGCAGATCGTGGCCAGGATCGGCGGCCATGGGGTCAAGATTCGCACCCTGCCATCCTTGGCGGACGTGGCGCAGGGCAAGTATCTCGTCAATTCGATCCGCGAGTTCGACATCGATGAATTGCTCGGACGGTCCTCGGTCCCCCCCGACAAGAACCTGCTGCAGGAGATGATCGAGGGCCGGACCATCATGGTCACCGGCGCCGGCGGCTCCATTGGCTCCGAGCTGTGCCGCCTGATCGTCAGGTGGCGGCCGCAGCGGCTGGTGTTGTTCGAGGCCAACGAGTTCGCGCTTTATCAGATCGACCGCGAACTATCGGCGCTGGAGGACTGTGCGCTGGTGCCGATCTTGGGCTCGGTGACCGACGCCAACGTCGTCCGCCGGGCCATCGGCGAGCACGGCGTGGATGCGGTCTTTCATGCCGCCGCGCACAAGCACGTGCCGCTGGTCGAGGCCAACGCGCTCGAGGGCATGCGCAACAACGTCCTGGGCACGGCAACGGTGGCCGATGTCGCGCTCGCCAGTGGCGTCCGGCATTTCGTGCTGATTTCCTCCGACAAGGCGGTGCGGCCGACTAATGTCATGGGCGCGACCAAGCGCTGGGCCGAACTCATCGTCTGGCAGAAATCGGTGGAGGCGATGCGGCGCAATAGCGGCCAGCGCTTCTGTTCGGTGCGCTTCGGCAATGTGCTCGGCTCCAACGGCTCGGTGGTGCCGCTGTTCAAGGAGCAGATCGCCAACGGCGGGCCGGTGACGCTGACCGATGCCCGCATGACGCGCTATTTCATGTCCATTCACGAGGCGGCCGAACTGATCGTGCAGGCGAGCGCGCTCTCCGACGGCGGCGACGTCTTCCTGCTGGAGATGGGCGAGCCGATCCTCATCGAGGACCTGGCGGAGAACATGATTCGTCTCGCCGGCTTTTCCGTCCGCGATGAGATGAACGCTGACGGCGATATCGAGATCGTGGTCACCGGCAAGCGGCCGGGCGAAAAGATGTTCGAAGAGCTGTTTTACGACAAGAACGGCGCGGATTCGACCCGCCATCCGAAGATCCTGCGGGCGCCGCGCGCCGATTCTCCCGCCGGCAACGTCAACGAGGCGCTCAAGCAGTTGACCGCCTTGCTCGATCGGCAGGACGAAGCGGCGGCGCGCAAGCTGCTGTTCGAGTTCATCCAGTAGGTAGAGCGCTATCCATTTCGATGGAATTGAAATGATGCTTGGCACTGATTGAAACGGAGATTTCCCGCCTTCGCGGGGAATGACCGGGTTTGTCGGCAGAGCCGTGCTACGTCCTCGGCGTCATTCCCGCGAAGGCGGGAATCTCCGTCGTTTGCTCCACCCGGCAATGCACTATCGCGCGGCATCCAGCCGGTCGCCCCGGCCGGCGCCGACCAGCGTTGCAAGCATGAGCCGCAGGTCGCGGGCGAGCGACATGTCCCCAAGATAGCTGGCATCGAGCGCCGCCAGCCGTTCGGGATCGGACATGTCGACCCCGGCCACTTGCGACACCCCGGTGATGCCCGGCCGCAGGCCCGCGAGGCCATGCGTCCGGCGCGCCTCGATCAGCCGCGTCTGCGAAGGCAGGCAGGGGCGGGGGCCGACAAAGCTCATTTCCCCGGCCAGGATGTTCCAAAGCTGCGGCAGTTCATCGAGCTTGCTGCCGCGCAGCAGCCGGCCGATGCCGGTCACGGCCGAGGCGCCGACCTCGTGGCTCGGGGCGTTCACGGTATCCTGCCGCATGGTCCTGAGCTTCAGGCAGGTAAAGATCTTGCCGTCGCGGCCCACGCGCGGCTGGCGAAACAGCGCCGGCCCGGGCGAAGTCAGGCGCACGACAATGCCGAAAATCAGGATCAGCGGCGCCGCGAAGGGCAGAGCCAGCAGGGCGAGGAGGACGTCGAACGTACGCTTCATGACCAATCCGGGAAATAATGCGTCGTTTACATCATTTTGCGGCAGGCTGGTCGAGACGGATCATAGCCGTCGTCGGAGCATGATCCACCGGCAGTAGCAGGAAACAACCCCCACCGGGCTGCCGCCACCCTCCCCTCAGGGGGAAGGGGAATTTGTGGCACGGCGGTGCAGCATCGCCCCCCTCCCCCTTGAGGGGAGGGGCAAGGGTGGGGGGTGTTTTCGCTTGATTCGACCGATTGGCCCCGCGCCTCAGTTCCGTGCGTCCTGGATGGCCGAGAGCTGCCAGGCACCGCCATTGTCGCGGACGAACGTCCAGAGTTCGCGCCCGTCGACCGGATGGTTGGGATCCCCCTTGACCACGGCGCCGGTCTGCCGATCCCGCATCATATCGATCGCCGACCAGTGCATGGCGACCGTGGCATAGTCCCGGTTACCCTCGCGCCAGGACTCGGCAAGCGAGCCTTCGAGGAATTTGAGATCGGTCACGTCGTTACGCAGCCCATGGGTGGCGTTCTCGGCCAGCTCCTCGGACAGGTAGGAGACCATCTCCGGGGTGGTATACCGGCGCAGGCCCTGGTGGTCTTCGCGGGAAAAGGCTCCCTGCACATCCCCGAGCATGCGCTCAAAAGTTTCGAAATCGGTATTGGTAATGCCGATCTCGTCCGGATTGCCCGAGCGGGGGCCGGCGGCCCCCCCGCCATAGCCCGGCCGCGCGCCATAGCCTTGCCCGCCCATGTCGGGCCCGCTCATCGGAAACGCGCCGAAATTGCGCGGTCCCGCCGTCTGGCGGCGGAACAGCCGGAAGGCGAGATAGATGAGGCCGCCGATCAGCAGCAGCTGGAAGATGGCGCTGAAGCCGCCACCGAGGCCGCCAAAGCCAAAGCCCATCATGTGGCCGAAGAGGCCCTGGAAGAACAGGCCGCCGAGCAGGCCGCCAACGATACCGCCGCCAAGGCCGCTCAGGAAACTCCCGCGGTTGAAACCGCCGGGCTGCTGCACGCCGTTATTGGGCGTAGCCGTATTGTAGCCGTTGTTGGGCGTCATCGAGCGCTGGACGGGCGCCACCGTGTTGGGCGCGACGCGCGTCACTGGGGCCGTCGAAAACGTGCGCATGCCGCGGCTGCCGAAGCTACCGCCCATGCGGGCCTCAGCTGCTCCCGCTGCGGCCAGCGAAAACACCATCAGCAGGGCTGCAAAAACGCCACCCAGCTTCAAAAACCGGGATTGGGACATCAAACACTCCATCAGACCTTGTCTGGGAGGATGTAGGGGTGCGCGGGCTTCGGTCATAGTCCAAAAATGCGACACGCCGCCGCTTGAATCCGGCGCCGTGCGCACTAATGAACTTTTTGTGAGCTGCTTAGACCGGCGGGGTCGAACCACTCTTGCCAACGGTGAAGAAGCCCGCATTGATCTTGCCGTCAGGGGCCTTGAAGCCACGGACGGTCACATGGGCACCTGGGGTCAGCGCGCTCTTGTCGGCGACCTCGAAGGTGATGATCGGGGTGTCCTGGGCGACGCTTACCTTCTGCTGGCCGCCCTTATAGGTCACGGTCAGGGTGCGGTTGCTGGTCCCGACCACGGTCGAAACCGTGCCATTGGTCATGGTCGACTTCGGACCCTGGTCCCATTTGCGGAAACCTTCGCCGACGCCGCGCATGCTCTCGGGGAACACCGTGATCTCCATGGCGTTGTTGCCGCCCGCACCATCCGCCTGGGCCCCGGCGCCGATGAAGCTGCCCGGCTTGATCTGGTCGATCGCGATCGGCACCGAATAGACGATGCGGGTCCTGTCGTTGAGGTTCACGGCATCCTTGCTGCCGTCCGCGGCGGTGACATCCACCTCATTGCCGTTGACCGCGGCGATCACGCCGTCGACCTTGGTCATCGGCGCTTGCTGTGCCATCATCGATTGAGCAAACACCGGCTGGGCCGTTGCCGCCAATCCGGCAAAGGCCACAATTGCTATAGTTCTCATAAGATTGAATCTCCCGCTGATCGGTTCCCGGTCCTGGGGCAGACCGGCTCGTAACGCGGGGCGCACTCTGCCTTGCCGAACTTCGGTTGCATCGTCACGTCTACTCACATTGTCGGCACCACAAGGCCGCCGGACCACAATTACCTGCCTTGCAGAAGAAGCAACACCGTGGGCGTGAACAAAATTCCGGCCTGGGCGAAACTATTCTTGGGCGAAATCATCCGCGCAATTGGGCCCGGCTTTCCGGCAGCACGCGATGCGGCGGCTGGCCGCTGTCGAAGAAGGCGCGGATATTGAGGATCACTGTCTCCCCCATTTCGACGCGCGCCTCCAGGGTTGCCGAGGCCATGTGCGGGGTAAGCACGATTTTGTGGCTGCGGGCGAGCGCCAGCAGGCGCGGATCGACGCCTTGCGCCCGCTCGAACACATCGAGCGCCGCCCCCGAAAGGCGGCCCGCCTCGATGCCCTCGATCAGCGCCAGCTCGTCCAGCAGCTCCGGCCGCGACACGTTGACGACAAAGGCATGCTGCCGCAGCCGCGCCAACCGCCTGGCATCGAGAATATGGTAGGTCTCGCGCGTAAACGGGGTGTGCAGCGATACGATGTCGACTGCCTCAAGCATGTCGTCGAGCGATTCCCAGAACTGCGCGCCGAGCCGCTCTTCGAGCGCCTGGGGTCGGCGGTGGCGCGAATAATAGTGAATGTTGAGCCCGAACGCCCGCGCCCGGGTGGCGACCGCCGTGCCGATCCGGCCCATGCCGACAATGCCGAGCGCCTTGCCGCGCAATCGATGGCCGAGCATCCAGTTGGGCGACCAGCCGGGCCATTGTCCATCGCGCAGCAGCACCTCGACCCCTTCGACCAGCCGCCGCGGCACAGCCAGCATCAGCGTTACCGCCATGTCGGCCGTGTCTTCCGTCAAAACGCTCGGCGTGTTGGTGACGGTCAGGCCCGCTGCATAGGCGGACTCTACGTCGATATTGTCGAAGCCGTTGCCGAATTGGGCGATAAGCCGCAAGCTCTGGGGCAGGCGTGCGATCAGGTCCGCATCGATTCGATCGGTGATCGAGGAGACGAGCACGTCCTTGTCCTCGGCCACGGCGATGAGCGCGTCGGCCGACAGGGCCACGTCCGAGGCGTTGAATTCGGCATCGAACAGCATCGCCATGCGCGCTTCGACAGCCGCCGGTAGCCGCCGCGTTACAACAACCCGGGGCTTTGGCACGACCGTCATGTGGCGTCCGCTCCGCTGCTTGCGGAGGCGCATGAACGGTGCGGGAGAGGTAGAAGATGCGCCGTCATCGCCAGCCTTCAGCGACCATTAAGGTTGATGACCTACTGATAGGAAAAAAGCAGATGTCTGAAAAGCAGTGTTTGTTTCGGGCGCTTCAAGCCGCATGATGATCCCTCGCCACAATCGTCGGGCCTTTCTGGGCCTGGCCTGCTCCAGCCTCGTCGCCGCTTCGCTTTCCCCCGCCTTGGCCGTCGAGGTCAACGAGGACGGCCTGCCGCTGCCGCGCTTCGCCTCCACCCGTTCCGCGCCGATCAATGTGCGCGTCGGGCCGGGCGTGCGCTACGACGTCGCCTGGATCTACAACAAGCCCGACATGCCGGTGGAGATCACCGCCGAGTTCGACATCTGGCGAAAAATCCGGGATTTTGACGGCAGCGAGGGCTGGGTGCAGCAGAACCTCTTATCCGGCAGCCGCACGGGACTGGTGTCGCCGTGGAAAAAGGACACTTTTCCCCTCCTCGCCAGTGCGTCCGACGGTGCTCCGGCCCGGGCCTATTTGCCGTCCGGCTTCCGGGTAGATATCCGCCGCTGCGACGGCTCCTGGTGCCAGGTCGATGCCGCCGGCGAAGATGCCTCAGGCCGTAAAGGTACGTATACGGGCTATCTCAAGCAGTCGGACATCTGGGGCGCCTATCAGGGCGAAAAGTTCTGAGGCCTGCTCCAGCAGGTTTCAAAAGCTCATCAAACCCGCAAGCTTGAGCATGATCCCGCGTGAAATGCTGCAATTCAGCGGGATCGCGCCTGCTCACCACGATGGTTCGGCAAGCCTTGCGAAATATCCCGGCCCGGTCAGGAGGTCTTTCGCACCCGCACGATAACGTCGACGTGCGTGACCTTCATGCCCTCCGGCGCGTCGGGGAGGCCGTTGATGACGATCGAGGTCGCGGGAATATCGACCACGCGCTGCTCATCTTCGAGATAGAAATGGTGGTGGTCGGAGGTGTCGGTATCGAAATACGACCGGGAGGCATCGATCGCGACTTCGCGCAACAGCCCCGCTTCCTGGAACTGGTGCAGCGTATTGTAGATCGTGGCGAGCGACACATTGACTTGCGCCGCACTCGCCTCCTCGTGCAGCTGCTCGGCACTCACGTGCCGATGCTCGCCGGCGAACAGCAATTCGGCGAGCGCGATGCGTTGCCGCGTCGGCCTCAGCCCGGCCATGCGCAGCACCGCCGTGATGCACGGCGTTTGCGAAGGGAGCGGGCTCGGCAGGGCGGAACGATCCATGGTTTCCTGAAAGTTCGTGTTGAAAGCAAGCTTATAGCGGCGGCGGTCCGGACACACAAGGACGCTGGGGCGGTGCGGTTCCTGCAGCCGGATCAACAGCCGCTATTGACCCATCGGGGGGCACGCCTCTAGAGCATGTGGCATCAACCAATTCCGCTCTCCCCGATGCCGACCGGCGACGGGGCCACAGCGCCCAAATGAAGGTAAACCGATGGCGGACCGTCCGAACGCTTACGGCTATGAGGAATTGCTTGCCTGCGGCCGGGGCGAATTGTTCGGGCCGGGCAATGCGCAATTGCCATTGCCGCCCCTACTGATGTTCGATCGCATCACCCATATCTCGGAAAAGGGCGGCTCCCACAATCGCGGCGAGGTCACGGCCGAACTCGACGTCAGGCCGGATCTCTGGTTCTTCGCCTGCCATTTCCAGGGCGATCCGGTCATGCCGGGCTGCCTGGGGTTGGATGCGTTGTGGCAGATGACCGGCTTCTTTCTCGGCTGGGGCGGATCGCCGGGCCGCGGCCGGGCGCTCGGCGGCGAGGTGAAGTTTACCGGCCAGGTGACCAATGACGTCAAGATGGTAGAGTACGGGGTCGAGATGAAGCGCGTCGTACGCTCGCGGGTAGCACTGGGAATCGCCGATGGCTGGGTCAAGGCCGACGGTAAGCTGATCTACGAAGCCAAAGATTTGCGCGTCGGCCTTTTTTCCGACGTTTAGACACGCGATTGGCCGGTTGCGGGCAGGGAGCGTAATAAAATGAGACGTGTGGTCGTCACCGGCATGGGGATCGTCTCCTCGATCGGCAATTCGATCGA
Source organism: Devosiaceae bacterium (assembly GCA_035493835.1). Taxonomy (GTDB): domain Bacteria; phylum Pseudomonadota; class Alphaproteobacteria; order Rhizobiales; family Devosiaceae; genus DASZTU01. The sequence goes on from DATJHO010000043.1 coordinate 33,516, forward strand.
GGAGGTGCTGGAGAGCCTGCGGCTGGCACGGCCGGGCATCTCCTTTGCCCCCGAATATGCCGAGCTTGGCTTCCGTTGCCAGGTGCACGGCGCCCCCAGACTCGATCCGTTCGAAGTGCTCGACCGGCGAACCACGAGGTTCATGGGCAAAGGCGCTGCGTGGAACTATATCGCCATGCAGCAGGCGATCGCCGATGCCGGGCTCGAGGAAAAGGACGTCCGCAATCCGCGCACCGGCATCGTGATGGGCTCGGGCGGGCCTTCCACGCGCGCCGTGGTCGAGGCAGCCGACATTACCCGCGAAAAGGGCGGTCCCAAGCGCATCGGCCCGTTGGCCGTGCCCAAGGCGATGAGCTCCACCGCCTCGGCCACGCTGGCAACGCCCTTCGGCATCCAGGGCATAAACTATTCGATCTCCTCGGCCTGCGCGACCAGCAAGCATTGCATCGGCAACGGCTACGAGCAGATCCAGATCGGCAAGCAGGACATCGTCTTTGCCGGCGGCCACGAGGATCTCGACTGGACGCTGAGCGACCTGTTCGACGCGATGGGCGCCATGTCCACCGACTTCAACGCCACCCCCGAAAAAGCCTCCCGCGCCTATGACCGCGACCGCGATGGCTTTGTCATCGCCGGCGGCGCGGGCGTGCTGGTGCTCGAGGAGCTGGAACACGCCAGGGCGCGCGGGGCAAAAATCCTGGCCGAGATCATCGGCTATGGCGCAACATCCGACGGCTACGACATGGTCGCGCCCTCGGGCGAGGGCGCCGAGCGCTGCATGCGGCTGGCGCTCGAAACGGTGCGCGAAAAGGTCGACTACATCAACCCGCACGCTACTTCGACGCCTGTTGGCGACCTCAAGGAGATCGAGGCGATCCGGCGCGTTTTCGGCTCGGGTGAAAACTGCCCGCCCATCTCGGCGACCAAGTCGCTGACCGGCCATTCGCTTGGGGCAACGGGCGTGCAGGAATCGATCTTCTGCATTTTGATGATGAAGCACCGGTTCATATGCGAGAGCGCCAACATCGAAAACCTCGATCCGGCCTTCGAGGACATGCCGATCCTCCGCGCCCGCCGCGACGATGTCTCGCTCGGCGTGACGCTCTCCAACTCCTTCGGCTTCGGTGGCACCAACGCCACCCTGGTCTTCCGGCACCCGGACTTGGTTTAGGGACGGGGCCTTCTTTGGGCGCCGCCGCCAACATGCACGGTGTCATTCCGTATCCGGTTGAGCTGACGCCGGGTGCGAAGGCTTGGGCGCGGTTCTGCCAGCGTGGCGCCGGCATTAGGTCGCACCCCTTGCACATCGTCATCCCCCCGGCTTGACCCGGGGACCAATGCAGCCTTCCCATTAGCGTGGGTGGACCTGGCTAGGCATCATGGGTGGCGGAATGACGGGGCGGGGTCATTTGCTCCAGAGTCCGCCTCAGACTCGGCGTCACCCCGGCCAAGGCCGGGGTCCATCTTGGTGCTCATGACGAGCTCGGCGGTCGCGGAGCGCGCCGGATGCCGGCATCACCCGCAGGGGGAGGGGCCGCCCTCAATACTTCAGTTCGGTAAACCGCGCCGCGCGGCCGTCGTAAAGCAGCAGGCGGCCGAGTAGCGGCTCGCCAGTGCCGGTGATGAGTTTTATCGCTTCCATCGCCATCAGCGTGCCGATGACGCCGGTGACCGGACCAAGTACGCCCACCGCCTCGCAGCTCGGTAGGTCGGCCTCGTCCGGCGTCTCCGGATAAAGCTCGCGGAAGCGCGGATTGGCCTTGCCGTTGGGCCGCGCAAGGTGTGGCGCGAACACTGTCACCTGCCCGTCGAACATCGATACCGCGCCCGAAACCAGCGGGATTCTTGCCGCCTCCGCCGCTTCGGCCACGGCAAGGCGCGTGTCGAAATTGTCGCTGCCATCGAGCACCAGCTGATAGCCGGCAACGATCTCGCCGGCATTACCGGCATCGAGCCGCAATTCATGCGATACGAATTCGACATGTGGATTGAGCGCGGCAACGAAATCGCCGGCACTCTCGGCCTTCGTGCGGCCATTGTCCTCGGTCCGATGCACGATCTGCCGCTGCAGGTTGGAGAGCGAGACGGTGTCGTCATCGACTACGCCAACCCGCCCGACGCCGGCGGCGGCGAGATAGGCGATTGCCGGGCTGCCGAGGCCGCCCGCGCCGATCACCAGCACGCTTGCGGCCTTGAGCTTTTGCTGCCCCTGCCCGCCGATGCCCTTCAGCACCAGATGCCGCGCGTAGCGTTTTGTCTCTTCGGAGCTGAGCATGGCTATTGCCCCAGAGGCACGGCCAGGAAGCGCCGGTCGGCGCCGTGAAAGCCGTAAGGATAGTAGGCAACGATCGCGACCAGCCCGCCCTTACCCTGGTAGGGTGCGAGTACGGCGTAGAGGCGATAGTCCACCGTGCAGCCACGCGATTTCGGCAGGCTCTTGTCGCGATAGATTTCGCGGCCGGAAAGGCTGAGCGCGAAGCCGAGCGAGGGCTTGCCGATCGAGTTGGCGCATTGGGGCGTCTTTGGCATGGCAAAGGTCGCAAGGCTCAGGGTCGAGACCTCGCCTTGCGTCGTTCCCGGCATGCAGCAATCAGGCGTCGACCAATTGAGGCTCTTGCCATCGCTCGCGCTCACACCATCGCCAAGCAGCACCCGATATTCGGCCGGGTTTTCGATGCCGAGCTGTTTGAGGGTTGCAGCTGCCGCGCGTGCCGCCTCGCCACGGATCGAAGCGAGCGAAACATCGGAGAGGTCAACGGCCGCGCGGGCCTGGAACGGCGCACCCTTGACCAGGTCGCCGCTTGAAAGGTCGAGCACATAGACGCTCGAATAGGGGAGGCCGCCTTCCCCAGCGCCAAATTCCTCGAAGGCAAAATAGCGGGAATCGGCGGAATAGCCGAGCGGCGCGAAGATCGCGCGATCACCGGCCATCGCCGGCAGCACCGAGCAGAGGAGAGCCGCGCAGACGGCCAGCACCTCCAGCAAACGCCTCATCCCCTTAGCCCCGTCGAGCCAAAGCCGTTTTCGCCCCGCGCGGTCTTATCGAGGTCTTCCGCCTCATCGAACGCGAAAGCCGTTACCGGCGCGACCACCAATTGCGCGATCCGGTCGCCGCGCCGGATGATGAAGGGCTCGTCGCCGTGGTTGATGAGGATCACTTTCACCTCGCCCCGATAGTCCGCATCGATCGTGCCGGGCGCATTGAGCACGGTGACCCCGTGCTTTGCCGCAAGGCCCGAACGCGGCCGCACCTGGCCTTCATAGCCCACCGGCACGGCCATGCAGAAGCCGCAGGCAACGAGCGCCCGATCGCCGGGCGCAATCTCGACCTCCTCGCCGTCCGCGATTGCGGCAAGCAGGTCGGCCCCTGCCGCATGCGCGGATTGCCGCGCCGGCAGTGGCAAATCCGCGCCATGCGGCAAGCGGCGAAAGGCGATGGAGAGGGGTAAAGTCATTTTCGTTGGCTCCGGGTGCAAACGATAGTCGGCCATTGCTGGTTTAACCACCGCGAAATCGCTTCAGCGTTTCGGGCAGCGCTCAGCCGAGCATTCGCCAGATCACGGCAAGGCCCGCCAGAATGCCGACCACGAGGGCAAGCACCACCAGCCAGCGCGGTACGCCGCGCCGCGGCGGATCAAGCCGGTGCTTTTCGTAATCCATGAGCAGGGTTTCGGCGCGGGTGACAATGCCGGGGACGCGGGAAAACAAGTCGCCGGCGATGGCGAAGCCGTCCTTGGCGTCTTCCAGCCGGCCGAGCGGCCCCGCTTCGCGCCGGATCCAGTCGCCGACCACCGGCTCGGCGATGGTCCAGATGTCGAGTTTTGGGTCGAGGGCGCGGGCGACGCCTTCCACCAGCACCATGTTCTTTTGCAGCAGGATCAGCTCGGGCCGGGTCTGCATCTCGAACATTTCGGTGGTCGCGAACAGTTGCCCGAGGACGCGCGCCATAGAGATGTCGCCCGCAATCCGCCCGTGCAGCGGCTCGCCGATTGCCCGGAGCGCGAGCGCGAACTCGTCGATCGACTGGGTTCTCGGCACATAGCCTATGTCGAAGTGCCGCTGCGCGATCATCCGGTAGTCGCGAATGATGAAGCCGTAGATGATATCGGCGAGGAACCGCCGCTCGCGGCGCGAGATGCGGCCCATGATGCCGAAATCCACGGCGATGATGTTGCCTGTGCCGCGCTCGGCGAAGAGGTTTCCCGGGTGCATGTCGGCGTGAAAGAAGCCGTCGCGAATGGCGTGCCGCAGAAAGCTCTGCAGCAGGTTGCGCGCGAGCGCCCTGCGGTCGAGCCCGGCGATGTCCAGCGCATCGAGATCGCGGATCGGAATGCCATCGACCCAGCCGGTGGTGAGAACGTTTTGGGCGGTGTGGTCCCAGCTCACGGTAGGAACGACGAAGCCCTTGTCGTCCTTGGTGTTTTCGGCAATCTCCGAAATGGCGGCGGCCTCGAGCCTCAAATCGAGCTCGATGCGGGCCGACCGCTCAAGCGTTACGACGACGTCGGTGGGCCGGAGCCGCCTCGTCTTTGGCAGCAGCCGCTCGGCTACCCGGGCGCCGGCGTAATAGCTATCGAGATCGTCAGCGAAGCGCTGGGCAACGCCGGGGCGAAGGATTTTTACGGCCACCTTGCGGCTGACGCCGTTGCGGTCGACCAGCGTCGCCCGGTGCACTTGGGCGATCGAGGCGGCGGCGATCGGCGGCGACAGATCCAGCAAGTCGCTCGCGCGATCCTTGAGGGCTTCACGCAGGATTTCGGGCACAAGAGCCGGATCGAAAGGCTCCATCTGGTCCTGCAGCGCTGCGAGGTCGAGCGCGATCTCGGGACCCACGATGTCGGGACGGGTCGCCAGCGTCTGGCCGAATTTCACATAGGTCGGGCCAAGTCGGTTGAGCGCCCGGGTCAGCCGCTCGACGCTGCCCTTGCGCTTGACGGCGCGGCGTTCCAGCAAGCGCGCCACGCCGATGGCGGCCGTCAGCGAGGGCGGCAGCGCCTCGGGATCGATGATGGAGAAGGCGCCCTCGCGCGCCAGCACGAAACCGGCGCGAGCCAGGCGGAAATAGGCCGCGATTCCCATCAGGTCAGATTTTCCAGGCGCCGTGAAGCGCCGCGATATTACCCGAATAGGCGGTGTGGGTGACGCGCTTGAACCCGGCTTCGGCGATCATGGCCGAAAACGCGGCCGGCGGGGGAAACTTGCGAATGCTTTCGACGAGGTATTGGTAGGACTCGCGATCCCCGGTCACCATCCGCCCCAGGGACGGGATGACCCGATCCGAAAATTCCTTGTAGACGCGATCGAGGCCCGGCAGGTCCACCTGCGAGAATTCGAGGCACAAGAACCGTCCGCCGCGCTTCAGCACGCGATGGGCTTCGCTCAACGCCTTGTCGATGCGCGGAACGTTGCGGATGCCGAAGGCGATCGTATAGGCCTCGAACGAGTCGTCCGGAAACGGCAGTTCCTCGGCATTGGCTTCCACAAATCTCACCTGCGAGCCGAAGCGCCATTTCTTGGCGCGTTCGGCGCCGACCCGCAGCATGTCCGCATTGATGTCGGAAACCGTGACGAACGCGTAGCCGGCCGAGGCATTGAGAATACGCTCGGCGATGTCGCCCGTGCCGCCCGCCGTGTCGAGCACGCGATAAGGCCGGCTGCCGGTTTTCGGCGGAGCGAGGCGGGCGACCATTGCGTCCTTCCAGACCCGGTGCACGCCGCCGCTCATCAGGTCGTTCATCAGGTCGTAGCGATCGGCAACGCCGTGGAACACCGCGTTGACGAGCCCCTGCTTGTCCTCTAGCGCTACGGTCCGCTCTCCGAAATGGGTGGTCTCGTGGCTTTCGGTCATAAGAATACGGCCTCTCGGGGTGTTCTATCGCACCATATAGAAGGCCGTCGGCCGATGCCAATGCCCCGATCAACGAAGGTTGTATCTCATGCCTGAACTCCCCGAGGTGGAGACGGTCCGCCGCGGGCTGGAGCCTTGGCTCGCCGGGGCCCGGATCGAGCGGGTCAGGCTCAACCGCAAGGATTTGCGCTTCCCGTTCCCCGAGGCCTTTGCCGCAACGCTCGAGGGCCAGACGATCACCGGCGTCGGCCGGCGCGCCAAATACCTGCTGTTCAATCTCTCCAATGGCTGGACCTGGCTGTCGCATCTGGGGATGACCGGCAGCTATCGGTTCGCCGAGCGGACCTACAAGGATTCCTCGCGCTATTACGAGCCGGCGGTCGACGAAAAGCACGACCACGTGGTGCTGGAGCTCACCCATCCCGCCGAAGGCCCACTGACGCTGATTTATACCGATGCACGGCGGTTCGGCTTCATGGACCTTTTCAGGGACGAGAGCGCCTCGCCCTATCTTGCCGGCCTTGGGCCCGAACCGCTCTCCAATGCCTTCAACGCCGAGGAGATGGCCGAGCGCTTTGCGAGTAAGAAGGCCCCGATCAAGGCGGCGCTGCTCGACCAGCGCGTGGTCGCGGGCCTGGGCAACATCTACGTCTCGGAAGCGCTGCACCGCGCCCACATCCTGCCGACCCGGCCGGCGGGAACGCTGGTGCTGAAAACAGGCAAGGCCTCAAAGCGCCTCGATGACCTGGCGGACGGCGTGCGTAAAGTGTTGAACGAGGCGATCGAGGCGGGCGGCTCGACCCTGCGCGATTTCCGCGGCGCCGATGGCGGCTCCGGCTATTTCCAGCACCACTTCGCCGTCTATGACCGCGAGGGGGAGCCGTGCCCGACGCCCGGCTGTAACGGTGTAATTCAACGCATCGTGCAATCGGGGCGCTCGACGTTTTTTTGCCCGGTGTGCCAGAAGTAGGCGGGGCGGCTGAGTTTGCTGCCCTGGTACGATCCGCTGAGTCAGTTCAGTGCTGTTGTTGCTCCCTGAATCCAGTTGACGGCCCCAGCCCTTCCGACTATACACCGCCCGACTTGGCGGCCGGGTGCCGCCGCTTTCATTTGACACGACCGGTTGCGCGCGGCTTCATGCCGGTGAGCAGTCCGCGACTGAGAGGACTTCATGGCGAATACCAGTTCGGCAAAAAAGGCTACCCGCAAGATCGCCGCCCGCACCGCGATCAATCGCTCGCGCAAGAGCCGGGTCCGTACCTTCCTGCGCAAGGTTGAGGAAGCGATCGCCACCGGCGACCAGAACCTCGCCAATCTCGCGCTGAAGGCCGCCGAGCCGGAGCTGCACCGCGCCGCTCAGAAGGGCATCTTCCACGCCAATCTGGCCTCGCGGAAGGTTTCCCGCCTCAATAGCCGCATCAAGGCGCTGTCCGTCTGAGACAAGCCGTCGCGGCCCGGGCAAGGCCCGTGCCCCGCGAGCGGATTCCATTGCCGTCATTTCGGCAGGCTCTCCCGTCGCGGGGGAGCCTGTTGCATTTCAGCGGACGGCTTCAACGGCGTCGCGAACGCGCGCCGGTCGTGTGTGTGGCGGGATTGTGACACTCGGGAACAATCTGCGAGCCCTCGAATTTCAGCTTTGACATCAGGTGGTTGGTGACATTCCACGCAATCCACAGGGTTGGCAAACGGTGTGTCAATGTGACCGTGTTGGCGGCGGGAATAAATTTCTGTGGCAGATTCAAGGCTAGTAAGAAGCGAATCCCCATGGAGTCACAGGCGCTTGCTTTTTTAGGTCGCGGAAAGACCGATCGAGGATCGTTTGAGGGGTCGAGAGTCAACCCCCATTTTGCTCCAAAACCGCATTGCGCCGCGCCGCGTCCGCTGCTTAATATGGGGCCGTTGGGTCAGCAAAGGCTTCCGAAGAAAGCTTGGTTATCCAGCGACTGAATAAAAATATTGGTCTGGGGCGGCGGCGGATTGTCATTTCATCGGGAATTCAGTTTGCGTTCGGGCCGATACTCGCGGGACTGTTTGCGTTGAGTGCGTTTATCTCCTGTTGGCGTAAGAGATAGACTTATCCGGGGCGGTTCCCGCTAAGTTCAACTACAAGTCAGATTGTTTTTCGGTGGTGCTTGATTTCAGGCGCCAGCGGTTGGTTGTCGTCCGTATTCCGGATGGCTTGGCGCGGTGTGTTCGAGTTCGAGCGCCGAGATAGCAGGGGTTTTTTGAGCAATGACGAGCGGTGCGGCGGAACGTTCGGTTTGGCAAGGCAATGTGTTTGCGGCGGGGCAAGGCCTGCCGCAGATCAAGCCGCCAACAATCGTCACAGGCGAAAGGGGCAAGCCAATGGCAGGGCAGGAACTGTTTCAGCGCGTTCGGGCACGACTTCGCGTCGCGGTAGGCGAGGACGTTTTCACCAGCTGGTTTGCGCGACTGGAGCTCGAAGAGACGGTGGACGATGTCGCCCATCTGTCGGTGCCCACCCGGTTCCTCTGTTCCTGGATTCAGTCCAATTACGCCGAGCGCATCCTCGAAGCGTTTCGCGCCGAGACCGTCGATATCACCCGTCTGCACGTGACGGTGCGCGTCAACGGACAGGCGCGTCCCCGGATGGCCGTCTCGGAAGCACCGGCTGCAGAGGCGCCTGCGGAGCCGGTGGCGGCACCCGTAGCGCGGCTTTCACGCGAGATCGGCTCAGCGACGAAGGGCGATGCGCTTTCCGGCAGCGCGCTCGACCCGAAGATGACCTTCGACACCTTCATTGCCGGCGCCCCCAATGAAATTGCCCTCGGGGTCGCCAAGCAGGTTGCCAATGCGGTCGCCAACGGCACCGTAAGCTTCAACCCGGTCTATGTGCATTCGACCGTGGGTCTCGGCAAATCGCATCTCCTCAACGCCATTGCCTGGGCGGCGGGCGCGGCCGAGCCGGGTCGCAACATCGTCTATCTGACCGCCGATCATTTCATGTACCACTTCATCACCGCCGTGCAGCGCCAGTCGGCGCTCGGCTTCAAGGAGTGGCTCCGTCGCGTCGACCTCTTGCTGATCGACGACATGCAGTTCCTGCAGGGCAAATCCGCCACCGAGTTCGGCCACACCATGGGCGCGCTGCTGACCGGCGCCAAGCAGGTGGTGGTGGCCGGCGATTCCGCCCCCCGCGACCTTGAAATGCTCGACGAGCGCGTCCGCTCGCGGCTTTCGGGCGGGCTGGTGGTGCCGATCAATGGCTTTGATACCGATCTCCGCCGGGCGATCGTGGGCAAGCGTGCCGAGCAGGCGGCGTTCCGCTTCGCCGGCGTCAACTTCCCGGGCCCGGTGCTCGACTACATTGCCAAGGTGGTGATCAGCCATGGTCGCGACCTCGACGGCGCCGTCAACCGGCTGGTCGCTGCCAACCAGCTGACCGGCGAGCCGATTACCGTTGGGCTGGCCGAAAAGACGCTTGGGGATTTGATCCGCTCGCGCGAGCAGCGCCGGGTCCGGATCGAGGACATCCTTCGCATCGTCTCCCGGCACTACAAGGTGCCGCGCAACGACCTCCTGTCCTCGCGCCGCTCCCGCGACGTGGTGCGGCCGCGCCAGATCGCGATGTATCTCGCCAAGGCGCTGACCTCGCGCTCCCTGCCCGAAATCGGCCGGCGTTTCGGTGGCCGCGACCACACCACGGTGTTGCACTCGGTGCGCAAGGTCGAGCAGATGATGAAGGACGACGGCGACCTGACGCAGGAAATCGAATTGTTGAAGCGCATGCTCGAGGATTCCCCGCCGCAGGCGTGATGCGAGCGGTTCGGCTTTTGCCGAACGCAGATGCGCAAGCGGCTTCCCCCTACGTCCCCTCACCCGGCCCTACCGGGCCATTCTCTCCCCTGAGGGGCGAGGAATCCGCGAGGCTGTGCCACAGGTGCTCCTCTCTCCCGTGGGAGAGGGGCCCTGATCCAAAACTCGGCTTCGGCAATGTCCCTCAACCAATTTTCCTGGGACCTGAGGCCGGAAGAAACCCCATCCGCCCTTGCAATTCCGTGGGCGAATTGCAAATGTCTGCGCCCGGTTTTAGTCGGTTTGGGCGGCGTTTTGGCGCCGGTCGCGTAAAAGGGTAGGTTCCATGAAAGTCACGCTCGAGCGCAACCAGCTGCTGAAATCCCTCGGCCACGTGCATCGCGTCGTCGAGCGGCGGAACACCTATCCAATCCTCGCCAACGTGCTGCTCAAGGCGGTCGATGGCCAGCTCGATCTCCGGGCCACCGACCTCGACATCGAAGTCACCGAAAGCGTGCCGGCCATGGTTGCGACCGCGGGCACCACCACGGTTCCGGCCCACACGCTCTACGAGATCATCCGCAAGCTCGCCGACGGCGCCGAAGTCCGCCTCGAGACCGAGGGCGGCGAGCAGATGCAGATCTCCTCCGGGCGCTCGCGCTTCAATCTCGCCTGTCTCTCGCCCGACAGTTTTCCCGACCTCAAGTCCGGCAGTTTTTCGCAGCAGTTTTCCGTGCCGGCGGCCGGCCTCAAAGAACTCATCGAGCGCACGCAGTTCGCCATCTCCAATGAGGAGACGCGCTATTATCTCAACGGCATCTACATGCATGCCCTCGAGGTGAATGGCGTGCCGACCCTCAGGGCCGTTGCGACCGACGGCCACCGGATGGCGCGCGCCGAAATCGAGGCGCCCGATGGCAGCCAGGGCATGCCCGGCATCATCATTCCGAAAAAGACGGTCGGCGAGGTGCAAAAGCTCCTGGAATCCGCCGAGGGCGAGGTTCTGGTCGAGGTCTCGGACAGCAAGATCCGCTTCACTCTCAACGGCGTGGTGCTGCTCAGCAAGCTGATCGAAGGCACCTTCCCCGATTACGACCGGGTGACGCCCAAGAACAACGACAAAGCGATGCAGGTCGATCGCGGCGCCTTCGCCACAGCCGTCGACCGCGTTTCGACCATCGCGTCCGATCGCGGTGGCAAGGCGGTAAAACTCGCCATGCGCGACGGCCAGCTCGAGCTTTCGGTCACCAACCCCGATCACGGCACGGCAACCGAGGAACTCCCGGTCGACTTCGAGTTCGAGAGCTTTGAGATCGGCTTCAACGCCCGCTATTTGCTCGACATCATCGGCCAGATCCGCACCGAAAACGCAGTGTTCCTGTTCAACGACGCGGGTTCGCCCACGCTCGTGCGCGAGGACGGCGAGACCAAGGCGCTTTATGTGCTGATGCCGATGCGGGTGTAGGCAACCCTTGCCGATACCCTGATCAGGCAGGGCGGCGCCCGCAAATTTCCCTCCCCCCTTGCGCGGAGGGGGCGGCAGCCGGGTGGAGGTTGTTCCCCAGCGCCGAGCTCTCGACAACACGCCCACCCCTGACCCCTCCCCACAAGGGGGAGGGAGACGATGGAGCCGCTCGGGAGTTCAGTAGGTTGCGATGCAGGAATGTGCCGCATCTCCCCTCTTCCCTTTGCGGGAGAGCGTGCCGGCAGGCGGGTGGGGGAGGGCCACAGACTCAGCGCCGGCGACAACAAGCCTTGGCGCCGCGCCCCCGGACCGCTACCTCTGTTTCATGTCCGCGACCCGTTTCATCTCCCGCCTGCGTCTTTCCGCTTTCCGCAACTACCAGGCGGCGGCGCTCGATCTCGATCCACGGCAGGTGGTGCTGGTGGGGCCGAACGGTGCGGGCAAGACCAATCTGCTCGAGGCGGTGTCGCTGCTCGCGCCGGGCAGGGGGCTGCGACGGGCGAGCTTCGAAGAGGTGGCGGCGCTCGGATCGGACGGTGCCTGGGCAGTGGCGGCAACCATCGAAAGCCCGGATGGTCCAGTAGATATCGGGACCGGCGCCAGCATCGACGAAGGACCCCGCCGGGTCCGCATCAATGGCGCGAATGCCAAAACCGTCGAGGAGATGAGCGCCTATTTGCGCGTGCTGTGGCTGACGCCCGCGATGGACGGCCTCTTCACCGGGCCCGCGGGCGATCGGCGCCGCTTCCTCGACCGGCTGGTGACGACGCTTATCCCCGATCATTCCGCCTCGGTTTCGGCGTTCGAAAAATCCATGCGCCATCGCAACAAACTGCTCGAGGACGATGCCGATCCGCGCTGGATCGCGGCCGTCGAGCAGCAGATGGCGGCCGAGGCGGGGGCCATGCATTTTGCCCGCGCCGACAGCCTCGCTCATTTGCAGCAGCTAATCGACGAGAGCCTCGCGGACGACAGTTTTCCCGCCGCTAGCCTGGCGCTGACGCCGTTGTTCGAAGATGGGCACGAACCGGTCTCCTCCTCGGCGCTCGAAGCCGAACTGCGCGAGCGCTGGGGAAAATCCCGCGCCCTTGACCGGGCCGCCGGTCGCACCCTGTTCGGCCCGCACCGCATCGATTTCGCGGTGACGCATGCCCAAAAGGGCATGCCGGCAGCGCTAGGTTCGACCGGCGAGCAGAAGGCGCTGCTGATCGGCCTTATTCTCGCCCATGCAAGGCTGGTCGCCCGGATGACGGGCCTCGCCCCGTTTCTCCTCCTCGATGAGATCGCCGCCCACCTTGATCCCGATCGCCGGGCGGCCCTGTTCCGGGCGCTCGACGGGCTTGGCACCCAGTGCTTCCTGACCGGCACCGACGCCATGCTGTTCGAAGCACTCGGCGACCGCGCGCAGTCGGTCATGGTGCGCGATGGCCGTTTGCAAAAGGTCCCATGAATTACCATATGTAAAATGCTGGAATTCCCCGACAAACACCCCCAAAACGGCCATTTTGCTTGGGGATAAGCCGAGATTCGGCTACATCTTTTTCCCTACCTCATTGACCCTGATTCGGATCCGCATGACCGACGACAACAGCCCCGATCCTTCCGAATATGGCGCCGACAGCATCAAGGTGCTGAAGGGGCTCGATGCGGTGCGCAAGCGCCCGGGCATGTATATCGGGGATACCGACGACGGATCGGGTCTGCACCACATGGTCTACGAGGTGGTGGACAACGCCATCGACGAGGCGCTGGCCGGCCATGCCGACCTGGTGACGGTGACGCTCAACGCCGACGGCTCGGTGACGGTGATCGACAATGGTCGCGGCATCCCGACCGACATCCATCCCACCGAAGGAATTTCGACGCCTGAAGTGGTGATGACGCAGCTCCATGCCGGCGGCAAGTTCGACCAGAATTCCTACAAGGTTTCGGGTGGCTTGCATGGCGTGGGCGTGTCGGTGGTCAATGCGCTCTCCGTCTGGCTGAAACTGAAGATCCGCCGCAACGGCAAGATCTTCGAGATGAGTTTCACCAATGGCGATGCCGATGCGCCGCTGGCGCAGACCGGCACCTACGCGCCCCACAACGGGGCCGGCACCTATGAGGGGCGCAGCGGCACCGAGATCACCTTCCAGCCGTCGTCCGCTACTTTCACCATGGTCGAGTTCGACTTCAAGACGCTGGAGCATCGCTTGCGCGAGCTCGCGTTCCTGAATTCGGGCGTGCACATCCTGCTCAAGGACCATCGCCACCCCGAGCCGGTCGACATCGACCTCCACTACGAAGGCGGCCTCGAAGCCTTCGTGCGCTATCTCGACAAGGCCAAGACCTCGCTCATTCCCAACCCGATCATGCTGAAGTCTGAAAAGGACGGCATCACGGTCGAGGTCGCCATGTGGTGGAACGACAGCTACCACGAGAACGTCCTCTGCTTCACCAACAACATCCCGCAGCGCGACGGCGGCACGCACCTGGCCGGGCTCAGGGGCGCGCTGACGCGCCAGCTGACGAGCTATGCCGATCAGAGCGGCGTCTTGAAGCGCGAAAAGGTCGAACTCTCGGGCGAAGACACGCGCGAGGGGCTGACCTGCGTGTTGTCGGTAAAGGTGCCGGATCCGAAATTCTCCAGCCAGACCAAGGACAAGCTGGTTTCCTCCGAGGTTCGCCCGGTGGTCGAGAACGGCGTCAACGAGCGGCTGAGCCAGTGGCTCGAGGAACACCCGGCGGAAGCCAAGATTGTCGTCGCCAAGATCGCCGAGGCAGCGGCAGCCCGTGAAGCGGCGCGCAAGGCGCGCGAACTGACGCGCCGCAAATCGGCGCTCGATGTGAATTTCCTCGCCGGCAAGCTCAAGGATTGCTCGGAGAAGGATCCGGCCAAGTCGGAGCTGTTCCTGGTGGAAGGCGATTCCGCCGGTGGCTCCGCCACGCAGGGCCGCGACCGCGGCAACCAGGCGGTTCTTCCCCTGCGCGGCAAGATTTTGAACGTCGAGCGGGCGCGTTTCGACCGCATGCTGGGTTCCGAGCAGATCGGCAATCTGGTGATGGCGCTCGGCACCTCGATCGGCCGCGAAGACTTCAATATCGACAAGCTGCGCTACCACCGCATCATCATCATGACCGATGCGGACGTCGACGGCGCGCATATCCGCACGCTGCTGCTGACCTTCTTTTATCGGCAGATGCGCGAGCTGATCGACCGCGGCCACATCTATATCGCCCAGCCGCCGCTCTATAAGATCAAGCGCGGCTCCTCCGAGCAGTATCTCAAGGACGAGCGCTCGCTCGAGGATTATCTGCTCATCCAGGGCATTGACGACGCGGTGTTCACCACCCGCGCTGGCGTCACCCATGCCGGCGCCGACCTGCTCTCGATCGTTGAGCATGCGCGCGACATCGTGCACGCCATCGACAGCCTCAACACCCGCTACAACCGTAACCTCGTGGAGCAGGCGGCGATCGTCGGCGCGCTCGATCCCGAGGCGTTGGCCGATCCGAGCCGCGCCGAGGCCATGGCCGCGCGCGTGGGCAACCGCCTCGACCGCATCTCGGACGAGACCGAGCGCGGCTGGGAAGGGGGCCCTGACGGCGCCGACGGCTTTACCTTCCACCGCACCGTTCGCGGCGTGATGGAAACGCACAATGTCGATGCGAGCCTCCTCAACAGCGCCGATGCCCGCAAACTGCGGCACATGGCCGACCGGCTGGACGAGCTCTATGGCGGCGTTGCAAAACTGGTGCGCAAGGACCAGACGACCGACATTTACGGCCCGCGCTCGCTGTTCGAAGCGGTCACCGCCGCCGGCCGCAAGGGCGTCTCGCTGCAGCGCTACAAGGGCCTGGGCGAAATGAACCCCGAGCAGCTGTGGGAAACCACGCTCGACCCCAATGTGCGCACTTTGCTCAAGGTCGAGATCAAGGAAGGCACCGAAGCCGACGACATTTTCTCGGCGCTGATGGGCGACCTGGTGGAACCCCGCCGCGACTTTATCAATGACAACGCGCTGAGCGTGGCGAATTTGGATATTTGATCGGCTCGATCCTTGTTGAATTGAAACATTAGCGGCGCTTCCTCGTCCTGGCCGGGCTTGACCCGGCCACCCATGAGGACTCGCCACGTCCACCCTCAGTACGGGAAAGGCCTCATGGGTCCCCGGGTCAAGCCCGGGGATGACGACGGGGCAAGACGTGCGACCTAATGCCGACACGGCACTCGCAGCACCACACTCGAGCTCTCGAGAAACCATCGCGTGAGTTCTACGAGCAGGCGACGGCAGTAGTCGAAGAATCGCCTTCCAATACCGTTCTGATCGACTACACGCTCGAAAATGTAGAAGCCGCCATAGCTTTCGGCTGGGATGCCAATCCATCGGCGTGACGGCATGGAGTTCGCCGCAGCACTGAAAATTCCCGAGATGAACAGTTGAGCGTCTCGCTCTACGGTCTATATGCCGGACGTTTTGTCACAGTTTGCTCCCCACCCAGCCCCTGTATGAGAAGCCCCAGCTCAATGGGGAGAGTCATGTTGCGTTCGATTATTATCGCTGCCGCTGTTATTTCCGCCGTTTCAGCCGCTTCGGCGGCGCCGCCGTCCAATGCAAGCTGCGAGGCGCCGCGGTTTCAGGCATTCATGCATGCGCGGCTCGGGACCGGGAAAAATACCCTGACCGGCAAGCAGGCCACCGGCAGGTTCAACGTCGGTCCAATCGTCCAGTCGGAAACCATCTCCAACACGGGCGAAACGATCAGCTGCCGGATCGAAGTCAAGATGGAGACGCCGAGCGGCACAAGGTTGGTGCATGGCCGGTTCACCGCGACCCGGAGCCCTACTGGCTTTGCTTCGTGGCGCTGGCAGCCGGGCAGCTAGGTCCGGCGCCACCCAAAGCTACGCCGCGGCGGCGGCGTTTTCAGCCGGAGTGATCCCGAAAGCCGGCTTTCTCCAAGAGGTATCCAGCCCCCAAAAGGAAGTTGTGCCTGGGACTGGCAATGGCTTCGCTATGCCGTTGAAAGCTGTGGACTACCGGCCACAGCTTGACTCGTCCGGCCACCGCCACATAAACCGGCCACATTGCTCGATATAGCGTCGGTCCCGCGCCGGACGAGGCGCAATGTGGTTGCACATCCTCGCGACCTTCCACGACCCGGGGCTCGATCCGATGGACATCAGACTTTCCGACGGCGATCGGATCGGTAAACCGCAAGGCAAGGGCGACAAGCCCGCGCAGGCCAAGGCTCCGGCTGCAAAACCCGCCCAGAAGACCTCTCGCACGGCCCAGCGCTCCGAGCTGAGGGCCGAACCGCGCACCGATGCGCGTGGCCAAACCCGGTCCGAGCCGCGCTATGAATCCCACGGCGACATTTTTCCCGATGCCGGCGGTGGTGGCGGCGGCGGCCGGGGCGGCAATGGCGATGGCGGCGGGCGCCGCGGCGGCAAGCCCGCGCCGCAGCCCAAGCGGGGCAAGGCCACCAAGCGCAAGAAGCGGCGCGGCGGGCCGCTCGGCCTGTTCCTTGGGCTGCTCTATTGGGCGATGATTCTCGGCTTTTGGGGCCTCGTGGCCGGGGGTGGCGTCGTTGCCTATTACGGCGCGCAGTTGCCCTCGTCCAACACCTGGGCGATCCCGCAGCGGCCGCCCAATATCAAGATTCTCGCGGCTGACGGCACGCTGATCTCCAATCGCGGCAAGTATGGCGGCGAGGCGATGTCGCTGAAGGAGCTGCCCTATTACGTGCCAGCGGCGGTGATCGCCATCGAAGACCGGCGCTTCATGCAACACTGGGGCATCGATCCCATTGGCATCGCTTCGGCGCTGCTCGAAAATTTGACGCACCATCGCGTGGCGCGTGGCGGCTCGACGCTGACCCAGCAATTGGCCAAGAATCTCTTCCTCACCCGCGACCAGACCCTGGGCCGCAAGGTGCAGGAGGCGCTGCTGGCGCTTTGGCTGGAGCGCAACTACACCAAGGAAGAAATTCTCGAGCTCTACCTCAACCGCGTCGATTTCGGTCACCAGAAGGTCGGCATCGAAGCCGCCTCGCAATATTATTTCGGCCATTCGGCGCGCAACCTGACTTTGGCGGAAGCGGCAACGCTCGCCGGCTCGCTGAAGGCGCCGTCCAACCTCAATCCCAAGGGCAACCCGGCCCTGGTCAGCGCCCGGCAGCGCGCTGTGCTGCAGGCCATGGCCGACGAGGGCTACATCACCGAAGAGGAGGCCAAGGCCGCCGCCATCGATCCGGGCACGTCGATCGCGACCTCTGCTTCGGGGTCGGGATCCTATGTCGCCGACTGGGTGGAAGGCCTGGTGCAGAACTATATCGGGGACATCAAGCAAGACGTGGTCGTGCAGACCACCATCGACTACAACCTGCAAAAGCAGGCCGAGTACGATGTCAGGGACATGGTCGCCAAGAACGGCAAGGCCCGGCATTTCAGCCAGGGGGCCCTCGTTGCCATGACGCCCGACGGCCAGGTCAAGGCCATGGTGGGCGGTGCCGACTACGACCAGAGCCAATATAACCGCGCCATCACCGCTAGGCGCCAGTCGGGTTCGGCCTTCAAGCCCATGGTCTACCTGACCGCGCTCGAACACGGCTATACCCCGGATACCATCGTCGATGACGCGCCCTTCAGCTATGACGGCTGGAGCCCGCAGAACGACGACCATAAATTCCATGGCCAGATTCCGCTGAGGACGGCGCTGGCCTACTCGCTGAATGCGGTCGCAGCGCGCCTTTCCGTCGAACTCGGGCCGCAGGCGATCGTGGATACGGCCATGCGCATGGGCATTTCCTCCCCGCTCCAGGCCGTTCCCTCGATCGCGCTTGGCACCCAGGGTGTGTCGCTGCTCGAACTGACGGCGACCTATGCGCCCTACGCTAATGGGGGCAATGGCGTGGTGGCCAATGTCATCACCAAGATTTCGACGGCCGACGGCAAGGTGCTCTACCAGAACACCGATGCGGGCCCGGGGCCGGTGGTGTCGCCGGAAAACGTGGGCATGATGAACAACATGCTCTCGACCGTGGTCGATATCGGCACTGGCCGCGGCGCCAAGCTTCCCGGCTGGGACGTCGCCGGCAAGACCGGCACCTCGCAGAAGGGCCGCGATGCGCTGTTTGTCGGCTACTCCGCGCACATGGTCACCGGCGTCTGGCTCGGCAACGACAATGACCAGCCCACGACCCTGTTCGGCGGCACGCTGCCGGCGACTATCTGGTCCGAGTTCATGCAGGCCGCCCATAAGGGCGTCACGCCGGCCCCGCTCCCCGGCAGCTATACGCCCTCGCCTGAGGATCTGCAGGCCGAGCAGCAGCTCGCCGCTCAGCAGGCGCAGCAGCCGACCGATCAGGTGCCGGCCGACCAGCAGGGCCCCGACGTCCAGCCCCCGCAACGGCATGCCCCGCAGGGCCGCTCGATCGGCGACCTCATCAACTCGCTGTTCGGCGGGCAGTAGGAAAAGGGCCAGGGCAGGCGCGGACTGCGCCCGCCCTTCCTGTTTTAGGGTGCTGATCCAACAGGCCCAATCGAAGCCAAACCAAACAACCCCCACCCCATCCCTCCCCCATGAGGGCAGGGTGGCGGCAGCCGGGTGGGGGTTGTTCCCGTTTCCTGCCAAGTATCCACTATTGCGGCGAAGTCCGGCCCGGCTCTTTCATTCCCCTTGCGCGCATTCACAACTGCGCTATGCCAGTTGCGAGCCTGTTGTTTCGAGTGAAGCCATGAATGCGCCCGCGCCCTCGATCACCCTTTCCGGAAAGCCGCTGAGCTTTGGCGCGCTCGCGCGGATCGGTGCGCATCTGGTGACGCTGACTGCCGATCCGGTTTCGCTGAAGCGGGTCGAGCGCGCCCGCCAGGCGGTGGAGCAACGCATCGCCAACGGCTTTCCGGTTTATGGCACGACCACCGGCGTCGGCGCCATGAAGGACGTCGAATGGACCGC
This sequence comes from Devosiaceae bacterium, assembly GCA_035493835.1. Taxonomy (GTDB): domain Bacteria; phylum Pseudomonadota; class Alphaproteobacteria; order Rhizobiales; family Devosiaceae; genus DASZTU01. Next base: position 52,522 of record DATJHO010000043.1, read on the forward strand.
CGATGAGCTCGAAACCTTCAATCTCGGGCTGGTGCGCGCCCACCATTTCGGCACCGGCGTGCCGTTCCCCAATTCGGTGGTGCGCAATGCCATGGCCATTCGCGTCAACACGGCGCTGACCGGCCGGGTCGGCTGCACCCCGGATCTGGTGAATGCCTACCTCGCGTTGCTGGCCGCCGATGTGGTGCCCGTCGTCCGGCGTACCGGCTCGATCGGTTGCGCAGATATCGGCCTCATGGGCCAGATCGGGGCGGTGCTGACCGGGGTGGGCGAGGCCGTCTACCAGAACCGCCGCCTGCCGGCCGAACAGGCGCTCGCAGATGCCGGGCTGAAGCCGGCCAAGATGGCCCCCCGCGACAGCCTCGCCTCGATCAGCGTCAATGCCGTCGGCTTTGCCGCCGCTGCCGAGGCGACGCGCGCCGCCGCCGGCGCCGTCCGCATGCTGCTGGCGACGGGCCTCACCACGGCCGGCGCGCTCGGCGCCTCGCGCGATCCCTGGAAGGCGGTTGCCCATGTCGGCACGGAGCGCGAGGCCGAGATCGGGGGCTGGCTGTTTCGCAGCGCCAGGGGCTGGGAGTGGCCCAATGCCACCCACATCCAGGATCCGCTGAGCCTCAGGATGATGGCGCAGGTGTTCGGCACCACCTTCGATACCCTGATGGTGTGCGGCAGGACCATCCTTGCGGCAACGGGGCGCACCGACGACAACCCGGTGGTGGTCGAAGGCGCCGTGCTGACTTCCGGCGGCTCGCTCCCGCTCGACGTCACCATCTACATGCAGACCGTGCAGCTCGCGATGGCGCATGCCGCGCGCAATTCGTTCAACCGCTGCGTCCTCCTCGGCAATGGCGCCCGGCGCGACCTGCCGATCAACCTCGTGCCGCCGGGGGCCATCGCGACCGGCTTCGGGCCGATCATCAAGCTCGCCGGCGAGCTTTTCGCCCGCGTGCTGTCGATGTCGACGCCCGTCTCGGCGACCTCACTGGTGGTCGCGGCCGGGATCGAGGACGAGGCGGCGTTCCTCCCTCTCGTGGTCGAGCGTTTTGAGCGGCAGGTGAGGGCGTTGCGACGCCTTGCTTCACTCGAAGCGCTGCTGTCTGCGCAGGCCATGGACCTGCTCGGCGACAGGCCCAGCGGCATCCCCGGCATGATCTACGCCCGGGCCCGCAAGCATGCCGAATTCTACCGCGTTGACCGGCCCTTGTCGGCCGAGGTCGAGGCGCTTGAAAACGACCTCGCCACCGACCTCACGCTGGGTGAACTGATTTCTCAGGCGCCCATCCCTGATCTGGATGACTTTTTCGCGCTCGGCCCCATTCAGTAGACGAAGACAGACTCGCCTATCCGCCGAAAATCTGTAGGCTCTACACCAGCTTGGCACGAGGCCAAGGCAACATGACTGGAGTGGATCATGCGTCTTTCGACCAAACTGCTGGCCGCCATGGCAGCCTTGGCCTTCTCGGTGAGCGCCGCTCATGCCCAGGTCGTCGTCTCGTCCAAGATCGATACCGAAGGCGGTGTCCTGGGCAATATCATCCTGCAGGTGCTCAAGGCCAACAACGTTCCGGTGACCGACAAGGTCCAGCTCGGCGACACCAAGGTCGTGCGCTCGGCCATCACCGCCGGCCAGATCGACCTCTATCCCGAATATACCGGCAACGGCGCCTTCTTCTTCAACGAGGCCGACAATCCCGTCTGGAAGGACGCGGCCAAGGGTTATGCCGAGGTCAAGAAGCTCGACTATGACGCCAACAAGATCGTCTGGCTGACGCCGGCGCCCGCCAACAACACCTGGGGCGTTGCGCTCCGCAACGAAGTCGCCAGCGGCAACAACCTCAAGACCTGGTCCGATTTCGGCAAGTGGGTCTCGGGCGGCGGCCAGGTGAAGCTCGCGGCATCGGCCGAATTCGTCTCCTCGCCCGCGGCGCTGCCCGCCTTCGAGAAGACCTATGGCTTCTCCCTGAAGCCCGACCAGCTCATCACCCTTTCGGGCGGCGACACCGCGGCCTTCATTGCCGCCGCCGCCAACCAGACCAGCGGCGCCAATGCCGCCGTGGTCTATGGCACTGATGGCGGCATTGCGCCCTCGGGGCTGGTGGTGCTTGAGGACGACAAGGGCGTGCAGCCGGTCTACAACCCGGCCCCCATCGTCCGTGAAGCGGTGCTGAAGCAGTATCCGCAGATCGAAACGCTCCTGGCCCCGGTCTTTGCCAAGCTCGACCTCAAGACCCTGCAGACCCTCAATGGCCGGGTGCAGGTCGGCGGCGAGGCGGCAAGCGCGGTTGCCGCCGACTTCCTCAAGACCAACGGCCTCGTGAAATAGGCCCAAGGGCGGGAGGGCCAGGTCCTCCCGCCAACTCGTCATGGCAATGGCCGCGACAGATTTAGCCAGGACCCGCCGCGCGCCAGTCATCGACAAGCTGGGCGTGCTGATCGCCCTCATCATTGCGGTGGCATGGGTGCTGCTGCCCTTTGCCACCTTCAAGGCCAACCGCATCGTGCAGGGCCAGCCGCGTATCATCTACGAGGCGCTGCCGGCGATGGAGGCGGGGCTCGTGGCGCTGATCGTCGGCGTATCGCTGCCCGTGATCTTCTACCGTACACCGACCCTGTGGCGGCTGCTGACCAGCGCCGTGGCGCTGGCCGCGCTGCTGTTCTTTATCGGCCGCACCGCGCCGTTTCTCACCCCGCCCGGCAACACGCTGGCGCGCATTTCCCCCGGCGCCGGCTTCTGGGTGCTGCTCTTCGGCTACCTGCTGCTCGCCGCCGATGCCCTCACCCGGCTGCGTCTGAAACCGCTGCCTCGCATCGGCGTGCTGCTGCTGGCTGCCGTCGCCCTCGCTCTGCTGATGCTGAGCGGGGACTGGAACGGCCTTTCCATTCTCAAGGAATATTTTGTCCGCGCCGACGCGTTTTGGCGCGAGGGGCTCACGCATGTCATTTTGGCGTTCGGTTCGCTCTTTGCCGCGATCGTCGTCGGCGTGCCACTCGGCGTCCTCTGCTACCGCGTGCCGCGCCTCAGGACGATCGTGCTCAACATCCTCAACGGCATCCAGACCATCCCCTCGATCGCGCTTTTCGGCCTGTTGATCGCCCCGCTCGCCTGGATCGCCGCCAATGTTCCGGGCGCCGCCGCAATCGGTGTCTCCGGCATCGGTTTTACGCCGGCCATCGTTGCGCTCTTCATTTATTCGCTGCTGCCGGTGGTCGCCAACACCGTGGTGGGCCTGCTCGGCGTGCCGCCGGCGGCCGACGATGCCGCGCGCGGCATGGGGATGACCGACAACCAGCGCCTGTTCCAGGTCGAAATGCCGCTCGCCTTTCCGGTCATCCTCACCGGCATCCGCATCGTGCTGGTGCAGAATATCGGTCTCGCCACGGTCGCCGCCCTGATCGGCGGCGGCGGTTTTGGCGTCTTCGTCTTCCAGGGCATCGGCCAGACTGCCCTTGACCTGGTGCTGCTTGGCGCCGTCCCCACCGTGGTGCTCGCCTTCGCGGCGGCCATCGTGCTCGACGCGCTGGTGGAAATGACGAGTGTGAAGGGGAGGGAGAATTGATCCCATTGCGTTTGCGGCAAACAACCCCCACCCGATCCCTCCCCTCAAGGGGGAGGGGGACGATGGTTCACGGCCGTGCCACAAACCCCCTCCCTCTTCAGGGGAGGGTGGCGGCAGCCGGGTGGGGGTTGTTTTCGACCATCTCGGAGCCTGCCCCATGATCGAGATCGAAAACCTCACCAAGACCTATGACGGCACCGCCGTCGTCGACAGGGTCTCGCTCTCGATCGAAAAGGGTGAGATCGTCACGATCGTGGGCACCTCCGGCTCCGGCAAGACCACGCTGTTGCGGATGATCAACCGGCTGGTCGAGCCGACTGACGGCACCATCCAGATCAGCGGCGTCGACAACCGCTCGATGCCGGCCTACGAACTCCGCCGCCGCATTGGCTATGCGATCCAGGGCCACGGCCTCTTCCCGCACCGCACCGTGGGGCAGAACATCGCAACGGTGCCGCAATTGCTTGGCTGGCCGCGCGAAAAGGTCGGCGCCCGGGTCAATGAGCTGTTGAACCTCTTCCAGCTCGACCCGGCCCAGTTCCGCGACCGCATGCCGGCCGAACTTTCCGGTGGCCAGCAACAGCGTGTCGGCGTCGCCCGCGCGCTGGCCGCTGCGCCAAAAGTGCTGCTGATGGATGAGCCGTTCGGCGCGCTCGATCCCATCATCCGCGCCAAGGCGCAGGACGATTTGCTCGACATTCAAAAGCAGCTGAAGACCACTATCGTCTTGGTCACCCACGACATGGAAGAGGCGATCCATCTGGGCGACCGCATCGCCGTCATGGACCAGGGCAAGCTCCTGCAATATGCCCCGCCCGCCGAGATCATCGCCCGTCCCGCGACCGAGTTCGTGGGCGAACTGATCGGCACCGGCGAACGGCCCTTCCGGCTGCTGTCGCTGTCGACAATCGGCGAAATCGCCCATGCGGGGCAGGCAGAAGGCGCGCCGATGCCGATGTCGATGACGCTGCGCGACGCCTATGCCGAGTGCCTGTGGTCGCGCCGCGACGCGCTGCCGGTGAGCGACCCCTCCGGCGCCATCATCGGCATGGTGAGCCGCAACGATCTCGAGCAGAGGGCCGGGAGACCGGCATGAAGCGGGGGATAAGCGTTGTAATCCGCCTCGCCGTGCTGGCGCTGCTCGTTGCCTTCATCGTCACGCCCCAAACCTTTGCCGGCCTGCTGCAGCCGCTGACCAAGTTCGGGCAGCCGCCGATCTATACCCAGTCGAGCCTTTTGGGCCTCGTCATCAACCATCTGCAGATCGTTGCCATCGCGACCATCGCCTCGACCGTGGTGGCGGTAGGGCTCGCCATTCTCGTCACCCGCCCGTTCGGGCGCGAATTCCTGCCGCTGTCGCGCAGCCTCGCCAATATCGGCCAGACTTTCCCCCCCGTCGCGGTGCTGGCCATCGCCGTGCCGCTTCTGGGTTTCGGCACCGCCCCGACACTCGTGGCGCTGTTCCTCTATGGCCTGCTGCCGATCTTTGAAAACGCCCTTACCGGCCTCACCACGCTGCAGCCGGAGGTCACCGAAGCCGCGCTCGGGGTCGGCATGACCGGCGCCCAGCGCCTGCTGCAAGTGGAATTGCCGCTCGCCCTGCCGGTGATCCTCGCCGGCATCCGTTTCTCAGTGGTGGTTTCCGTCGCGACCGCCACCATCGGCTCAACCGTTGCCGCCCACACGCTGGGTGAAGTGATCATCGCCGGCCTCACCACCGACAACACCGCCTGGGTGCTGCAGGGCGGCCTCATCGTCGCGGTGCTGGCGGTGCTGATCTATGACGGCCTTTCGGCTCTCGAGCGCATGCTGATGGCGCGCAGCGGGCGGGCGGGGTGAACCCCTCACCCGGTCCTGCCGGACTGGCCTCTCCCCGACGGGGAGGAATAAGAGGGCTCAGCGCTGGCGGATTCCTTCCCCCTCGGGGCAAGGTCGGCTGAGCGAAGCGGAAGCCGGGTGAGGGGGGCTAGCCTAATAGGTTTCGCTTGAACCGTTCAGGAGTTGCCCTCATCCTGAGCCTGTCGAAGGACGAGGGCAACTTGCACGGCCGTGACCTCGTGGTTCGACAAGCTCACCATGAGGTCACTGGGCTTTGCTCCATGACCAACGCCGCAGGTAAAAATGTCCGATTTCGATACCGTCCTCATCGGCACCCTGGTGCTTCCCGATCGCATCATTGAGCGCGGCTTTGTTGCGATTTCCGGCGAAAAGATCGGCGCCATCGGCGACGGCCCGGCGCCGGCCGCCCATGAGCGCCACGATCTCGGCGACGCGCTGATCCTTCCTGGCGCGATCGACGCGCAGGTGCATTCGCTGAGCCAGAAGGACCAGGAGGATTTCATCTGGTCCACCCGCTCGGCGGCGGCCGGCGGCGTCACCACCATCGTCGACATGCCCTATGACGAGGGTAATGTGGTCACCTCCGCTTACGCGGTGCGCAAGAAGGTCGCGCACGCGAGCCCCCAGGCTCGCGTCGATTTCGCGCTCTACGGCACCATCGATCCGCAGGAGGGCGCGAGCCGCATCGCCGAAATGGTCGAGGCGGGGGTTTCCGCGTTCAAGTTTTCGACTTTTGGCACCCACCCCAAGCGCTTTCCGCGCATCCCGCCAATGCTCCTGGCCGAGGTTTTTGCGGCGATCGCGCCCACTGGCCTGGCGGCGGGCGTCCACAACGAGGACGACGAGTTCGTCCGCGCCGCGATCGAGAAGGTGAAGGCCCAGGGCATCACCGATTGGCGCGCCCACGGACTCTCCCGCCCGCCGCTCACCGAAATCCTTGCGACCCTCCAGGTCTACGAGACCGGCGCCGAAACCGGCTGCCCGGCCCATATCGTGCACTGCTCGCTCGGCCGCGGCTACGACATCGCGGCGCGCTACCGCGCCGAAGGGTTTGCCGCGACCATCGAATGCTGCATCCACTACCTTGTCCTCGACGAGGAGAACGACGTCCGGCGCCTCGGCGGCAAGGCCAAGATTAACCCGCCCATCCGCCCGCGCGCGGAGGTGGAAAAACTCTGGCAGCATGTGGCCGCCGGCAATGTCACGCTGGTCTCGACCGATCACGTGAGCTGGTCCGAGGAGCGGAAAACCAGCCCCGCCATGTTCGCAAATTCCTCCGGCGTGCCCGGGCTCGAAGTGATGGTGCCGCTCTTCGTCAAGGGCGCGCTCGAGCGCAATGTGCCGCTGACCTGGGCGGCAAGGCTGATGGCCGAAAACCCGGCAAAGCATTTCCGGCTCGATCACCGGAAGGGTGCGCTGGAAATGGGCAAGGACGCCGACATCACGGTGCTGGTCAACCGCCCGAAAACCTACGACGCGGCGGCCAGCGGCCACAACGTCGTCGGCTGGTCCCCCTACAACGGCCTCGAACTCCCCTGGACCGTGGATGCCACCTGGCTCCGCGGCAATCTCGCCTTCGATGGCACCAACGTGCTGGCCGAGCCCGGCACCGGCCGTTTTATGCGGCCGGAGGTGAATGCGAGCCACAGCCGTGCCACATCGTCTCCCTCCCCCCTGCGGGGAGGGGTCAGGGGTGGGGGTTCTTCATGAGCACCGACCTCGCCATCAAACGCCGGAGAATCCGTAGCGCCGTCTCGGGCAGTGGAAACCCTGCCACCCACAAACGCGGAGCTACCCCGTGACCCGCAACCTCCCCGTCACACCCGCCCGCATCACCGAGGACATATCCGACCTCGCCGCCATCACGGAGCCGGATCACCCCTGGACGCGGCGGTCGTTCACGCCGATGTTCCTTGCGGGGCGCCAGTATCTGGTCCGCCGCTTCGAGGCGGCGGGGCTTGAAACGCGCATCGATGCGGCCGGCAATCTCATCGGTCGGCGGCTGGGGCGCGATTCCGGGCGCGGTACCATCATGGTGGGCTCGCATTCGGATACCGTGCCTGGCGGCGGCCGGTTCGATGGCATCGCCGGGGTCTCGGCGGCGCTCGAAGTCGCCCGCACGCTGCGCGATGAGGGGATTACCCTCGAACACGACCTGGAAGTGATCGATTTCCTCGCCGAGGAGGTTTCGGCCTTCGGCATTTCCTGCGTCGGCAGCCGCGGCATGGCGGGACAGCTTACGCCCGCAATGTTTTCGCGCGAGGCCGAGGGGCAGACGCTCGCCGCGGGCATTGCCTCGGTCGGCGGCGATCCGGCGCGGCTTATCGAGCCCCGGCGAACGGACATAAAGGCCTTTCTCGAGCTCCACATTGAGCAGGGCACCGTGCTCGAACAGGCAGGGGAGGACATCGGCGTCGTCACCGCCATTGCCGGCATCACCCGCATCGAGATCATCGTCACCGGCCGCGCCGATCATGCCGGCACCACCCGCATGGGGCACCGGCTCGATGCGCTGACCGCCGCGGCGCGCCTCGTCCTTGGCATCGAGGCGCTGGCAATGGAAAAGGCGAAGGGGCCGACCCATTTCGCGGCCACCGTCGGCGAGTTCGAGATCGAACCCAACGCGGCCAACGTCATCCCGTCGCGGGCGCGGCTCCTGATCGATGCGCGGGCCGAACTGCGCCCCGACATGGAGGCCTTCATTGCCGAGGTCGCCGACCTCGCCCGCTCCGTTGCGGCCGCGACGGGCGTCACCATCGACCCGCCGGTTACCATTTCCGACAATATGCCCACACCGGGCGACGCGGACGTGCTTGATGTCCTCGACGCCGCCTGTGTTGCGGTCGGGGCCCGCCATCGCCGCATGGCGTCCGGCGCCGGCCACGACACCGCCTGGATGGCGCGGCTCTCCAAGGCGGCGATGATCTTCATCCCCTGCCTCGGCGGCCGCAGCCACACCCCGGACGAGTTTGCGGAAACCGACGACATCGCATTGGGGGCGGCAGTGCTGCTCGAGGCGGTGAAGCGACTGGATAAGGAATTGGGGTAGGCCATATGGGCGGCCCTCATGGTGAGCCTGTCGAACCACGAGGGCCCTGGCACTGAGCTGGCGGCCCATCCTTCGACAAGCTCAGGATGAGGTGGGGAGCGTGCTAGGTATTTATGATGGCCTGGGCCCCTCACCCCGTCCTGCCGGACGGACCTCTCCCCGACGGGGAGAGGTCGGCCGAGCGCAGCGGCGGCCGGGTGAGGGGGCCTTCGCCCACGCGAAACGCGAGTTAAACGGAGCAAGAATCTTGGGTCGCATTCTCACGGAAAAGGACGTCGAGCCGGCGGTGAAGGGCGGCTCGGTTTATGCCGCTGGCGGTGGCGGGTGGGCCGATCATGGCCGCATGCTCGGCTATGCGGCCGTCAGCATCGGCAAGCCCGAACTGGTCGACATCGAGGAATTGCGGCCCAAGGATTGGGTGGCGACCGCCGCCGCCATCGGCGCGCCGGCCTCGACCACAGCCTGGGAGATGCAGGGCCGCGACTACATCAAGGCGGTGGAGTTGCTGCAGGAGGCGCTGGGCGAAAAGATCGCCGGCCTCATCATCGGCCAGAACGGCAAGTCGTCCACGCTTAATGGCTGGCTGCCCGCGGCTGTGCTCGGCACGAAAGTGGTTGATGCGGTTGGCGACATGCGGGCACACCCCACCGGCGACATGGGTTCCATCGGCATGGCCGGCTCGCCCGAGCAGATGATCCAGACCGCGGTGGGCGGCAACCGGGCGGAAAACCGCTACATCGAACTGGTTGTCCGCGGCGCGACGGCAAAGATCTCGCCGATCCTGCGCACGGCCTCCGACATGTCCGGCGGCTTCATCGCCTCGGCCCGCAACCCGCTCAGGGCAAAATATGTGCGCGACAACGCAGCGCTTGGTGGCATCTCGCTGGCGCTGCAACTGGGCGAAGCCATCATAGCGGCGGAACGCAAGGGCGGGTCGGCGGTGATCGATGCCATCGTCAAGACCACCGGCGGCAGCATCCTCGCGAAGGGGACGGTGACGAAAAAGGACCTCGTCTATACCAAGGAAGCCTTCGATATCGGCAAATTCATCCTTGGCGACGGCGACAAGGCGATCACCATCCACACCATGAACGAATACATGGCGATCGATGACGCCGGCGGCTGCCGCCTTGCGACCTTCCCCGACATCATCTCCACCCTGGATGCCTCCGGCACCCCGCTTTCCGCCGGCCAGCTCCGCGAGGGCATGTATGTTTTTATACTGCATGTGCCGAAAAAGGTGATCCCGCTCGCCTCCAGCGTCATCGATCCCGCCGTCTACCCGCCGGTCGAAAAGGCGCTGGGGATTGAGCTCGCCAAATACGCGCTGGACGGTGTGAAGACGAAAAAGGGCAAGAAGCACCGCGAGTGGGAATGAGGTTCTCGCCGGGCTGCTGACCCTTCTACCGGCAGGCGGCTCCTTCGCTCCCTCCCCCCTGCGGGGAGGGTGGCGGCAGCCGGATGGGGGCCTTCCCCGAAGCAGTGCCTCCGCAAGCCCCCCCACCCCTGCAAGGGGGAGGGGGCAGGGTGGCACGGCCACGCCGTCGACCTATCCCCGCCCGTTGCAGCCGCATTATCCTCACCCCATCCCCCACGAACGCGCGGTCGCGACGAACGGTCGGCGGGGGGAGGTCGGTGGGTCGGAAGTCGTTCCGGTCCGGGGTCGAGAGTCGGTACCTGATCGTAGGCACGATCGCGTCGATCGGGAGCAGGGGCTGTTTCTACTGCTCCAGGTGTCCGCCAAGCCGGCAGCGGCGAAGGCGGGCGCTGTGATCGAGGTCCGGGCAAGCGCCAGCAACCGGGTCCGGTAGACCTTGTGCTCGATCCCAAGCCCCGATCGCGTCGGCGAGGCTC
>DATJHO010000044.1:0-4513 GCA_035493835.1 Devosiaceae bacterium
GGCGGCTAAACTGTGTTTCGGCGCCAAGGGTTGATCCCATCTGCGCTAATCAATTCAAAGGCTTGCCACGCCGATCGGCGTCGGGACCCCACGCCGATCCACACCGGGAGCATATTTTCCAGCCGAGCAGGTGCTTGAGCCAAGCTTCTGGCCGGGCAAGAAATAGTTCCAGCGCGCAGCACGCCTCGACATCAACTACCACTTGTTCCGGGCGGCCAACTCGCAGCACTTTGATGCTATGCTTCCATAGCTACCAAGACTAAGCTCCACTTCGATAACGGGAGGGGGCATCATGTTTTACGTTGCAGTATTGGTACTTGGCATTACGGCCGGCCTCAGGGCCGCTACGCCGCTCGCGGCCGTGAGCTGGGGCGCCTATCTGGGTTGGATCAACCTATCCGGCACCTGGGCCGCGTTTGCCGGCAACATCATCACCGTCATCATCCTGAGCATTCTCGCGATCCTTGAATTGGTAGGCGACCAGTTGCCGAATACGCCCAGCCGCAAGGTGCCGATGCAGTTCGGCGGGCGGATCGTCACCGGTGGACTTGCGGGCCTCGTCGTCGGCCTGCCCTCAGGCAACTGGATCATCGGGCTGGTGCTCGGCGTCGTCGGAGCCGTAATAGGCACGCTTGGTGGCGCCGAAGCGCGAAAGTACATGGCGGCCGCCTTCGGGCGCGATCTGCCGGCCGGGCTGCTCGAAGACCTCGTGGCAGTCGTTCTCGCATTCCTGATGGTCTACGCGGCCGGCGGCTAACCGACCGCCGGTTCACGCCAAGCCCGCGCCGGGTTATGCTGATCCGGCGAATCGGGAGGTCCTGCCATGAGACTTTGCTCTGTCGCCTTGTTGCTGCCGCTTGCTGCCCTGGCTGCAAGCCCGGCGCTGGCCGCCTCACCGGCCCCCGCCGCGCCGACGCCGGCTCCGGCGGCAACGACCGCCCCAGCGGCTCCGGCCGCTTCAGCGGCGACGCCGGCTGTGGCCGCGCCGGTTCCGAGCAGTGCGCTTACCATTTTCCTCGGCACGACTGGCGATTTCGAGCGCAAGACGATCAAGTATGGCTGCAGGGGCGACACGGACTCCCTCTCGGTCGACTATATCAACGCCGCGCCAAACTACCTGGCGCTGATCTCGCTTGATGGCGCAACACTGGTGTTCAACACCGTCCTTTCCGGATCGGGCGCCAAATACGCGGCCGGCAAATATGTGTGGTGGACCAAGGGCAACGACGCCAGCCTCTACGACGAAACCCAGGGCGCCAACGCCAAGCCGGTCCTGACCTGTTCTAACGTCGACGAGACGCCCTGACCTCAATGGCCGCGAGCGCCGGCAGCGACCTTTTCATCCACCTTCGCATCCTCCTGGGGACAGTGATCGGGCTCGGGATGGCACGCCTGCTGGTGGGTTTCGCGGGCTTCATCCAGCACCCCGGACGCGCCAAGCTCTACGTCACCCACCTGATCTGGGCGGGCGCGATCTTTCTGACTCTGGTTCAGTTCTGGTGGTGGGAATTTGCGCTCTTCGAGGTAAAGTTCTGGAACTTCGGCGCCTTCTTGTTCCTGATCGCCTACTGCACCGCGCTGTTTCTGCTCTCGGTGCTGTTGTTTCCCGACGACATCAAGGAATATCATGGCTACGAAGATTTCTTCATGTCGCGGCGGGCCTGGTTTTTCGGCCTGTTTGCTATCACCATCATCTTCGACCTGTTCGACAACGCGATCAAGCAGCCGAACTATTTCAGCGGCCTCGACCCTGAATACGCAATCGCGTTGCCGCTGGGGATCCTGCTGTGCATCGGCGCTATCGTGACCAGCAACCGGACCTATCACCTCATAGTCGCGCTGCTGCAGTTCACCTACCAGTTGAGCTGGATCGTGCGGCTCTTTCATAGTCCGATCTGACGGCCTAAAGCTGCGGCATAAAAGGAAACCCGATGTTCCGTGTCACCGCCCATTTGCCCGCCGCGACCGCCAAGGGCGTCCCCTTCGACAGCCTGACTCTGGCCCACGACCAGCGCCGCCTGCGCCGCAAGCTGCTGACCTTACCCAAGGGCGAAGAGATTTTGGTCGACTTTCCCGAACCGGTAACGCTCGGCCATGGCGATCGCCTGCGGCTGGAAGACGAGCGGCTCGTCGGCATCATTGCCGCCGACGAGCCGGTTTATGAGATCCGTGGCCGCGACGCCGCCCATATCGCCAGGCTTGCCTGGCACATCGGCAATCGGCACCTGCCGGCGCAGATCGAAAAAAGCCGCATCATCATCGGGCGCGATCGCATCATTCGCGACATGCTCCTCGGGCTCGGCGCGACGGTCACCGAAACCGTCGAGCATTTTTCACCGGAGCACGGCGCCTACCAGCACGGCCACGGCGAACAGCCGCACGCGCTGAGCGCGCGGTAGGTGGCCAGAAGCGTGCATAAGGCGAACTACGGGGGCGACCTGCCGCGGGCGTGCTTCCCGGCCTCCTCTTGCGCACACCCCCTCCCCAACCCTCCCCGCAAGGGGGAGGGTGCCCGGCTGAGTTCGCGGCGAAGGCATTGCCCATCAACCTTCGCTGACGGGCACCTCCCCCCTTGCGGGGGAGGATGGGTGAGGGTTGTTTCGGGTGCCGATCCCGGTCGGCTGAGTGCCCCCGCATGACCGCCCCCGCCGCCCTGCAGAAATTGCTGACCTGGCTCTCACCAGCTTTCCCGGTGGGCGCGTTTGCCTGGTCGGCCGGGCTGGAGACGGCGATTGCGGGCCGGGTCGTGACCGACGCGCCTAGCCTGAGAGACTGGCTCTACGGCGCGCTTACCCATGGCGGTCACAGAACCGATGCGATCTTCCTCGCCCAGGCCTTTCACGCCCAGCCCGACGCGAAAAAGCTCGATGAACTGGCCGAACTCTACCTCGCCCTCACGCCCGCTGCCGAACGCCACGCCGAGACGCTGACAACGGGCGATGCCTTCGTCATCGCGGCGCGCGCATGGCCGTCCGATGTGTTTTCACGGCTGCCGGCGCCCTGCCCCTACCCGATCGTCGTCGGCGCCGCGGCGGCCGCCCACGGCGTGCCGCTGGCCGAAACGCTGATCGGCTTCCTGACTGCGGCGGTTCACACCCAGGTGTCGGTCGCCGTGCGGTTGGTGCCGCTCGGGCAGACCGCCGGCCTTTCGGTCATGGCCACCCTCGAGCCCGATATCGCCCGCCTTGCGGCCGCTGCTGCCAACGCCACCCTTGCCGATCTGGGCGCAATCGCCTATGCGGCCGACATCGCGCAGATGCGGCACGAAGGGCTCGAGCCGCGCATCTTCCGCTCATGAGGGGGCCAGCCTGATGGACATTGCAGCCGGAATCATCGCCGCGATCATCGGCATCGCATTGCTCGCTATCGCCCTTGCCCACCTGTTGTGGAGCGTCGGCTTCCTCTGGCCCATTCGCGACGAAAAGCTCCTCGCCCGCTCCGTCATTGGCGCCCCGGGCATCGAGCACATGCCGCCGAAATACCAATCGTTCGGGGTGTTCCTGCTGGCCTTGGCAGCGTGCGTCATCACCTTCTCGGTCGCCGACCATACGAGCGGCGGGCTCTGGCTGACCCTCTTGGCTTTGCTGGCTGCGGTCGTCTTTATCGCCCGTGGCGCCCTCGGCTACACCGCCGGGTGGGCGGCGCGGAGGCCCGTAGAGCCCTTTCGCACGCTCGACCGCAAGAATTATTCCCCGCTCAGTCTCGCGATCGGGGTAGGCTTGCTCGTTCTCGTTGTCCTGAGGTTGCTATGAAATCGCCCAACGGCCCCTTGCGCATCGGTATCGGCGGCCCGGTCGGCTCCGGCAAGACCACGCTCTGCGAAATGCTGCTGAAGGCGCTGCGCGACCGCTATTCGATGGCGGTCGTCACCAACGACATCTTTACCCGCGAGGACGCGCTGATCCTGGCGCGGGTGCAGGCGATCTCCGAGGATCGGATCGTCGGGGTCGAGACCGGCGGCTGCCCCCATACCGCCATCCGCGAGGACGCCTCCATCAATCTCGCCGCCATCGCCGATCTCAACCGGCGCTTTCCCGACCTCGACATCGTCCTGATCGAATCGGGTGGCGACAATCTCGCCGCGACCTTCTCGCCCGACCTCGCCGACATCACGCTCTACGTGATTTCAGTCGCCGAGGGCGAAAAGATCCCGCGCAAGGGAGGCCCCGCCATTTCGCGCTCCGACCTGCTGATCATCAACAAGGCCCACCTCGCCCCTTACGTCAATGCCAGCCTCGAGGTGAGGGAGCGCGACACCCAGAAGGTGCGCGAAGGGCGCCCCTATGTCTTCACCGACCTGCTGCGCCGCGACGGTTTGGACGAGGTCATCGCCTTCATCGAAAAGGCGGGAGGCCTGGTCGAGAGCGCGGCTGCGGAGTAGTTGGTAGCGCCGCTGAGGCAACTGAATGCCGGCTTTAGTCGTGACTGCGCGAACCGGCCGGCCCCAGACTAGCTCTTCGACCCTGCCACCAGCGCCGTCACCGATCGCGGCGGGAGGGTTACTGCACCGTCC
>DATJHO010000045.1:0-57315 GCA_035493835.1 Devosiaceae bacterium
CCGACGAGCAGGGGGCGGAGACCGTTGGGCACGGGGTTGCCGACATCATCATCATGCCCAAGGTGCACCCTTTCGTGGCGCCGATCCTGTCGCTGATCCCGGTGCAGCTGCTGGCCTATCATACGGCCGTGATGATGGGGACGGATGTGGACCAGCCGCGGAATTTGGCCAAGAGCGTGACGGTGGAGTAGGGCGGGGAGGGGCCGTTAGGCTGGGGCCAGAACTGAAAACAGAGATTCCCGCCTTCGCGGGAATGACGTGGGGTATAGTCCACGGCCTGAGCGTTCGGCCTTGGTAAGTGTCAGGTTGGGCCGGTGGTTCAGCTTGAGAAATTTTCCTGCAGGTCATTCTCGCGAAGGCGGGAAGCTCCGTTTTCCTTGCTCCCTTCCCGATAGCCCTGCCGCCTTTCCAACACTCCGCTCCCCTCTCATTTACCCCGCCCGGATCAACTGCACCGCCTGATCCTTGCGGAAGAGATAGAGCAGCGTCCGCAGCGCCTCGCCCCGCTCGCCGGTGAGGCCTGGATTTTCCGCCAGCGCCACTCGCGCGTCCTCATGCGCGAATTCCAGCAAATGCCGGTGCACGTCGGGCACGGCGAGGTGATAGCCCGGCATGCCCGATTGCCGCGTGCCGAGCAGGTCGCCTTGTCCGCGCAGTTCGAGGTCGCGCTCGGCGATGACAAAACCGTCCTCGGTCGAGCGGATGGTTTCCAGTCGGGCCTTGGCGGTATCGCTCAGCGGCTCCTTGAAAAGCAGCAGGCAGGCCGAGCGTTCAGCGCCGCGCCCGACCCGCCCGCGAAGTTGGTGCAGTTGCGCCAGCCCGAAGCGCTCGGCGTGCTCGATGATCATGATGGTGGCGTTGGGGACGTCGACGCCGACTTCAATCACGGTTGTCGCGACCAGGATTTTCGCCTCGTTGCGGATGAAGCGGTCCATGGCGGCCTGCTTTTCGGCGGCGCTCAGCCGGCCGTGAACCAAGGCAACCTGGTCGCCAAAAACCTTCTTCAGCTCCGCGTAGCGGTCCTCGGCGGCGACCACGTCGAGCACGTCCGATTCCTCCACCAAGGGGCACACCCAGAAGGCCTGCGCGCCTTCCTCGACCCGGGCCTGCAGACGGGAGATCACCCGGTCGTACTGGCTCATCGGCAGGATGGCGGTGTCGATCGGCTGCCGGCCGGCCGGTTTTTCGCGCAAAATGCTCACGGCCATGTCGCCGAAATGGGTGAGCACCAGCGTGCGCGGAATTGGGGTCGCCGTCATCACCAGGAGGTCAGCGTGCCGGCCTTTTTCGCTCAGCGCCAGCCGCTGGTGGACGCCGAATCGGTGCTGTTCGTCGACGACGGTGAGGCCAAGATCGTGGAATTCCACGCCTGCCTGGAACAGTGCGTGCGTGCCCACGATGATCGCCACTTCGCCGCTGGCGATGGCCGCGAGCGCGGCGCGCCGTTCGCTGGGCGTCTGCCGCCCGGTGAGCATGGCGATGTTGAGCCCGGCGGCGTCGGCCAGCGGTTTTAGCGTCTTGAAATGCTGCGCGGCCAGCAGCTCGGTTGGGGCCATCAATGCTGATTGCGCGCCCGACTCGGCTACCGCTGCCATCGCCATCAGCGCCACTACGGTCTTGCCGGCGCCGACATCGCCCTGCACCAGCCGCGACATTCGCTCGGGCGCGGCGAGGTCGACGCGAATGTCAGCGATGGCTTGCTGCTGGCCAGCGGTGAGCGCGAAGGGCAGGGCGGCTTCCACCCGTGCCGAAATCTCACCGGTCATCTTCCTGGCGATACCGCGTGGGGCGACGAGGGCAGAGCGCACCAGCATCAGGGCGAGCTGGCCGGCAAAATATTCGTCATAGGCGAGGCGCATGCGGGGAGGGGAGGCAAGGTCGCCATCAGCCGGCGATTGCGGCAGGTGCACGGTTCGCATGGCGTCGGAAAAGCCGGGCCACCCAAAGGCGTCCCGGCGGTCCTCGGACATCCACTCCGGCAGGTCCGGAAGGGTATCGACGACCTGCCGCACGACCTTGGTCAGCGCCTTGGAGGAAAGCCCCTGCGTCAGCGGATAGACCGGCTGCACCAGCGGCAATGTGTCGAACTTTTCCGGCTCGACGATGAAATCCGGATGGGTGATCTGCTTTTCGCCCATGAAGAAGCCGATCTCGCCCGAGACATACCGCTCCTCCCCAACCGGCAGCGCCTTTTCCACCCAGCCACCGGTGGCGCGGAAGAAGACGAGCTGGATGTCGCCGGTCTCGTCATGCGCGAACACCCGATGCGGTACCTGCGGCTTTCCGCGGGGGCCGGGCTGGTGCCGGTCGATGTGGAGTTTCAGCGTCGCCACATGCCCGACATAGGTGTTGGCAACGCCATCCATCCGCCGCCGGTCGATGGCGCCCACCGGCATGTGCATCAGCACATCGAGCGCGATCGCCTCCTGGCCGTCACCGGCCCCGAAAAACCGCGTCATCAGCGCAGACAGCTGCGGCCCCACGCCCTTTAGGGAGTGCAGCGAACGGAACAGCGGATCGAGCGAGGATGGGCGCGGCACGTCTCAGAGACCGACCGCTTTGCGCAACACCTCGTTCATGCGCCCCTGCCAGCCGGGGCCAGCCGCCCGGAAGCGTTCAAGGACTTCGGCATCCACCCTGATGGAAATTGCCGTTTTGGGCTTTTCGGCAGGCGGCCGGCCGCGCCGAACCAGTTTCTCTCCCTCATATTGATCCGCTTGCTGGAACCACTCTTCGGTAAGTTCGGGAGCGTCGTCGGGATCAACCCAGGTGCTTTCCGTAACGGGCTTGTTCGCGCTCATTTGCCTTCCTCATGGAGATTATGTGCCTCGCTGCGTCCAAACCAGGACGACCATGCGGCCGCGAAGCCTGCCAATGGTGATCACTCGATCCTCGCCATAGTCGAAGCGATAGTCGATCCAGCGGAACGTTGGCCCTGCAAAAACATTCGAAGCATCGAGAAAATCCAAGCCCCGCTCCCGCAGTGTTTTTTCCCGCTTGGCTGGATCAAAGCTGATTTCCATGTTTTACGTATATACGAAAAGTCGAAATATCAATGGTTGAGCTTGGGCGTCCCCCGGCTTAAATGAAAGTTCCACATCGAGAGGCCTGCCCGACCATGGACGCCCCAAAAAGCGCCGATGAGCACATTGCTATTGATGGACTCGAGGCGCGCCGGCGGCGGCTGCGATATCGCGCCTGGCATCGCGGCACCAAGGAGATGGACCTGGTGCTCGGGCCCTATGCGGACGCGCATGTGGATGGGCTAGATCCGGTCGCGCTCGATGAGCTGGAGAAACTGATGGACGAGGCCGATACCGACCTTTTGAAGTGGGTCGTCGGGCAGGAAGTGCCGCCCGAGGGCGTCGATCGGGAACTACTCGGGCGACTCGTGGATTTCCGGCAAACCATGGCGGCGCGCAAATGAACGTCAAACCCGACCTGCCGACGGACCTCCGGCCAAACCGGATCATCGCCAATGTTCCGGACGGCATGCAGCCGATCGTGCTGGCGCGTCGCATCGAAGCGCGCCTCAAGGCCTCGCCGGAGGCTCCGGTCAGCCTGGTGTTCGTCGCCCGCGACGGCCGGCGGCTGGAGCGCACCGCCGAGATTCTCGGGCAATTGCTTCCGGGCCATCCCATCCTGTCGCTGCCGGCATGGGACTGCCTGCCCTATGACCGGGTGTCGCCAAACGGGGTGACGATCGCCGCGCGCATGACGACGCTGTCGTTGCTGGCCAACCATGCCGAAAAGGGCGCGGTGGTGCTGACCACGGTCAACGCGCTGATCCAGAAGCTGCCGCCTGTGGATGTCGTCGGCGGCATGTCGTTCACCGCCAAGGCGGGGCAGGTGGTCGACAGCGAGCGGCTGATCGCGTGGGCCGCTGGCAACGGCTATTTGCGGGTGCCGACGGTGCGCGAAACCGGCGAGTTCGCGGTGCGTGGCGGCCTCGTCGACCTTTATCCGGCCGGCATGGAATCGCCGCTGCGCTTCGATTTCTTCGGCAAGCAGCTCGAAACCATCCGCACTTTCGATGCCGGCTCGCAGCGCACCACGGGCAACCTCAAGTCGATCGCGCTGGCGCCGATGAGCGAAGTGCTGCTCGACGAGGAGAGCATCCGCCGCTTCCGCGCCAATTACACGGCAACCTTCGGCGGCAATACGGCGGGCGATCCGCTCTATGCCGCCGTCAGCGCCGGGCAGCGCTTTCCCGGCGTCGAACACTGGCTGCCGTTCTTCTATGAGAGCATGGAAGGGCTCGGGGCCTATGTCGGGGATGCACCTTTCGTCTTCGACGATCAGGCCCGCGAGGCGTTTGCCGACCGCCAGACCCAGATCAAGGATTATTATGAGGCGCGCGAGCATGCCCGGACGGTCGTGAACGCGGCGACTACCGGCGCGCCCTACAAGCCGATCGCGCCGGAACTGCTCTATGGGGTGGAGGGGACGCCCTATGGCCTTGCCAACGGGGAGGTGGTGCAGCTTACCCCGTTCCTGCCGCCCGGCTCGGGCACTAGGGTCGAGGATGCCGGCGGGCGGCTGGCCCACAATTTCGCTGCCGAGCGGCAAGCCGCGGACACGAACCTGTTCGAGGCAGTCGTCAACTTGCTGGCCGAGCAGCGCAAGGCCGGGCGGCGTTCGATCATCACCTGCTGGTCCGAAGGCTCGCGCGATCGCATGGCGCAGGTGCTGAAGGACCATGGGCTTGCCCACCCGCGCCTGGCCGAGAATTGGCGCGATGCCGAAACGACCTCGCCCAACGCCACCGCGCTGGCGGTGCTCGGGCTCGAAAGCGGCTTTTCCACCAATGAGATGGTCGTGCTCTCCGAGCAGGACATCCTCGGCGAACGGCTGCTGCGTCCGCAGCGGCGCAAGAAAGCCTCGGACGCCCTGACCGAGGCGACAAGCCTCGCCGCCGGGGATCTCGTGGTGCACGTCGATCACGGCATCGGACGTTTTCTCGGCCTCAAGGCGATCGAGGCGGGCGGGGCGCCCCATGATTGTGTCGAGATCGAATATGCGGGCGGCAAGCTCTATTTGCCGGTCGAGAACATCGAGCTCCTGTCCCGCTATGGCTCGGAAGATACAGGCGTCCAGCTCGACAGGCTCGGCGGCGTCGCGTGGCAGGCCAAGAAGAGCAAGCTCAAGCAGCGTATCCGCGACATGGCGGAGCAGCTCATCCGGATCGCGGCCGCGCGCATGCTGAGCAAGGCCGAGCCCGTGGAATTGCCGTCGGGCGCCTACGAAGAATTCGCCGCCCGCTTCCCCTATGAGGAAACGGAGGATCAGCTTGCCGCGATCGAAGCCATCTTCGACGACCTGACTTCGGGCAAGGTGATGGACCGGCTGGTCTGCGGCGACGTGGGTTTTGGCAAGACCGAAGTGGCGCTGCGCGCCGCCTTCCTCGTTGCCCTCTCGGGCAAGCAGGTTGCGGTGGTCGTGCCGACGACGCTGCTCGCGCGCCAGCACTTCAAAACCTTCAAGGAGCGGTTCGCGGGCCTGCCGGTTCGGGTCGCGCAGGCCTCCCGTCTCGTGACCTCGGCCGAGCTGAAGGCCACAAAGGAAGGGCTCGCCAACGGACAGGTCGATATCGTCGTCGGCACCCACGCGCTGCTGTCGAAATCCATCGAGTTCAAGAACCTCGGCCTCGTGGTGGTCGATGAGGAGCAGCACTTCGGCGTCGGCCACAAGGAGCGGCTGAAATCGCTGCGCGACAGCGTGCACGTACTGACCCTGACCGCGACCCCGATCCCGCGGACGCTGCAATTGGCGCTGACCGGCGTCCGCGACCTGTCGCTGCTGGCAACCCCGCCGATTGATCGCCTCGCCATCCGCACCTTCGTTTCGCCCTTCGACCCGCTGTCGATTCGCGAGGCGTTGCTTCGGGAAAAGTACAGAGGCGGCCAGACCTTCTACGTGGTTCCTCGCATCAAGGATCAACCCGATATCGCCGAGTTCCTGCGCACCCAGGTGCCGGAGGTTTCGTTCGTAGTCGCCAACGGGCAGATGCCGGCGACCGAACTCGACGACATCATGAACAATTTCTATGACGGCAAGTTCGACGTGCTGGTGGCCACGACGATCGTCGAATCAGGGCTCGACATCCCCAACGCCAATACGCTGGTGGTGCACCTCGCCGACCATTTCGGCCTTGCCCAGCTCTACCAGATTCGTGGCCGAATCGGCCGTTCCAAGCAGCGCGCCTATGCGCTGTTCACCGTACCGGCCGACCGAAAACTCACTGACACGGCCGAACGGCGGCTGACGGTACTGCAGTCGCTGGAAACCCTAGGCGCCGGGTTCCAGCTTGCGAGCCACGACCTCGACATTCGCGGCGCGGGAAACCTGCTCGGCGAAGAGCAGTCCGGTCACATCAAGGAGGTCGGCTACGAGCTCTACCAGTCGATGCTCGAGGAGGCCGTCGCTTCACTGAAGACCGGGGAGGAGAACTATGAGGAGCGCAACGAGTGGAGCCCGCAGATTTCGCTCGGCATGCCGGTGATGATTCCCGAGCACTATGTGCCTGACCTGCAGGTCAGGATGCAGCTTTATCGCCAGCTTGGCGATCTCGTCGACGCCCGCGAGATCGATGCGGCCGGCGCGGAACTGATCGACCGCTTCGGCCCATTGCCGGATGAGGTCGAAGCGCTGCTCAAGATCATCCTCATCAAGTCGCTGTGCCGGACGGCCAATGTCGAGAAGGTAGAGGCGGGTCCCAAGGGGGCGGTCGTCACGCTCCGCAACAACGAGTTCGCCGATCCCGCGGGCCTCGTGCGCCTTGTGGGTGATCCGATGATGCACGCGCGTATCAAGCCTGACCAGAAGATGGTGTTCGCCCGGGATTGGCCGACCGCCGAGGCGAGGCTGAAGGGAACCGCGGCAATTCTGTCGCGTCTGGCGCGACTTGCTCAGGCGGTTGGCGGCGTTACAACACCCGCCTGATAATGCTTTGCAATCGCCGTTTCGGTCATGTTATTGCCGGAATTCAGCCCTTCAACGGCGCCGCTCCCGGCGCACGCTTTGCCAGAGAATTTTTTTCAAGGATAGCCTGATGACCCTGAAGAACTATGTCGTCGCCGGCTTATTGGCCGCCGCTCTCAGCGCGACGGCGTTCGCCACTGGGGCGCTGGCCGCGGGCAAGCCCGCCGCCGCTCAACCCGCCCCCGCCGCGACCACGGCCGCGCCGCAGTCTTCGACGGCCGGGTTGCCGCAGGACAAGGGCAGCGCGAATCGTCCGTCGGCGCAGAACTGGCTGAAGGTTTGCGACCCGATCCCGAGCGGTCAGAAGGCAGCTGGGCAGAAGGCCTGCATCCTGCGCCAGGTGGTGGTTGCCAACAACCAGTTCCTTGGCTCGTTCCTGCTGCGTGACGATCCGGGTCAGGAGAGCCGGCTGCTGGCCGTGGCCGCGGTACCGCTCGGCGTGCTGCTGCCCTTCGGGCTCACCTGGCAGATCGACGGCCAGAAGCCGATTCGCGTGCCCTACATGCTCTGCGATCCGCAGTCCTGCGCCAGCCAACTCGTCATCAACGAGCAGTACGTCGCGGCGCTGAAGAAGGGCCAGACGCTGAGCCTGATCGCCAAGAACCGCGCCAACAAGGACCTCGTGGTCAATATCAACCTCGGCGGCTTCGGTCAGGTCTATGACGGCCAGGCGGCGATGACCTTCGACGAATTCCGCAAGGACCAGACCGGTGGCGCAGCGCTGGAGCAGCAGCTCCAGGATCGCGCCGAACAACTTCGCAAGCAGCTCGACTCCGGCAGCACCCCTGCAAGCGGCAGTGCGCCCGCGGCAGCCCCCGCCCAGTAAGCGCGGGCAACGAATGTGGACGTCAGGGGCGCTGCGGCGCCCCTTTGCTTTTTTGGGCCGCGTCGGATCCTTTTGCGGCAGCTTCAGCGCTTGTGGTTCCCACACTGAACGTGATCCCCCGATGCTGAAACACGGAAATTCCCACCTCCGCGGGAATGACGCCGGGGACGTAGCACGGATCTGCCAACAAACCCGGTCATTCCTGCGGAGGCGGGAATCTCCGTTCAATCAGTGCTCAGCGTCATGTCGATTCCATCGAAATGGATCACGCGCTAACGCCCGCCGAGGCCGATCTTTGTTGCCTGGCGTCGCAGGCCGGGCAGCAGCTTCAACGCCCACAGGCCGCCGGCGCGCAGAACCTGCGCCGGCAGCATTTCGGCGAGAAGGGAGCGGAAGAGCGCGTCCACGGTGGCGCCGGTGCGGGTGAGGTCGCCCGCCCGGCGCCTCGCGTAGTCCTCGCTTGCCTGCCGCGCCCAGCCTTCTTCATCTGCCTTGACACCCGCCAGCGCGGCGCCGAGGTCGGCTACGTCGCGCAAACCGAGGTTGAGGCCTTGCGCGCCGATCGGCGGAAAAGCGTGAGCAGCTTCGCCAACGAGAACCACGCCGTTGCCGCCGGCCTTGGCGACAGCCAGCGTGCTGAGCGGAAAAATGAACGCCGGCGTCAGCGGCACGATCTCACCGAAAAGGCCCATCGACTGCGCCCTCAAGGCAGCGGGCAGCGCCTCGGGGCCTCCATCCTTTACCTGCTCCAGCCGCGAGCGCTCGTCGATCCACACAAGATTGGCGCGCGTTCCGCCAGCGGGTACGAGCGTGAACGGGCCCTGATTGTAGTGGAACTCGACCGATTGCCCGTCGAGCGGACGGCCCAGTTGCAGGTCGCAGACAAGTGCCGCCTGGTCGAATTTGTGCTCCCGCACAGGGATGCCCGCGGCGCCTCGCACCAGGGAATTCTTGCCGTCGGCGCCCACGCTCAAGGCGGCTTCGATGATCGCGCCGTCCCCGAGGGTCAGCCGGGCGCCGTCGTCCCCGAACTGCATCGAGGATACGGCCTTGGGCAGCGTGGTTAGATTGGCGAGGCCGGCGGCAACGGTTTCGAGGGCCGCGGCGAGGGCAACGTTGGGAAAATTCCAGCCGAATGCATCGAGACCGGCATCGCGGCTGTCGAACAGCGTTTCGGGCGCGCGGATGAGCCGCCCCGTCGCATCGATGATGCGGATCTGCCGCAGCGGCTGGCCGGTCGCCGCGGGGTCGGCAACGACGCCGATCTCCTGCAGATAGGCGACCGTCGGCATCATCAGCGCCGATGTCCGCCTGTCCAACGGCCCAGCGGGCGCCAGATGCACCGTGTGGAGGCCGGCCCTTGCTACGGTAATTGCGGCCGCGCGACCCGCAAGCCCACCGCCGATCACGGCTGCGTCGAAACGGCTTTCGCTCACTTTGGGTCTCCTGAATAACTATGCCTGTTTTCTAGCAAAGCCGGCCGAGCCGGGCCAGTTGTCGCTTTTCCTTGCACAATTCACTTCCCCCTTGGACCGGCGGACCCTAGATAGGAGCGTCCCGCCCAGCCCGGAGCCGCGCATGCTTGCCCTCTTGACTGATCCGTCTGCCTGGATTGCCCTCGCTACCCTGACTGCCCTCGAGGTAGTCCTGGGCATTGACAATGTGGTTTTCATTTCGGTGCTGGTTTCGCGGCTGCCCAAGGAGGCGGCCGAGCGTGCCCGGCGCATTGGCTTGCTGCTGGCGCTGGTGTTCCGGATCCTGCTGTTGCTGGTACTCACCTGGATCATCGGGCTCACCTACCCGGTGATCAGCGCCTTCGGGTTCGAGCTTTCCTGGAAGGACCTGATCCTCGTCGGAGGCGGCGCGTTCCTCATCTACAAGGCCACCCACGAGATTCACAACGCGGTGGAGGAACCGCCGGAAGAGACAGCGCCCAAGCCGAGCATGGGCTCGTTTACCTCCATCATCGTGCAGATCATTTTGGTCGACATGGTGTTTTCGATCGATTCGATCGTGACCGCCATCGGCTTGGGCCAGCACATCGAGGTGATGATTGCCGCGGTGATTATCGCCGTTGCCATTATGTACGCGGCCTCGGGCACGGTTGCCGGCTTCATTGCACGACACCCCACGACCAAGATGCTGGCCCTTGCCTTCCTGCTTGTGATCGGTGTTACGCTGGTGGCCGACGGGTTGGGTTTCCACATCGACAAGGGCTACGTTTACGCCGCCATGGCATTTTCCACCGCAGTCGAGGCCATCAACATCTTTGCCCGCCAGCGCCGCGCGAAAGCTAAAGCTGCAGAAGGCGCCAAGGCAGGCGGCGCCGTGCCCGCCGAGGCATCCATTGCCTCCGTGACCGAAGCTGCATCCAAGGCCAAGCGCAAGTCGTCGCCCGCTGCCCGGGCGCAAGCCCGCCCCAAATCCGCTCCCAGACAGAAGACCAGATAATGACCAAAGCCATCGTCGTCGTCGCCCATGGCGGGCCCGAAGTGCTCGAATACCAGGATTGGCCCGTTGGGGAACCCGGGCCGGGCCAGCTCCGCATCCGGCAGCATGCGATCGGGGTGAATTTCGTCGATGTGTATCAGCGCACCGGCCTTTACCCGACCAATCCGCCGTTCGTTGCGGGCAATGAGGGCGCGGGCGAAGTGATCGCCATCGGGGAGGGCGTGACCGAGTTCAAGCCCGGGGACCGCGTGGTCTACCAGGGCACGCCCGGCGCATATGCCGAGGAACGGCTGATGCCTGCTGCCAAGGCAGTGCCGCTGCCCGCGGGCATCTCGTTCGAGCAGGGCGCCGCGATCATGCTCAAGGGCGGCACCGCCTACTACCTCCTGCACCGGACGTTTGCGGTCAAGCCGGGGCAGACCATCCTTTTCCACGCCGCGGCGGGTGGTGTCGGCCTCATTGCCTGCCAATGGGCCAAGGCAATTGGGGCGACGGTGATCGGCACTGCCGGTTCGGATGAAAAGCTCGCCCTCGCCCGCGCGAATGGCTGCGACCACGCGATCAACTACCGCACCGAGAATTTTGCCGAGCGGGTGAAGGAGATCACCGATGGCAAGGGTGTCGATGTCGTTTACGACGGCAACGGCCAGGCAACTTTCGAGGCGTCCCTGGATTGCCTGAAGCCGCTCGGCATGATGGTCAGCTATGGCAATGCGTCCGGCCCGGTCTCGATTCCGGACCTTGGCATTTTGGCACGCAAGGGTTCGCTGTTCCTCACCCGCCCCACCACGGCCGCCTATTTCGCCCGGCGCGAGGATCTGCTCGAGGGGGCCGCGTCCCTGTTCGCGGCGGTCGAGGCCGGCACCGTCAAGGTGCATATCGGCCAGCGCTTTCCGCTCAAGGACGCCGCAGAGGCGCACCGCGCACTAGAGGGACGGAAGACAGTCGGCTCCACGGTGTTGTTGCCTTAGATAGCGGTTGAAGTTGTAAGCTGGTCGCGCGGAACGGGAAAAGTGGCGACCACTTTTCCTCAACGCGCTCTAGCTGGACATACTGGGTCCGAAAAGCTAAAGCCCAAGGCACCGGGTGGATGGCAGAGCGGTTGATTGCACCGGTCTTGAAAACCGGCGGGCGCGCAAGCGTCTCGGGGGTTCAAATCCCTCTCCACCCGCCAAATTCTTGGGTTTGGGGGCGGCCGTGGCCGACAATGACCAGCCGCTGCCGCTGATCCTGCCGCTGGGCGATCAGGGGATTCTCGTCCGCTTCGGCACCACGCTGTCGGATGCCGCCAATCAGGCGGCCATCGCTTTTGCGCGCCGGCTACATGGGCGGTTGCCGGAGGGAGTGACCGAGATCGACCCCAATCTGGTCTCGGTGCTGCTCCGGTACGATCCTGAACGCATCGATTTCGAGCGCCTGGCCGGGGAACTGCGGCTGCGGCTTTCCGCGCCCGAGGACGTTTCCGACACCCTTCCGGCGACCCACCGCATCATCGTTCGATTCGGCGGCAGCGAGGGGCCGGACCTCGTCGAGGCGGCAGCGGCGCTGGGAATGACCGCGGAGACGTTTATCGCGGCGCACAATGCCTCGCCCTTGCGGGTGCTGACGACGGGGTTCGCGCCGGGTTTTGTTTATTGCGGCTTCCATCCCGAGGCCATGCGGCTGCCGCGGCGCGCCAATGTGCGGCCACCGGTGCCCGTAGGCAGCGTGCTGTTCGCCGCCGGGCAGACGGCGATCACGTCCACCTCGGTGCCGACCGGCTGGCATGTGATCGGCCGTACGGATTTCCGCAATTTCGACCCAGATCG
This sequence comes from Devosiaceae bacterium, assembly GCA_035493835.1. Classification (GTDB taxonomy): domain Bacteria; phylum Pseudomonadota; class Alphaproteobacteria; order Rhizobiales; family Devosiaceae; genus DASZTU01. Next base: position 12,067 of record DATJHO010000045.1, read on the forward strand.
GGAGCCGCCAACCCTGCTCGTGGAAGGCGATTTGATCCTTTTCGAGGCGGTGTGCCCGTGAGCCCGGCGATCAGAATTTTAAGGGCTGGCCCGTCGGCGACCATCCAGGACCGTGGCCGCTTCGGCGCGCTACGCCACGGCATCAGCGCGTCCGGCCCCATGGACCGCGGCGCGTTCATGCGCGCCGGAGCAATGCTCGAGCACTCGGGCGATGAGGCGATCGAATTCACCCAGGCTGGAATTGGTTTTGTCATTGAAGGCGATGCCGTCCGCGCCGCCTTCGACGGTGGTGCCTTTTCCCTCAGGCTGAATGGTGTCCCGCAGCGCTGGCCGGCGACCCTTTCGCTCGCCACGGGCGACCATGTCGAGATCACGCCGGGGCCTGCCGGGAATTACGGCTATGTACGGTTCGACCACGCCATCGACGTGCCCGCGCTCATCGGCAGCCGGGCAACCAACCTCATCGCCGGCCTCGGCGGGCTTGAGGGCAGGGCGCTCCGGGCCGGCGACGTGCTGCCGCTTGTTCCTGCCGCCTCTCATCCCGCCCCTCACAGGTCGCCGGCGCCGCCGCGCGATGCTGGGCCTATTCGCTTCATCTGGGGCCTGCACGCCGATCTCTTTTCCTCGGCCGTCCGGCAGTCCTTCCTTGGAGCCGAGTTCGTCGTCTCGCCCCGCCTCGATCGCATGGGCGTACGGCTCACCGATACTGCCGGCGTATTTGCGACCGCGCCCATCCTGTCGCTGGTCTCGGATGCAGTCGTCGCCGGAGACATCCAGATCCTCGGCGACGGCACGCCGATCGTGCTGATGCGCGACCACCAGCCGACCGGCGGTTATCCTCGCATCGCCACGGTGATTTCCGCCGATCTCGACCGCTTCGCACAGTTGCGGCCGGGGACCCCGCTTGCTTTCGCGCCCGTGACCCTGCACAAGGCGCGGGAAATCTTTCTTGCGAGCCGCGCCGTATGACCAGCCTCGATCTCAACGCCGACATCGGGGAGGGGCTGCCCAATGATGCCGCCCTGCTCGATATCATCTCCAGCGCCAATATTGCCTGTGGCGGCCACGCCGGGAACGAAGCGAGCATGCGCGCGGCCCTGCGGGGAGCGAAAGAGAAGGGCGTTGTTGCCGGCGCCCATCCGGGCTTCATCGATCCTGAGAATTTCGGCCGCCGGCGGCTCGACATCGGCGCGGACGAACTGACGCGCCAGATGCGCCTCCAACTGGAGACCCTTTCCACCCTGGCCAAGGATGAGGGGGTCGAGCTTCGCTACGTAAAACTGCACGGGGCCCTCGCCAACATGGCTGCCGAGGACGAGCACCTCGCCAGCATCGCCTTCGCCGCGGTGCGTAGCCACGACGCGCACCTGGCGATTCTTGCCATCGACAACAGCGCCCAGGTCTCGGCGGCCGAGGCACTTGGGCTTCGAATCGTCCACGAGGCCTATGCCGATCGCGGCTACCAGCCCAATGGGCTGCTAGTGCCGCGGAGCGAACCCGGCGCCGTGCTGCACAATGCCGAGCTGATCGCGCAACGCGCGGTGCGGCTGGCGACGCGCGGCGAGCTGGTCGCCGCCGATGGCAGCGCCATTGCTACGGTCGCCACGTCGCTCTGCATTCATGGTGACAACGCCGAGGCCGTGGCCATCGCCCAGGCCCTGCGCGACTCGCTGACCGAGGCGGGGATCGGTATCGCCGCCTCGCTCTGACGGTTGCGGACGCGGCCGATCTGCGCCATATCCCGGCCAGCAAACGGAACGGGAGGCCCGCAATGAGTGCCAAAATCATCGACGGCAAGGCATTTGCCGAGGGGTTGAGGGGTCGCATCGCCGGGCACGTGGCACGGCTCAAGGCCGAGCACGGCATCACGCCAGGCCTCGCGGTGGTGATTGTCGGGCATGATCCGGCGAGCCAGGTCTATGTGCGCAACAAGGCGCAGCAGACCGTCGAAGTGGGCATGCATTCGGAAAAATACGAGTTGCCCGAGACGGTGAGCGAGGACGAGCTTTTGGCTCTGGTCCGGCGGCTCAACGACGACGCCCGCATTCACGGCATTTTGGTGCAACTGCCGCTGCCGGCACATATCGACACCAACAAGGTGATCAACACCATTTCGCCCGACAAGGACGTCGATTGCTTTACCCCCGGCAGCGTCGGACGGTTGTGGATCGGGTTGCCGGGGCCTGTCTCCTGCACGCCACTCGGCTGCCTCATGCTCCTGCGCGACACCCTCGGTTCGCTTTCGGGCCTGAATGCGGTGATCGTCGGACGGTCGAACCTCGTGGGCAAGCCGATGGCCGCGCTGCTGCTGCGCGAAAACTGCACGGTGACGCTGGCGCATTCCCGCACGGCGGATTTGCCCGGTGTCGTCCGCGAGGCCGATATCGTGGTTGCCGCCGTCGGCCGGCCGCAGATGATCCTGGGCGACTGGATTAAACCGGGCGCGACGGTGATCGATGTCGGCATCAACCGCATTCCGGCGCCCGAGCGCGGCGAGGGCAAAATGCGGCTGGTCGGCGACGTGGAATTTGGCCCTGCCGCGGAGATGGCGGGGGCTATTACTCCCGTGCCGGGCGGGGTGGGGCCGATGACCATCGCGTGCCTCCTCGCCAACACGGTGACGACCGCCTCGCTGATCAACGGCCTAGTGCCGCCGAAGGATTTGACGCCTTAGAGCGTGTTCTTGGTGGGTTTTACCGGGGAGAGTCGTAGTTGGACCGAGTCCGAGCGCTCTCGGGAAGGTACCGCCAGCGCGACGCCGTTGGCCGCTCGCAGCCATCCTCCCATCGTCATCCCCGGGCTTGACCCGGGGACCCATGAAGCCGTTCCAGTACCCGGGTAGATGCGGCGCGGCATCATGGGTGGCCGGGTCAAGCCCGGCCATGACGAAGGAGCGGACAGGCTCCAACCTGATGGGCTCTAACCATCGAATTTCCGGTCCTCGCCAACGAGAAGGTGGCCGATGTTGTTGGGCACCGGAAAGCCATAAGCTTCGCCCTGTCCGTCCCATCTGAGCTTGCCCTCGGCGTGATAGCTGCTCGCATAGAGTTCGGCTGCCGAACCATGAGGGCGGCCGCGCCGCAATATCAGGGCGTTGCCAGCCGAAAACTCCGGGCCACCGTGTGATCCCGCAGCCCGAAGGCCGGGAGCTTGCCGGGGATCAGCGCATCGATCACCGCCTGTGGGGCGGGCGCATTCCGGGCGTCGACCACCACCGAGGTGAACGGCGCGACGGAGCCCATCCGCGCCTGCTCCAGCAGTTCGAACAGCAGCACGCGGACGTTTCCGCGCGTCGAGCACACCAGGCACTCGGCGCCGGAGTGATCATGGCCGGCATTGCCCTCGATCGTTACAAGCGCCGCGCCGGGAACCAATGCCGGCAGTTCGCACGCCGTCACGACCGTCACCGAAATGGCCCGGCTCGCGGCGGCGAAGGGGGCGTTCATTCCGCCGCCTCTGCCTTTGCCGGCGCGTCGCCGGGGATGTAGTTGAGGATCTGGCCGAGCCAGCGCTCGACCTCGGCGACGGCCATGCCCTTGCGCCTTGCATAATCCTCAACCTGGTCGCGCTCGACCTTGGCGACGCCGAAATAGAACGATTCCGGATGGGCGTAGTACATGCCCGAGACCGAGGAGCCCGGCCACATGGCAAAACTTTCGGTCAGGCTGACGCCGATCCGCGCATTGGCCTCGAGCAGGCCGAAGAGCGTCGTTTTTTCTGTGTGGTCGGGCTGCGCGGGATAGCCGGGGGCAGGGCGGATGCCCTTGTACGGCTCGCCCGCCAGCTCCTCCGGCGCGAACTTTTCGTCCCGGGCGTAGCCCCAATGCTCGCGGCGAACGCGCTCGTGCATCATTTCGGCCAAGGCCTCGGCGAAGCGGTCGGCCAGAGCCTTGACGAGGATGGACGAAAAATCGTCGTTCGCCTTGGCGTAGCGCTGCGCGATGTCGTTCTCCTCGGGCCCGGCCGTCACCACGAAGCCGCCGATATAGTCCGGCTTGGCGGTATCGAGCGGCGCGACGAAATCGGCGAGCGCCGAACTCGCCTTGCCCTCGCGCTTCGAAAGCTGCTGGCGCAGGGTGAAGAACGTCGCCAGCTCCTCCGTTCGCTGCTCGTCCGTGAACAGGCGCACGTCGTCGCCGACCGCGTTGGCCGGCCAGAAGCCGATCACCGCCTTGGGCTTGAACCATTTTTCGGCGATGACCTTTTCCAGCATCGCCTGCGCGTCGCTGAACAACTCGCGCGCGGTTTCGCCCTGCTTGGGATCGTCGAGAATCTGCGGGTAGCGGCCGCGCAGTTCCCAGGCCTGGAAGAACGGCGTCCAGTCGATGTAGCGGGCGATTTCCGCCAGGTCGAAATCCTCGAACACCCGGGTGCCGAGAAAACTCGGCTTGACCGGCTCGAACCCCGACCAGTCGATGGCGAAGCGGTTTTCGCGCGCCGCGGCTAGCGGGATGCGCTGCTTGGCCTCCTCGCTCCGGGCGTGCGCCTCCGCGACCTTGCGATATTCGGCGCGCACTTCGTCGGTATAGGCGGCGCGGGAATTGGAGGAGAGGAGCGATCCGACGACACCCACGGCGCGGCTTGCGTCGTTCACGTGGACGACCGCGCCCTTCGAATAGCGCGGGTTGATCTTGACCGCTGTATGCACCCGGCTGGTCGTCGCCCCGCCGATCAGCAGGGGAATGTCAAAACCCTCGCGTTCCAGCTCCGCCGCGACATGTACCATCTCATCGAGCGACGGGGTGATCAGGCCGGAAAGGCCGATGACGTCGACCTTTTGCGTCTTTGCCGTCTCGAGGATTTTTGCGGAGGGCACCATGACGCCGAGGTCGATGATCTCGTAATTGTTGCAGGCGAGCACGACCCCGACGATGTTCTTGCCGATGTCATGGACGTCACCCTTGACCGTCGCCATCAGGATTTTCCCGGCGCTCTCGCGCCCGCCGCTGCCGCCATTGGCGGCCTTCTCGGCCTCCATGTAGGGCAACAGCAGGGCCACGGCCTGCTTCATCACGCGGGCGGATTTCACCACCTGCGGCAGGAACATTTTTCCGGAGCCGAACAGGTCGCCGACGACGTTCATGCCGGCCATCAGCGGGCCTTCGATCACATGCAGCGGCCGGGCGGCGGCGAGGCGCGCCTCTTCGGTGTCCTGGTCGATGAATTCGGTGATGCCGTTGACGAGCGCATAGGAAATCCGCTCCGCAACCGGCTTTTCGCGCCACGAGAGGTCTTTGCCGGAGCCTTCCTTGCCGCTCTGGCCGCGATATTTTTCGGCGACCGCCAGCAGGCGGTCGGTCGCATCCGCGCGCCGGTTGAAGATCACATCCTCGCAGGCCTCGCGCAGTTCCGGGTCGATGGCGTCATAGACCGCGAGCTGGCCGGCATTGACGATGCCCATGTCCATGCCCGCCTGGATGGCATAGTAGAGGAACACGGCGTGCATCGCCTCGCGAACGGGCTCATTGCCGCGGAACGAGAAGCTGAGGTTGGAGACGCCGCCCGAAATGTGGGCATGCGGCAGGTTCTGCCGGATCTGCCGCGTCGCCTCGATGAAGGCGATGCCGTAGCCCGAATGCTCCTCGATGCCAGTGGCGACGGCAAACACATTCGGATCGAAAACAATGTCCTCCGGCGGAAAGCCGACTTCCTCGGTGAGAAGCTTATAGGCCCGCGCGCAGATCTCGACCTTGCGCTCGAGCGTATCGGCCTGGCCCTGTTCATCGAAAGCCATCACCACGACCGCCGCGCCGTAGCTGCGCACGATCCGGGCCTCGGTGAGGAACTTCTCGACGCCCTCCTTCATCGAGATCGAGTTCACCAGGGCCTTGCCCTGGATGCATTTGAGCCCCGCCTCGATCACCTCGAACTTCGAGCTGTCGATCATCAGCGGCACGCGGGCGATATCCGGCTCCGCGGCGAGCAGGTTCAAAAACTCGACCATCACCCTCTTGCTGTCGAGCAGGCCCTCGTCGACGTTGATGTCGATCACCTGGGCGCCGTTCGTCACCTGGTCGCGGGCAACGTCGAGCGCGGCGGTATAATCGCCGGCGGTGATCAGCTTGCGGAAGCGGGCGGAGCCGGTGACGTTCGTCCGCTCGCCGATATTGACGAAGGGAATGTCGCTGGTCAGCGTGAAAGGCTCGAGGCCGGAGAGACGCAGCAGCGGCTCGACCTTGGGCGGCAGGCGCGGCGGATATTTTGCCGCGAGCTCGGCGAAGGCGCGGATGTGCGCCGGGGTGGTGCCGCAGCAGCCGCCGATGATGTTGACGAGCCCATCGCGCAAGAACGTCTCGATCTGCCGCGCCATGAACTCGGGCGTTTCGTCATAAGCGCCAAATTCGTTCGGCAGCCCGGCGTTCGGGTAGCAGCAGATGAAGGTATCGGCCATATCCGACAGCTCGGCGATGTGGCCGCGCATGGCATTGGCGCCCAGCGCGCAGTTGAGCCCGATGGTGAAGGGGTTGGCGTGCCGCACTGAATACCAGAATGCGGTCGGTGTCTGCCCCGACAGCGTCCGGCCGGAAAGATCGGTGATCGTGCCCGAGATCATGATCGGCAGCTTGAAGCCGCGCTCGGCAAAGACCTTCTCGGCCGCGAAAATGCCGGCCTTGGTGTTGAGCGTGTCGGTGATCGTCTCGAACAGCAGCAAATCGGCGCCGCCATCGATCAGCCCGTTGATCGCCGTCTCATAGGTTTCGGCGATGTCCTCGAAGCTGACCGCCCGGTGGCCGGGACTGTTGACGTCCGTCGACATCGAGGCGGTCTTGTTGGTCGGCCCGAGCGCCCCGGCAACGAAGCGCCGACGGCCATCCCTGGCCTCTGCCACGTCCGCCGCCGCGCGCGCGAGCTTTGCGCCTTCGACATTGAGCTCGTAGGCAAGCTCTTCCATCCCGTAATCGGCCATGACGATCGAGGTGGAGGAAAAGGTGTTGCTCTCGACGATATCCGCGCCGGCAAGAAAATATTCGAGGTGAATGTCCCGCACGGAATCCGGCTGGGTCAGGTTGAGCAGGTCGTTGTTGCCCCTGACATCGCGCGGCCAGTCCTTGAAGCGCTCGCCGCGATAACCGGCTTCGTCCAGCTTCAAGCCCTGGATCATCGTGCCCATGGCACCGTCGAGCACGAGCACGCGCTCACGGACGGCGCTGGCGAGGGCGCTGCAAATTTCGGCAGGGTCGCGAGTGGCCGATTTTTCGACATGGGAGGACGGGATCATGGCGTCTCCTTGGGCGCGTTCCGGGAATTCGACGCGGGGCCGCCACGCTCCGGTAAAGCGGTCGGCGAGGCGAGGATATAAAGATTCCTTTATATCATTGCCAGACCCTTCTGGCGAAATTTCGCCGCCATGGTGGCCCGCACGAGCGCCAAACGAGCGCCGATTTCGCAGGCTGCAAGCAATTTGAGCCAAATTAACCCTGGCGCAACCATGATGCCATCCAATCCGGGCGAGCGGAAACCTGTTCCCGTATGGTCTGAGGTCAGATTGGGGCATCGAGGGCTTGTCGTTAATGAAGTGGTCTGGTGAGTGGCGTTCGGCTGGGCGATTTGTGGTCTTGATGGCCATAGTGGCGCCTTTTCTTGCAGCCTGTGCCACCGCTCCTCACCACAGGGGCCGCGCTCTTTTTACCAGCAAGGAATTCGGCGTGCCGGTATCGCGCCGCGTCACCAACAATCCCAATCCGCCGCATGGCGGGGGCATTCGTATGGTTGGCGATGCCTATCAGGTGCATGGCGAGTGGTATAAGCCCAAGCCAAACCCGGTCGGCTACGACGTGAAGGGTATTGCCTCTTACTATGGCTGGGACTTCCATGGGCGGCTGACCGCCAACGGCGAAATTTTCAGCGCCAACGCCATCACCGGCGGCAGCCCGGATTTGCCGCTGCCGTGCTATGCGCGAGTGACCAATCTGGCTAATGGCAAGTCGCTGCTCGTCCGCTTTAACGATCGCGGCCCGTACATGTCAGGCCGCGTCGTCGATCTTTCGGAGCGGGCGGCCTCGCTTCTGGGCTACGCCAACACCGGGACCGCGCCGGTGCGCGTGCAATATGTTTCCGCGGCGCCGTTGAATGGCGACGACACCAATTACCTGATGGCCAGCCTCACCCAGACCATGCCGTCCTACGGTGGGCAGGAAACACGTCTCGCTTCGGTCGAGCCGCAAGATATCCGTCCGGTCCCGATGCAGCCGCGCGCAGTCTCGTACGAAGCGCCGGCGCCGCGTAGCTCGGACAAGCCGCAAATGCGCAGCGTGCTGGCATCTGTGAACAGCCTCTTCTCCTTCGCCGATTCTCAGGAAGAGCAGGTCAACATCAACAGCGCCCATGCCGCCGTCGACGCGATGGCCGCCCGCGTACCGAACCTGCGGGATTGGGTCGCTACCACCGACGACGATGCGCGCGCGGTCGAGGTTCAGCTCGGCAGCTACGAGGATCCCGCCGCTGCGAGGCGCACGGCCATGCAGTTTGCCATGCTGGGCGCCGTCGATGAGGATCAGGTCACCGACAACAGCGGCGCCGGTGCTACGCGCCTGACGCTGACTCATCTCAAGCCCGGCGTGGCTCGTCAGGACGTCGCCGAACTTGCGCATAAACTTGGCCTCAAGGACGTCGTCCTGTATTAGGTATCATCAGGATGCGGCAGGGGTTCCGGGAACCTGATTCAGTGTTCCCGGTTGACGAAAAATGGCACGGTATTTTTCTTTGGTGCGGCTGGCCTGGGCGATGGTCGCGGCGCTATTAGCACTAGCCCCGGTGCTGGCACAGGCGGCCAATCCTCCGACGACCGATTTCGAGAGCGGCGCTCCCTTCGCAATCCTGATCGATTACGACTCGGGCACGGTGATCTACCAGAAGAACGCGGACACACCGATGGAGCCGGCCAGCATGGCCAAGCTCATGACCCTCGCCGTGGTGTTCGATCAGATCAAGACCGGCCGCATTCATCTCGATGACCAGTTCATCATTTCCGAACATGCCTGGCGGGATGGGGGCGCCAAGTCGGGCAGTTCGACCATGTTCGCCAAGCTCAATTCCAAGGTGCCGGTCGAAGACCTGCTCTACGGACTGATCGTGCAATCGGGCAACGACGCCGCGATCGCCCTGGCCGAGGGAATCGCCGGGTCCGAAGGCACCTTCGCCAACATGGAAAACCAGATGGCGGCGAAGCTCGGCCTGACCAATTCGCACTTTACCAATGCGAGCGGCCTGCCCGATCCCGATCTGCACACGACGCCGCGGGACCTGGCCAATCTTGCGCGCTACCTGATCCGGACCTATCCCGAGTACTACCACATCTTCTCCGAGAAAGAGTTCACCTGGAACGGGATCAAGCAGCCGAACCGCAATTCGCTGCTCGGGATGGGGGTTGGCGTCGACGGGCTGAAGACCGGTCACTCCGACGAGTCCGGGTATGGCGAGGTGCTTTCGACCACCGATGGCGGCCGTCGGTTGATCGCGGTCATCAATGGGCTCAAGACCATGGCGCAGCGCACCGAGGAGGGCCGAAAGCTCCTCAACTGGGGCGCACGCAGCTTTGAGGAGGTCTCGGCGTTTCCCAAGGGCAAGATCGTCGGCTATGCCAGCGTCTATGGTGGCGCGGAATCGAGCGTCGGCCTGGTGGGAGCCGATGACATCGACCTCTTCCTCCCCAAGGGAAAGGACAACTGTCCGCAGGCGAGCATCACCTACAAGGGGCCGCTGCGTCCGCCGGTCCAGCAGGGCGACAAGGTGGCGCAATTGCAGGTGACATGCGCCGGGCAGCTCATTCAAACGGTGCCGCTTTTCGCCGCGAGCACGGTCGAAGACGGCGACTTGATGAACAAGGCGACGGCGGCGCTGCGCCAGCTCGCCCTTGGCTGGTTGTGAAAACTGGAAAATTTGACGCCAAACACTGAAGCGGCAACGCGCCCCCCCGCACGGTTCCTCACCTTCGAGGGCGGAGAGGGAGTCGGCAAGTCTACGCAGGTCAAGCGGCTGGTGGCGGCCCTTGCCGGGCATTCGATCACCGCGGTCCGAACCCGCGAACCCGGTGGCACGCCCAAGGCGGAGGCTATTCGCTCGCTGATCCTGCAAGGCAGGTCGGAAAGCTGGGGCGCCGGCGCCGAGGCGGTGCTGTTTGCGGCCGCGCGGCTCGATCACGTCACCCAACTTATTGCGCCGAGCCTTGCGGCCGGCAAATGGGTGGTTTCCGACCGTTTCCACGATTCCACCCGCGCCTATCAGGGGCTGACGGGAGGCGTCGACGACAAGCTGATCCGGGGCCTCGAGGTTCTGGCTCTCGACGGTCACACGCCAGACTTGACAATCGTCCTCGACATGGACCCGGCGATCGCCTTCGAGCGCGTGGCGCACCGCGAGCTCGAGGTAGGCATTCCCGGCACCGCCGACCGGTTCGAGAAGGAAGACCTCGAATGGCACCAGCGGCTGCGGCAGGCGTTCCTGGAGATTGCGCGGAACAATCCCGAGCGCTGCGTCGTCATTGACGCCAATCGCGGGGAAGATGAGCTCGAAACCGAGATCTGGCGCGTCGTCGCTGGCCGGTTTGCGGAGATTAGGGCGAGCGAGGCGCCATGATCGAGGCTGATCAGCTTGAGGACGTGGTCGCCCCGGAGCAGAACCTTTCGCCCGTGATCGGGCACGAGGCCGCGCTCGGGCACCTCGCGAGCGTGCTTGATGCGGGGCGGCTGCCCGGCGCCATCCTGCTGCATGGCCCGCAGGGAATCGGCAAGGCAACGCTGGCCTTTGCCCTTGCCCGGCAGATCCTGGTGCGGACCGGCGACGAAGAGGCGCACCGTGTCGACGAGCAGGTCGTCGCCGGCGCCCATCCCAACCTCACCGTGCTGCGTCGTACACCGAAGGACGGAAAGGGTTTTTACACCGTCATCCGCGTCGATGAGGTGCGCGAGCTGCGCGACCGGCTGCATCGCACGCGCGGCCGCTCTGGGCATCGCATCGCCATTATCGATGCCATCGACGATTGCAACCCGAGCGCCGCCAACGCCATGCTCAAGACGCTGGAGGAGCCGCCGACGGAGACGATGTTCCTCCTGGTGTCGCACCGGCCCGGCCTTTTGCTGCCCACCATCAAGTCGCGCTGCCTGAGCATCGCCTTGCGGCCCTTGGCGGATGAGGAGGTGCGGCACGTGCTGGCGGAGCAGCGGCCTGATGCCGGCGAGACCCTTGATCATGCCGTGACCCTCGCCGAAGGGCGTCCGCGCCGGGGTTTTGAGGCTCTGGCCCTCAACGACGAGGGGGCGCTGACGACGCTGCGCGATTGGCTCAGGGCGCCGATGGCAGGCCGTTCCGCCGCCCATCTCGCCATTGCCGATCAGCTGATCGCCGAGGCCGGCGGCGCCGAGACCGGTTTTGCCAAGGAAATGATCGTCGACTGGCTCGCCGCCGAGGCGCGCGACGCGGCGCTGGCGGGGCCGGAAGCCCGCAGGCGGCTTGCCTCGGCCAACGACCTATGGGACAAGGCACATTCTCTGTTTGCCGATGAAGAGACCCTCAATCTCGACGCTCGGCAGACCCTGGTCGCGGTTTTTGACGCGATCCGGAGCCATATCCAGAAAACCGCGACCTTCGCCGAGACGAGATGACCCGTAACGCTTTCTACGTCACCACCGCGATCGCCTATCCCAATGGTGAGCCCCATATCGGGCACGCCTATGAGATGATCGTGACCGACGCGATCGCCCGCTGGAAGCGGCTCGAAGGCCGCGACGTGTTTTTCCTCACCGGCACCGACGAGCACGGCATCAAGATGGTGCAGACCGCCGAGGCGCAGGGGGTTACCGTCCGTGAGTTGGCCGATCGCAATTCGGCGCGGTTCCGGCAGCTGGCGGCTACGCTCAACATTTCGAACAGCGAATTCATCCGCACCACCGAGCCGCGGCACCGCGATGCGGCGCAAGCCATCTGGCGGAAGATGCTGGCCAATGGCGACATCTACCAATCGACCTACAAGGGTTGGTACTCGGTGCGCGATGAAGCCTATTTTGACGAGTCCGAGCTGACCAACGGCGAGGGCGGCAAGAAGTTCGCCCCCTCCGGCGCCGAGGTGAGCTGGGTCGAGGAGCCGAGCTATTTCTTCCGGCTGTCCGCCTATCAGGAGCGCCTGCTCGCCCATTTCGAAGCGAACCCTGACTTCATCGCGCCACGCGAGCGCCGCAACGAGATCGTCTCTTTCGTCAAGGGCGGGCTGCAGGACCTTTCGATCTCCCGCACCACCTTTGACTGGGGCATTCCGGTGCCGGACGCGCCCGGGCACGTGATGTATGTGTGGGTCGATGCCCTCACCAACTACATCACCGGCGTCGGCTATCCGGACACCGAGAGCGAGCAGTTCAAGAAGTACTGGCCGGCCGACCTGCACGTCATCGGCAAGGACATCATCCGCTTCCACACGGTCTATTGGCCGGCTTTCCTCATCAGCGCGGGCCTTGCCGTGCCGCAGCGCGTCGTCGCCCACGGTTTTCTCACCGTCGATGGCAAGAAGATGTCGAAATCGCTCGGCAACGTCATCGACCCCTTCGCGCTGATCGAGGAGTTCGGCGTCGATCCGGTGCGCTTCTTCTTCATGCGTGAAGTCTCGTTCGGCAATGACGGCGATTATTCGCGCGATAAGATCGTCAACCGCGCCAATGCCGATCTCGCCAATGATTTCGGCAATCTGGCCCAGCGCTCGCTGTCGATGGTCAACAAGAACTGCGAGGGCAGGGTGCCCGCGCCCGGCCTCTTCAACAAGGACGACGAGGCGCTCCTCGCCTCCACCGATGCCGCCATCGCCGCCGCTATCGCCGCCATGGATGCGCAGCTAGTGCACGAGGCGGTCTCGGCGATCTGGGAAGTCGTTGGCGAGGCCAACAAATATTTCGCCGCACAGGAGCCCTGGGCGCTGAAAAAGACCGACTTCAAGCGCATGGAGACCGTGCTCTATACGACCGCCGAGGTGATCCGCCGGCTGGCCATCCCGGCGCTGGCGTTCATGCCGGAATCGGCCGACCGGCTGCTGGACTTCCTCTCCGTCGCCAAGGACCAGCGTCTGCTCGCCTTCGCCAACGACAGCGGCAAACTGGTGCCCGGCACGATGCTGCCGGTGCCCGAGCCGGTGTTCAAGCGCTTCGAGCGGACCAAGGTGGAGTAGGCGGTTTGTCCGCAATCCATTCAAAGCGCGTTGCCTTCCTTCTCCCTTCGCGGGAGAAGGTGCCCGAAGGGCGGATGAGGGAGCCTAGCCCTCAGCCAGCGCGCCGCGCCACCCTCTCCCGCACGGGGAGAGGTGAAGGGGAAAGTGCATCATGCTGATCGATAGCCACTGCCATCTGGATTTCGACGTGTTGGCAAATGATATCGACGGCGTCTTGGCACGCGCGAAGGCGGCTGGCGTTACCGGCATGGTGACGATTTCAACGCGCGTCCGGGAATTTGACCGGCTCCTGGCCATTGCCGAAGCACACGACAATGTCTGGTGCTCGGTCGGCACCCATCCCCACCAGGCGCACGAAGAGCTCGATATCACGACCGAGGACCTGATCCGCCTCTCGGCGCATCCGAAGTGCGTCGCTATCGGAGAGGCAGGGCTCGACTACCACTACGACACCTCCCCGCGCGAGGCGCAGGAGATCGGCTTCCGCCGTCACATCGCGGCGGCCCGCGAGACCGGGCTACCCCTGGTCATCCACGCCCGGCAGGCGGATCAGGACGTCGGCGACATTCTCGAGGAGGAGACGGCCAAGGGCTCGTTTCCTTTCCTCCTGCACTGCTTTTCCTCCGGCGCCGAACTCGCGCGGCGAGGGTTGGCGCTTGGCGGTTATTTGTCTTTTTCGGGTATCATCACCTTCAGGAATGCCGAGGAAATCCGGGAAGTCGCGGCTTTCGCGCCCGCGGATCGGATCCTGGTCGAAACCGATGCGCCTTATCTCGCGCCAGTGCCGCACCGGGGCAAATCCAACGAGCCCGGCTTCGTGCGCTTCACTGCCGAAAAGCTGGCGGAAGTGCGTGGGGTGAGCCTCGAGGCACTCGCTGCCCAGACGACGACGAATTTTGCCGAACTCTTCGACAAGACGGGGCTAGCGGGCTAGATGGCAGAAGCCGAGCGGATCATTGCGACGATCCTCGGATGCGGATCGTCGGGCGGGGTGCCACGTATCGGCAACATCTGGGGCATCTGCGATCCGAACAATCCGCGCAATCGCCGCCGGCGCTGCGCGCTGTTGATCGAGGGGCACTCGGCGGGCAGTCCGGAGCCGACGCGCATCATCATCGATACCGGCTGCGACTTGCGTGAGCAGATGCTTGCTGCCGGCGTCGATCGCGTCGAAGCCGTGTTTTATACCCACGAGCATGCCGACCACACTCATGGCATCGACGACCTTCGCGTGCTTGCACTCAACAACCGCCGGCGGGTGGACGTCCATTTCACGCAGGAGGCCGGCGACCGCATTCGCGAAGCTTTCGGCTATTGCTTCACCTCCGCGCCCGGCAGCGATTATCCGCCCATTCTCGAGGCGCATGTCATCAAGGCGGGTCAAAACATCACCATCGATGGCCCGGGCGGCTCGATCACCCTCCACGCGTTTCTGCAGGAGCACGGATCAATCCACTCCCTCGGCTATCGCGTCGGCGGCTTCGCCTATTCCTGCGATCTGAGCGCCGTCCCGAAGGAGTCGCGAAAATCGGTATCGGGCCTCGATTTCTGGGTCATCGACGCCCTGCGCCCGCTGCCGCACCCGAGCCATCTGAGCTTGCCCGAGTCGCTCGCCTATATCGCCGAGCAGCAGCCGAAGCAGGCCATTCTCACCAATTTGCATATCGATATGGACTATGCGGGCGTCGAAGCGCAGACGCCCGAAAATGTCACGCCTGCCTTCGACGGCATGCGGATCGATGTGACGGCGGGCGTGATCCTCAATCGGTAGGCCGGCCGGGGGTAAGGCTCCGCCGGCCCGCCCGGAGCGTTATTGAAATGACGCTGAGCACTGATTGAAACGGCGATTCCCGCCTTCGCGGGCATGACCCGGTTGTTGGCAGATCCGTACTACCTCCCCGGCGTCATTCCCGCGAAGGCGGGAATCTCCGTTGTTTCAGCCTAGTGGATCACGCGCTAGCGCACTCAAGAAGCGCCTCTTTACGGACGGAGGGGGATGAGCTTTACGGCGTGCCGGAAAACGGGGCTGGCAGCAGGTCCAGCAGCCTTTCGGCAATGACGGGCGCGGCGGCAAAGACCGGCGCGCCATGCGCGAGCCCGCCGGCGGCAAAATAATCCTGGGTCGTGGCGCCCGCGCAGGCGGCGATATAGAGGCCGCCGATGGCATCCCAAGGGTTCATGTGTGGTTCGAGATAGGCGTCGAGCCGGCCGGCGGCGACGTGGGCGAGGCAGAGGGCACCAGCGCCCAGCCGGCGGAACTCGGCGCCAGCTGAAAGCAGCCCACCAACGACCGTTGAGGCAAGGTTCTGGTCGTGCCGACCCGAGAAGCCAAGGGCGATGACGGTTTCCCCCAGAGCGTTCTGGGAGGCGCAGCGGATCGGCTGCGTGCCGAGATAGGCGCGGCCGTCCGGACCGGCCCAGAACAGCTCATCCTGGGCGGGGTCGAGGATCCAGGCAGCAACTGGCCGGCCGGCCTCGAGGAGCGCCAGCGACACGCAAAAATAGCCTATGCCGCGGGCAAAATTGACCGTCCCGTCGACGGGGTCGATCAGCCAGGTGAAGCCCGTGGCGCTGGACTCGCCGCCGAACTCCTCCCCAATGAAGAGGTCGTCGGGAAAGGCGCTGCCGATGCTGCTCCGCACCATGCGCTCGATGGCGAAGTCGGCCTCCGTCACGAGATCGCCGGGCGACTTATTGGCAACGCTCAACCCCGAGGACCGGAAATAGGTGAGCGCAACGCGCCCCGCTTCTCCACAAGGGCGCGGCCGGCGATCAGCCGGGCTTCAAGTGTTTGGCTCATTGCATGGCTCTTGTTGTTGCTCGCAGTATGATTTTCGGTTGGCAGTAGATCACGCCCTCCTTGCCGGACGATACCAGTGCCGGGGCAGGAAGCTGTCCGTCTTCCGCCTGATGGTGCTTGTCGACATGGGCGAGCAAAAGCTGGACCATCTCGTCGATTGGCTGCTCGAAGGTCGTAAGCTGATAGGGCTTCCACGAGGACGCCGGCAGGTTGTCGAAACCAACGATCGATAAATCCTGCGGGATGCAGAGCCTGTCCCGGATGCCGTCGAGAAAGCCGATTGCGATCGAATCGCTGGTGGCGAACACCGCGTCCGGCCGCGCCCCTGAAGCGAGATCGAGATAGCGCTCCGCATAGGCCCAGCCCGTCGGGATCGACATGGTGTCCTTGTTCCACACGGTAGCGGCTTTGCCACGGGCGGCCAACCTCTCGGCGAAGCCTCTCTGGCGCAGCGAGGCGGCCCAGTCGGTCTCCGGGCCGCCGAGCACCAGAAATTCACTCCGGCCCTCGTCGAGCAACAGATCGGCGGCCATTGCGCCGCCCCGCGCATTGTCGGTCGCGATCGCGAACGCCTCCGGGTGATTGGCTGGGCGGTTCAAGGTGGCAAGGAATTGCCCGCGTGAGACGATTTCCATCGCCCGGTGCTCCGGAACTGCGCCCGCCGTGACGATGACGCCGCGGGTACGCCAGCCGATGGTTTCGCCGAGCAGCCGGTCGATCTCCGCATCGCTCTCGGCATAGAACAGCAGCGGCTTAAGATGCAAATCCTGAATGGCCTTGAGCAGGCACGACAGCACTTGGGCGCGCCAGTCGAAGGTGAGGCGTGCGGTGATGATTGCGACCAGTGGGGCATCGCCGGTCACCATGCTGCGGGCCAGCGCGTTGGGTTGCCAGCCGAGCC
The DNA here is from genome assembly GCA_035493835.1 of Devosiaceae bacterium. Taxonomy (GTDB): domain Bacteria; phylum Pseudomonadota; class Alphaproteobacteria; order Rhizobiales; family Devosiaceae; genus DASZTU01. The sequence goes on from DATJHO010000045.1 coordinate 28,915, forward strand.
GGCCGGCGACTTCCAGGATGTGCGCCCGCGTTTCTGGCGCAATTCGCCCGTTGCCGCTGAAGGCGCGGCTTACCAGGGCTTGTGAGACGTGGGCCGCGCGGGCGATGTCGCGCGAGGTGATCGAGGCCGGCCCGTTGGTTTTGTGCCGCGCCACGGTTCAGGCCAGCCGGCGCTGTTCGGGGAATGGCCGCCGATAGCCAGTGCTACGTATTACCGTCAGGGCAAACATCGCCATCAATTCTGGAATTGGAGCAGAACATGAATTTGGTAGTCTACACATATGACACGTGATTGCGGTCCGGGACAGTGCCGTCGGGGCTAGGGTTCGTGGAGGCTTTCGTCGAGCCCGCGCGTCAGCGGATAAAGGAAGTAGGAGATGATGCTGCGTTGGCCGGCGTTGATCTCAGCTTCCACCGTCAGGCCGGGCAGCAGCCGAAAATTGGGGGGCAAGTCGCGAAGCTGCGTGGAACCGAGACCGACGCGAACCTTGTAGAAGGCCACCTCGGGGGCGGCATTCTGGGTGGTGCTTTGCGGCGCAAACGAATCCTGGCTGATCGAAAGGACCTTGCCATCGACCGTGCCGTGCTTCTGGAAGGGGAAGGCATCGAACTTTATCCGCGCCGGATCGCCGACCGCGAGGTGACCGATATCCCGTGCGGCGACCGACACCTCCGCCTCCAGCGGCACGTTGAGGGGGACCAGCGTGAATAGCGGCTCGGCAGCCTGGACCACCGAGCCGATCGACCGCCGGGCCACGTCCAGCACCGCCCCATCCGCCGGCGCGACCAGCACCGCCATGGACTTGCGCAACTGCGCCTTCTTCAGTTCCTCGGCGGAATCAGAGCGCTTGTCCTTGAGATCGACAAGGCTTTCCATGGAGGTGCGGCGGTAGTCCTCGATGAAACTCTGCCGCTCCGCCTTGGCCTGTTCCATGGTCTGCTCGGCCTGTGCGCGATCTCCTCGCGTGCGGCTCAGCGTTGCCTCGGTATCGAGGCTCAAGTCCCGCGCCTGGAGGTAGGTGAGGCGAGAGCCGTTGCCGCGCTCGGCAAGCGAGGCGTTCATCTCGTCGATTTCCTTGAGGCCGGCGATGCGTTGGGTGAGCACGGCCTCCTGGTTCGTGTCGGCGACGATCATCGCATCGGCATGGGCAATCTGGGCATCGAAGTCGTTGAGGCGGGCCTTGAAGAAGGCGGCGCGCTGCTCGGCGAGGTCGGCCTGGGTTAGTTGGTCCTTGGACGCACCATCTGGCGCCCGATAGAGCCTGCCGGCGAGTTCGGCCTCGATGCGCCCGATCTGGGCATCGAGATTGTCGCGCTTGGCCTGCAATTGATCGACATCGGCAGTGCTGAAGGTGGGATCGAGCGTGGCGAGCGGCTGGCCTTTGCTGACCACGTCGCCCGGCTTGATGTTGATGGAGCGAATGACCGAGGTCTCGAGCGGCTGCACCACCAGCACCGGGTCCGTGGTGATCAGCTTGCCCGGGGCCACCACGATCTCGTCGATATTGGAAACCGAAGCCCAATAGACGCCTGAGACAATGCAGAGCACCACCGCATAGAGGGTCAGCCGAGCCAGCACCGGGGGCTTGCGCTCCTCCAGTTCGATGGCGTCGGTCTGGAACTCCATGATGGCCGGCTGGCGGGCGGGCGGTACCAGCCGGAGCTTTGGGCGCGGCGGGGCGGCAGGATTTGGCGCGGCGCCTGCCTTTTTGGCCCGCCCCTTGCCCCCAAACAGGATCATCCCGCCATCCTCATCTGCTGGTTCCACAATTGGCGGTAAGTTGTGCAGCGGGTGAGGAGCTGGCCATGGGGGCCGATATCGACCACCCGCCCCCGATCCATGACCAGGATGGCATGGGCGTCAGCGAGGGTAGAGAGGCGGTGCGAAACGATGATCACCGTCCGGCCCTCGGCGATCCCGCGTATGCTCTGCCGCACGATCGCCTCGCTCTCGGGGTCCAGGGCACTCGTCGCCTCGTCGAGGATCAGGATGCGCGGATCGGTAATCAGCGCCCGGGCGATCGAGAGGCGCTGTCTTTGCCCGCCGGAGAGGTTTTCGGCGTTCTCCTCGATCACCGTGTCATAGCCGCGCGGCAGCTGCTCGATGAACTCCTCGGCCCCGGCCAGGCGAGCGGCAGCGACCACCCGGTCAAAGCTGACCTCAGGCCGGGCAGCAGCGATGTTCTCGCGCACCGTGCCGCGGAAAAGAAAGCTGTCCTGCAGCACGACGCCAACGCTGCCGCGCAGGTGGCTGAGATCGAGCTCGCGGACGTCGTGGCCGCCGATACGGATCAAGCCCTCCTGCACCGGATAGAGCCCCTCGATCAGGCGGGTCACCGTTGTCTTGCCTGAACCGCTCCGCCCGACAACGCCGAAGATGCTGCCCTGCGGGACAGAGAACGAAACGTCATTTAGCGCAAGCCCGCCATCTTCGCGGTAGCGGAAAGAGACGTTCTCGAAGTCGATGCTGCCGTTGATTTCCGGCCGCAACCCGACGCTGCGGTCCGAACGCTCGGCCTTCTGGTTCATCACCTGGCCAAGCATGCGCACGGAAAGCGCGACCTCCTGATATTCGTGCACCATCGTGACGATCTGGACCAGCGGCCCGGAAACACGCCCGGCCAGCATGTTGAAGGCAACCAGCGCGCCCACCGTCATGCCGCCATCGAAGACGTTGAGCGCGCCGAGCCCGACGATCGCGACGCCCATCAGCTTTTCCAGGAGGCCGGTGGCCGATTGGGCAACGGTGGAGATGGTCTCGACCCGAAAGCGCGTGGTGATGGTCTGGGCCGACCGATCGTCCCAGATGCGGCGCTGCAGCGGCTCCATCGCCAGCGATTTGAGCGTCCGCATGCCGTGCACGGTCTCGACCAGCAGCCCTTGCCGTGAGCCTTCGGCCTCATAGAGCGCCGCGAGGCGCTTGCGGAACGGATTGACCAGCAGGGCCACGACGCCCGCGATCATGGCGCTGAACAGGAGGACGAGCATCGCCAGCGGCGGGCTGTAGAAGAACAGCACGGGGACGAACACGAACAGCGACAATCCGTCCAGCAGCGTGAGGAACAGCCGGCCGGTCATGAATTCGCGGATGCGGCTCGCCTGCTGCATGTGTTTGATCAAGACGCCGGCCGATCCCTGCTCGAAAAAGGTGATCGGCAGATCCAGCAGGTGCCGGAATGTGCGCGTCGCGACGCGGATGTCGATGCGATTGGTGGCGTAGATCAGCAGGTAGCGCCGGAGGAACACGAATAACGCATCGAACAGCAGCGCAAAGCCGATGCCGACCGTCAGCACGGCGAGCGTCGAGTAGCTCTGGTGAACGAGAACCTTGTCGATCACTAGCTGGAAGAAGATGGGGGTCGCGAGGCCAAGCGCATAAAGGAACAGGGCCGCCACCGCCACGTCGAAGAACAGCCGGCGCTGCCGCCAGATCTCCGGGAGGAACCAGCGCAGGCCGAAAGGCTGCTCGGGGTCGGTGAGGGCATAGCTGCGCTTGGCAAGGATGAGTTCGCCGCGCCAGCGCTTGCGAAAGTTTTTGAGCGCAACGGTGATGAGACCCGGCGCTGGCGCCAAAGGATCAAACAGCCGCAGGGTATCGACGCCGGCGGCATCCCGCTCGGCGCCGAGTACGGCGACCCAATTGCCGTTATCGAGGCGAGCGAGGGCAGGGTAGGCGTTGCCCAGGCGCATCAGGCCCGACCTGCCGACCCGGACGAGTCGCGCCCGCAGGCCGGCGTCGCGCGCCATGCGCAGCATCAGGGACGGACGAACGCCGTTCTTCCCTATGGCATAGTTGGTTGTAAGCCGCTCAGCGGTGGTGTCGACCCCGTGGTGCCGCAAGGTCGCGGCCAGCACCTGTGGCCCCGTCTGCAAAGGCGCGTCCATACCCAAGCCCCCAAATGCCGTCGTCAGCTGAAGTTGGGCGAGGCGCCGTCAAGGCGCACACCACTGCCATTGGTCCTGGGAGCGGCGTGAGATGGTGACGGACCCGGGGTTGCGGCGCCCTCGCGCTCATCCGCCATGGTCCGCCTTATCGCGCCCGATTCGATCAGGCCGTGCATGGCCTTCTGCAGCACCTCGAAGCTGTTGGCGAACCCTTCGATCGACATGATCACGCGCTGCCGGAATTCGGGGACGGGCTTGTTGTTGGCATCGCGCTGGGTTGCCGAGAGGCTGACCAGGTCGATGCGCACGATCGCCCCCGACACCGTGATTTCGCCGATGCTGTCGGCATAGAGTTCGGTCTGCATAGTCTTTCTCCCTGTAGTCCGGGCGGCCACTAGGCCGCCAATTGGCCGTTGAAGACGACGTCCACCCAGTAGTTGGAGGCGTTGTAGGAACTGGTCGGGAAGGCGCTGCCGGACCCGTAGGCATAGACACCGTTGCCACCGCTCGAACTGCTGGACAGGGCGGTCAGCGGGCCGCTGGTGACGGCCGAGCCGAAATAGTTTTCGTTGCTCGAGTAGCCGCCATTGGTGTGATAGCTGACGACGTAGGTCGTGCCGGCCGTGATGCTGATCGGGGTGGTGAGGTTTGCCGTCTGCCAGCCGCTGGCCGTCTCGTTGGTGAAGGTCACGGTGCCCAGCTTCGTTCCTGTGCTGGTCCAGAGGCTCCCGGTGTGGGTACCGGTGTTCTGCGGCCCTTTGTAGAAGCGGATGCCGCTGATCGTGCCGTTCTGCGAGGCGGTAAACTTCATTCCGAGTTCCACCGGCGACGGATCGGTGTCGGTGATGATCGCGGGGGTCGCGTTGGCGGCGAACAGGCTGACGCCGGTCGGCGGCGGGGTTGTTGCGGTAACGGTCAGGGCCACATTGGCCGATGCGGTGCCGCCCTTTCCGTCGGAGATGGCGTAGGTGAACCCGGCCGCGCCGGTGTAGCCGGAAGTCGGGGTGAACGAGACGACGTTGGTCTGCGCATTGTAGGTGACAGCGCCATTGGATGGGGCATTCACGCCGGTGATGGTCAGCGTGTCGCCGTTAGGATCCGTATCGTTCCCGAGAAGCGATGCCGCCGTTAGCTGCAGGGCGGTATTTTGCGCCGTGCTGAAACCGCTGTCGTTGTTGGCGACGGGCGGCTGGTTCACTGCCGTCGCGCCCTGCTGATAGACCACGTCGACCCAGTAGTTGGTTGCGTTGTAAGTGTTGGTCGGGAAGATGCTGCTGGAGCCATAGGCATAGACGCCATTGCCGCCGCTCGACGTGCTGGACGGTGCCGTGATCGGCCCGTTGGTGACAGCCGAGCCGAAATAATTGGTGTTTGCCGAGTAGCCGCCATTGGTGTGATAGCTGACGACGTAGGTCGTTCCGGCAACGACATTGAGGGGGCTGGCGAAGGTCGCCGTCTGCCAGCCGCTGGCGGTCTCGCTGCCGAAGGTCAGGCTGCCGAGCAGCGTGCCGGTGCTGCTCCAAAGGCTCCCGGTATGGCTGCCGGTATTCTGCGGGCCCTTGTAAAAGCGGATACCGCTTATGGTGCCGTTGGCAGCGACGGTGAACTTCATGCCCAGTTCCACCGAACTGGGATCGGTGTCGGTAATGATCGCGGGGGTCGCGTTGGCCGCGAACAAGCTGACGCCGGTTGGCGGCGGTGTGGTCGCGGTAACGGTCAGGCTGACGTTCGCGGAGGCCGTGCCACCCTTTCCATCGGAGATGGCATAGATGAACCCGCCCGCGCCGGTATAGCCGGTGGTCGGCGTGTAGGTGACGACATTGGTCTGCGCGTTGAAGGCCACGGTGCCGTTGGTCGCGCCGCTCACGCCAGTGATGATCAGTGGGTCGCCATTTGGATCAGTGTCGTTGGCCAGGAGCGATGCGGCGGCAAACTGCAGGGCCGTGTTCTGCTGGGTGCTGAACCCGGAATCGTTTGCGGCGACCGGCGGCTGGTTGGTGCTGGCGGTTCCGCTTGGCGCGTAGACTACGTCGACCCAATAATTCGAACCCCCGAACGTGCTGGTCGGGAACACGTTGCCGGTGCCATAAGTGTAAAGGCCGTTGCTGGTGGATGCGGTGAGCGGGCCGCTGGTGTGGGCGGTGTTGAAATAGCCGCTCGTGGCCGTGTAGTGGCCATTGCTATGATAGCTCGCGACGTAGGTCGTGCCGGCGGTAATCGTCACGGGATTGCTGAAGGTGACCGTCTGCCAGCCGCTCGTCGTTTCGTTGGTGAACGTTGCGGTCGCCAGCAACGTGCCGGTGCTGCTCCACAGTGAGCCGGTATGCGTGCCGGTGTCGCTGGGGCCCTTGTAGTACTTGATGCCGAGTATCTGGCCCCCCTGCGAAGCGACGAACTGGACGCCGAGATTGACTGGTGAGGCATCGCTGTCCGACAGGACCGCTGGTGTGTCCGAATTCGAAAACAGGGTGACGGCGCCCACCGTCATGTTGACGATGGCCGAGCCGGTGCCGCCGCGGCCGTCGGAAATGGAATAGCCGAAACTCGCCGCCCCGACATAGCCGGCAGTGGGCGTGAAAGTGATGGCCGAGGTCTGGCTGTTGAACACCACGGTGCCGCCCGAGGCCGCGCCCGCGCCCGTCACAGTGAGGATATCGCCGTTGGGATCGGAGTCGTTGGCCAGGAGCGTCGCGGCTTGCACAGTAATCGGCGTGTTCAGCGCTACGACGTAACCGTTGTCGTTGACCCCGACGGGCGGACTGTTAACCGTGTTGGTGCCGCTGAAGACGACGTCGACCCAGTAATTGGTGCCGTTGTCGGCTACTGTCGGGAAGGCATTGCTGTTGCCATAGCTGTAGTAACCATTGCCCGCCGGCGCGGTGAGCGGGCCGTTGGTGACCGCCGTCGTGAAGTAATTGTCGGTGAAGTCGTATTGACCGTTGCTGTGGTAGCTGACCGTGTAGGTCGTGCCGGCGCTTATCTGTACGGGATTGGCGAAGGTCGCCGTCTGCCAGCCGCTGGCGGTTTCCCCGGTGAACGTCACCGAGGCGAGCAATTGACCGCTGCTGCTCCAAAGCGAGCCGACATGGGCGCCGCCATCGCCGACGCCCTTGTAGAACTTTACCCCGACCACACTGCCTGATTGAGACGAGGTGAACCTCATGCCCAGGTTTACGAAGGCAAGGTCAGTGCCGGAGATGTCAGCCGGCGCGTCGGTCGGCCGAAACATGCTGGTCACTGCCGCGGGCGCGACCGTGATGGTCCTGCCGGCGCTCGGCGTCTCTAGATTGACGCTGTCGTCCACGGCCCGGGACTTGATGGTGTAGGAGCCCCCCGCGAGCGGCGTCCAGCTATAGCTCCAGTTGTTGTAACCCGTGGCCCGATGCCAGGTCGTGCCGCCATCAGTGGACACCTCGACCACCGCGACGAGGCCACCGCCGCTATCGGTGGCGGTGCCGGTGACAGTAATCGCCTGGCCCGCGGCATAGGTGCCGGTTGTGGTTGGCGAGGTAATTGCACTAACCGGGGCGGCGTGGTCGGTGGTCTGTTGCGCAACGGCGAGGCTCTGCATCAGCGTCGCGGGCTGCACGCCCATGTCGGCGAACAGGTTCACCATTGCCTGCTGCACATTGGGGTCAGTCGGCGTCGACTCGTTGTCGTGGTGATTGTCCAACCCCCACGACCAGTAGACGGTACCCGCGCCGAAAACCAAGGCCCCGCTGGGCGCGCGATAAAGCGTAAGACTGTGCGTCGATGTGCCCGGGCCAGTGGTGCTGCCGTAGTCGAGCAGCAGCGTGTTTACGTTAACCGTCGTGTCCGAGAGAGGCACCAGCCCGGCGGGCCGTGAGCCGTTGTCGAGATCTGAGTCCCATTCGTAGCCAAGGAGGTTCGGCGTCAGCGAATAGACCTGGCCGGGCTGAAGGTTGGCTACGTCGGTGTTGCTCCAGAAGCGGAAATTGGAGAGGTCGTAAGGGATCTGAATGGTGTCGAGGCGGTAGGAGTCGACCGTGAAGATCGTGCCCGTGAGCCCGTTCTCGGGTTCACCTGCGCCCAGCTGCGGGTCGCGCCAGGTCGAGGTGGTCGCCTGCGTGTCGATATTGTCGTTGGCCCAGCGCTCCTTGTAGGAGACGAGTGTGGTGTAGGGGGTGCCCGCGGCGGAGATGCTCGGGGCCCAGCGGGTTTCCCAATAGACCTCGTTGCCGCTCATGAAGGCGAGATTGACGCCGGCGTCGCGCGCCGCTTCGACATTGGCCCGCTGATCGGCGGACCAATATTCGTCGTGCCCGACGGAAAGGAAAATGTTGCTGTTAAGCAGCTGTTGGCCGCTGCGCGCCGTATCGACGCCGGCTATGTAGTTGACGTCGTAGCCGTTCTCTTCGAGCCAGCGGATCGCGGGATATTCCTCGCCGAAGACGAAGTCCTGGGGCCCCGCATCGTAGCCGCCCTGGCGGGTGATGAACGGCCTGTTGTAGCTGACGGCGTAGGCACGGCCGGCATGGCCGCTCGCGTCGACGCCGCCGTAGAAGTTGTAGCCACCCCAGGAATTGTAGGCTTCCCACGTGGTGTCGGAAGTCTGGAACGTAATGTCGCTCGGGGCCTCGTCGTCGCGGACGACGAAGGGGATCATGTTCTCGCCCTTCGACCCATCAAGGCGAACCAGATCGGCGATGTAGACGCCAGAAACCGCATTGGCCGGAATGGCCCAGGACGCAGAGACCGACCAGTTGCCGGCGTCGACCAGCTTGGTCGTCGGATCGAACAGGGGTGTCGGCTGAAGCTGGGCGGTCGTCAGCTTCTTGCTGATCGAGGTCACCAGGGTTGCGCCGTCGCCGCCGTAATAGCCGAGCCGGTAGATATCGATCCGATAGTTGGTGGAGTCGGTGTTGATCTTGAAGTTTTCGGTTTGGCCGTGATTGATCGAGAATTGGTCGGCGAAGCCCTCGATGCTCGAATCCGGGTCGTTGACCATCCAGATGTCTTCTGGGGTTCCCTGCTTCAGGTTTTCGGCCACGATCGGGTTTGCGGCGGCGGCGGCTTGCGGGGCGACTTCAACCGCATTGGTGGTGAAGAGGGCATTCGGCAAGGCGGAAGTCGGCGGGGTAAAGGTCTGCAGCGCCGGCGTGGTAGTGCCGGGGACGGTGGTCCCGATGCCTTCACTGGTATCCACCGGCTGGTAGAGTTCAAGCACCCTTACCGCATAGCCGCTGGGCATGCCGTTGGCCGCCGTGGGGCCGCCGATCCGGATGGAGCACATCGTGCAGTTGCGCCCGGTGCAGGAGCCGCACGCCGTGCTGGCCATCTTGGTCCTCCAGTCGGTTTCCCAGACGGAAAGCAACTGAGTGGACTTGGCTGCAGTGTTGTCCTGGCCCGAGACATCGGCAGGGGCCTGCACCGCCGCGGCACTTGTCGAGGCGGTAAGAGGCACCGAAAAGGTGGCGGCCGTCGCAGTGCTGGTGACAGCCGACGATGGGTCCGGCGCGGCGGGCGCGCCGGTCGTGGCCGGCGGCGAGAGCGGATCGAAGGCTGGAGCCAGAGGTATCAGGCCATCGATAAGCGACGCGACAGCGAGCGGGGCACCGGTCTTAGCTGCCAGCGTGCCGCCGTCAGCCAATGACGGGCCGGGAATTTCGGGGCTGGAGGCCAGGGCCATTGCCCCGGGATCGGAGGCGTCTCCCGTTGTGGGCGGGGCAGCGACGGCTGAGGAATCGTCAGGGGCTGCCGCCAGATTGCCCGCGCCGTTCGGCTCGGCGGTGTCGCTGGCGCTGGGACTTTGGGGCGTGGCTGTACCAGCGGCTTGTTCCGGGCTCGGTGAACTTGTTTGAGAGTTTCCAGCCTGAACAATATTGCCCTGAACAGGATCAACCTGAAATTCCATCGCAATGCCCCAATTACTGATGAGTGGAAAAGCGAAGTCGACGCAAAGTGCTCTGCCCCAAGACCACGGAGATTGGCAGAACTTTGTTCCTGCCGAAATAAGCTCAAGGAGTAGTCGGGGGCCAAATGACGCTAGTCCCAAGGATCGCGGCGATACACGGGCGGTGACGGGCATTGCCGCCTGAAATCCTGCGGCTGGCAGCCGCAATCGCCTTCGCCAAGAGGCCGGGGAGCGGCTGGAATGCTCAATTGCGGCCTATAGGCCGACCCGCTATGGGACTATGGAGGGCCGGGGCCAAGAGTTTGTCGTGAACGATCAATCGTCGATCAGCGTCTACACCACTGTGCGGCGCGACGACCTGCAGGGGCTGCGCGCCGTCGCGGTCCTTTCGGTTGTCATCTACCACCTGAACGAGAATTGGCTGCCCGGCGGCTTCATCGGCGTCGACATCTTCTTCGCCATCTCCGGCTTCCTGATCACGCGCATCCTGCTCAAGGACGCGACCTCGGACGGCCATGTGCATTTTCTCGACTTCTGGGCGAAGCGCGCGCGCCGCATCGTGCCGAACGCCGCGGCGACGTTGCTCGCTATCCTGGCCTTCACCCTGGTCTTCGTGCCCAGCTACCGGTACGGCGCCGTCGCGACCGACGCGCGCGCTGCGGCGCTGTTCATCGCCAACGTTAACTTTGCTGAACTTACGGTTGACTATTTTCATCGCAACGACCTGCCGAGCCCGATCCTCCACTTCTGGTCGCTTGCGGTCGAGGAGCAGTTTTACCTCCTCTGGCCACTGGCCATCGGCGTGTGCTTCTTTCTCATCCGTCGGCACGCGCTCAAGCTCGTCGTGCTGCTGCTGGTTGCGATCTTTGCCCTCTCCTTCATCAGCGCGCTCAGGGCCGGCGAGACCGATGCGGCGGCGGAATTCTTCCTTGCCCAGAACCGGATCTGGCAGCTGGCGGCCGGTGGGCTCGTCGGCGCGCTTTATCACTGGCTGCTGCGGTGGCCACTTCTTTTGCGGGCGGTTCTCGCCTGGGCCGGCGCCGCTGGTTTGGCCTTCGGACTATTTTACCTGACTGGTGATCTCGTATACCCGGGCTTCTGGGGCTTGATCCCCACGCTCGGTACCTTGGCGCTGATTGTCGGGATGGACGCCAATCCCTATGCCGCTCCGCTTCGGGCGATCTTGGCGTCGGCGCCGTCGCGATGGGTGGGGGATCGCTCTTTCAGCCTCTATCTCTGGCATTGGCCGGTGATCGCCTTTGGCGGCGCGTATTGGGCCGGCCAGCCATGGTTGGCCTCGCTCGAAATCGCGGCTGCCCTGCTACTTGCAGTCGCTTCTTACGCGCTTGTGGAACGGCCGGTCCTCCGCCTTTCCCTCGATCGCTACGGCCGCCCGCGGATGATTGGCATGGCGCTGCTTTCCCTCGGCGTTGTCGTGCTCGTGAGCTCGGTTCTCATCGCCCTCCCGATTGCGAGTTCGGGGCAGGGCCGTAGCGCAGCGGTGGCGGCGGCGGGCAGGGATATGGGGGTGGACAATTTCGATGGTTGCCACCTCTCCTATGCTGCCGTCGACCAGCCGCCTTGCGCCTTCGGCGATCTGGCCGGCTCCCACACTGTCGTGCTGTTTGGCGACAGCCACGCCTCGCAGTGGTTCACGCCGCTGGTAGCTGCTGCCACGGCCACGGGCTGGAAGGTCAACGCCTGGACCAAGTCGAGCTGCCCATCGGCGGATGTCAGCGTGTGGTACGCGCCCAGGCGCGTAGCTTTCGCCGCCTGCGATGCCTGGCGCGAGGAAATCTTCAGCCGACTCGTCAGCAGCCCGCCGGCGCTGGTGATCCTTGCGAACCTTTGGCCCTATGACGGCGAACTGCTCGATCCCGCCAGCAAGGCGGTGCTGCACGGCGTCGACGCACAGAGGGAAATGGCGCGGGGTACCGAAGCAACAATCCAGCGGCTGAACACCCTGGGCATCAAGGTCGTCTTGATCCGCGACACGCCGCGCATGCCGACAAGCTCGGGCGGCTGCCTGGCTTCAGGCGCCAACGATTGCGGCAATTCTCGCTCCCTGGCGCTTAACGATGATGACGGGCAGCTGGCTCTGGCCGGGCAACTTGGCGGCAACGCCCGGTTCGAAGATTTCACCAACTGGTTTTGCGACGGCAGCTTCTGCCCCGCGATGAAGGGCCATGCCATTATCTATCGCGATAGCGAGCACGTCACGGCGAGCTATGCAGGAACATTGACGCCGCAGTTCGCTGCAATCCTCAGAACCTCCCAGTAAGGCGGCGAGCCTCGCATCCCTCCATTTGGCTAGTCGACAGCGCTTGGAGTTTCAGCCAGACAACGCGCAAGGTGAAAGCCATGGCTGCAGCGAGCACGGGTACCCATCCGATACTCCGCGGCAAGAAATGACGTCCGAAATGATTGGCGTCGCGCGGCTCGGACATCACGTCGAAACTTGGTTGTGCGGCAAGCATTCTCGCGACGCGCAGCACTCGAGGACGGAGCCCATGATCAAGATCGTAATGCTTGCACTAGGTCTGTCGGTTCTTTCGGTCGGCATCGCGCCTGCCCAAGGCGCGGGAGGTGAACCCGTGCCGGTCACTACTGACAATTTTGCGCGCGCGGCGTCCGATACGCGCTTTGGGTCGGTCGTCAACCAGGGCGGGTTCGGCAAGCTCGTGAACCAGCAACACCCAATGTCGATCAACGACCAGACCGTGGTTCGCGCCAATCGCGACCTCATTCACTCGACCGGGGTTTTCGACCTCGATGCCGGGCCAGTAACCGTTACCCTGCCTGATCCGGGCAAGCGCTTCCTGTCGATGACCGTATTCGATGAGGATCACCACATACCGGCCGTTGTCTACGGAGCCGGGCGCGATACCTTCAGCAAGGAGCAGGTCGGTACGCGATACGCCATGTTCGATGTGCGGATCATGGTGGATCCCGAGGACCCGGCCGATATTGCCAGGGTCAACCAGCTGCAGGCCGGGCTTGCCGTTCAGCAACAGGCGGCCGGAAGCTTCGAGGTGCCCAATTGGGACCAGGCGAGCCTCAAGATCGAGCGCGACAAGCTGCTGGCGACCGCCGGGACACTGCCGGATCTCAAGGGCGCGTTCGGGAGCAAGGCCGAGGTCGATCCGGTACGTCACCTTGCTGGCACTGCCGTCCAGTGGGGCGGTGACCCCGAGAAATACGGGCTCTATGTTGGCTTCATCCCAGAAAAGAACAACAGCACCGCGATCTACAAGCTCAGGGCAAAGGACGTGCCCGTCGACGCCTTCTGGTCCGTCACGCTCTATAACGCAGACGGCTTTTTCACCTCAAACCCGCTCAACGCCTACTCGCTGAGCAGCATGACCGCAAAGAAGGGCGGCGACGGGACCGTGGCGATACAGTTCGGTGGGTGCGATGGCGTGGTCGCCAATTGCCTGCCGACGGTGCCCGGTTGGAACTATATGGTTCGGCTCTATCGTCCGCGCGCAGAGGTTCTCAACGGCACCTGGAAATTTCCTCAGGCGCAGTTGGTCCAGTGACGGCGCCGGCCCCGGTGACAAGCTGCGCCGGGATCGGCTAAAGCTCCCCGCGACGGCAAGAGCGCGTGGGGAGGGGCCCGGCGTGCCGCGAACAGCCGACCCGGGGTGACGATGGACTACGTAATCGATGAGCTGATTTCGGCGAAGGCGATCGCGGCGCGGGTAGAAGCGCTGGCGAGGGAGATTTCGCACCATTACGAGGGTACGGAAAAGCTCGTCGTCGTGGGCCTGCTGCGTGGCTCTTTCATCTTCATCGCCGATCTGGTGCGTGAGCTTGACCTGCCGGTCGAGGTGGATTTCCTCGAGGTCTCCTCCTACGGCAACGCCACCGAGTCGAGCCGGGAGGTACGGATCCTCAAGGATCTGCGGGGCGAGATCGAAGGTCGCGACGTGCTGGTGGTGGAGGATATCGTCGATACCGGCCATACGCTTCGCCATGTGCTCGAGATCCTGGCAACCCGGCACCCCAAACGCATTGAGGTCTGCGCGCTGCTCGACAAGCCGTCACGACGGGAAGTTGACGTCAAGGCGCGCTGGATCGGTTTCGAGATTCCCGACAAGTTCGTGGTGGGCTATGGCATCGACTATGCCCAGCGCAATCGCAACCTTCCCCATATTGGTGCCGTCCGCTTCCTTGACGGCAAGGCTGTGGACTGACCGGGCAAGGCGCGACAGGTGCTCGCATCAGTCCAGCAATGGTCCTATAGGAGGTGAGCACACCAGGGGAGGGTGAACGCCATGCTGAGAACCATAGAAGCTTTCGATCGTATTGGTGAGGAGAACGCCTTTGCGGTCTTGGCCCGCGCCAATGCGCTCGCCGCGCAGGGCCGCGACATCATCAATCTCGGCATCGGCCAGCCGGATTTCCGCACTCCCGAGCACATCGCCGAAGCCGCCATCAAGGCAATCCGCGACGGGCATCACGGCTATACCGCCGCGACCGGCATCCCCGTCCTGCGCGAAGCCGTCGCCGCCGATCTCCACAAGCGCTATGCCGTGACGGTCTCGCCCGACGAGGTGATGATCATGCCGGGCGGCAAGCCGACCATGTTCATGGCCATCATGATGTTTGGCGAGCCGGGCGCCGAGATCATGTATCCCGATCCAGGTTTTCCGATCTATCGCTCGATGATCGAGTTCACAGGCGCCAAACCAGTCCCGATTCCAATCCGCGAGGCGAACGGCTTTGCGTTCTCGGCCGAAGAGACGCTGGCGCTGATCACGCCCAACACGCGCCTCATCATTATCAACTCCCCGGCCAATCCGACCGGCGGAGTGACGCCGAAAGCCGAGATCGACAAGCTCGTCGCGGGGCTCGAGAAATGGCCGGGTGTCGCCGTACTGTCTGACGAAATCTACGATCAGATGACGTATGACGGGGAACAGCACGTCTGCCTCTTGAGCTATCCCGAGATCCGCAACCGGCTGATCCTCCTTAACGGCTGGTCGAAGACCTATGCGATGACCGGCTGGCGGCTAGGCTACGCCGTCTGGCCGGGAAAGCTCTACGACGCTGCCCGCAAGCTGGCGGTGAATTCCTACTCCTGCGTCAACGCGCCGACCCAGTTTGCCGGTCTCGCCGCGCTTACTGGCCCGCAGGATGCGGTCACGGCGATGGTCGAGGAATTCGATCGCCGACGTAGGGTCGTGGTCGAGGGGCTGAACCGGCTGCCGGGCATCAGTTGCATCATGCCAAAGGGCGCCTTCTATGCCTTCCCGAATGTGAAGGAGACTGGTTGGGCCGCCAAGCCGCTCGTCAACGCTCTGCTGGACGAAACCGGCGTGGCGCTGATCGGTGGACCCGATTTTGGCGTTCTGGGCGAGGGCTATATGCGCCTTTCCTACGCCAATTCGACCGACAACATCCTCAAGGCCCTGGAGCGCATTGGCAACTTCCTCGCAAATCGCAAGGCTGCCTAGCGGGGCCATGTGAAAAAAACGCCCCCGGCAAGCTGCCGGGGGCTCGGTCAAGCTTTTCGCTGCTTACTGCTGTGGCCCGATGTCGACCATCCAGGGCGTGCCATAGCGGTCGGTGAGCATGCCGAAGACATCGCCCCAGGGCGCTTTCTCCAGCGGCATGGCAATCCGTGCGCCCTGAGACAGCTTGTCCCAATAGCCGCGAAGGTCGGCCTCGTCATCACCGCTCAGCGAAATGGTGATTGATGAGCCCTCTTTGACTTCCATGCCCGGCGGGGTATCGGCGCCCATCAGGACGAAGCCGTTCGGGGCGGTCAACATGCCATGCATGATCAAGTCGCGTTGCGACGGATCATGCGCCATGTCGCCGAACGTCATGACGTCAAGCTTGCCGCCGAATACCGAGCGGTAGAATTCCATCGCCTCCCGTGCGTTGTCGCGGAAACTGAGATAGGGGTTGAGCCGGCTTGTCATCGTCTGGTTCTCCTCGTTCTCACTGCCTAAAGCTAGCAGTCTCCCGAGGGGCAAGATAGCGCTCCGCCATGAAGATAGGGTGATGCTTTTGGTCTAGCTCGGCCGGCCCAGGGCGACAGCTTACCGATCCTTGCCCACCCGCACGCCTCTGGCCCTACAGCACCGCCACCCATGCAGAGACCCGCAGGCGCCGATGCCGGCACCGTCGGTGCCTTGGTTTCCGCACCTCTGAGGAGTAGATTGGTGTTTGTGGGGATTGAATGCGTGGAACACTTCGGTGGGTGGTCCGGCGCAAGCATCTGGTAAGTTGGAGGGAAGCAGAGAGGCGCCATCGCGATGCTGCTGGCACCAACCACGCAGACACGTTTCAGATCGTCGGTTCTCGCTGCAGTTTCGGTCCTGCTGGCGGCGGTGATCTTTTCAGTCGACGCCTTCACGCCTTTGTCGTCGGCAATCGCGGTGCTGTACAGCGTCGTCATTCTGCTGTCCTCGCGTTTTCTCAATTGGCGCTGGGTGATGCTGGTCGCCGTGGGCAGCATCGTGCTCACCGTCGCCGCCTATTTGATCGGGCATGGTGTCGGGATGCCCGGCGCACCTTTCCTCAGATTGCTGGTCAGCGTCGCCGCCATCGGAACCACCACCTTCCTCGCCGTCGAGGATAACAGGGCGGCTGCCAAGCTGGGCGAGCGGGCGGGACTTCTCGATCTGACGCGGGATGGGATTTTCGTCCGCGACATGAAAGACGTCATCACCTATTGGAACCGCGGCGCCGAGGAGGCCTATGGCTGGAAGGCCCGGGACGTCGTCGGCAAGAAACGCACGCATGACCTGCTGCACACGGTGCTTCCCGAGCCGCTTGACCGGATCAACGCCGAGCTGCTTGCGGCGGATCGCTGGGAAGGCGAACTCATCCACACCCGGGCCGACGGCAGCCGGATGACGGTATCGAGCCGATGGGCGCTGCAGCGTGATGAGCGGCAGAGGCCAGTCGCCATCCTTGAGACCAACAATGACATCACCGAGCAGAAGCGCGCCATCGAAGCGCTACGCCAGAGCGAGGAACAATGGCGCGAGGTGTTCGAGCATAACCCCGTGATGTATTTCATGGTCGACGCGGCGGGCACGGTGCTCTCGGTCAACGGCTTCGGAGCGGGCCAACTAGGCTATTCGGTCTCCGAACTGCTCGGCCGTTCGCTGCTCGGCTTGTTCGATGAGCAGGACCGGGAGTTCATGCGGCAGAGACTTGCGGACTGCGTGAGCGCACCGGGGCAGGCGTGGAATTGGGAAATGCGCGCGATGCGGAAGGACGGCTCGACCCTCTGGGTGCGCGAAAACGCCAAGGCGGTGCATCGGGCGGGCGAGGGGTTGATCGTACTCGTCGCCTGCGAGGACATAACCCAGCGCAAGCGCGATGAAGATCGGTTGCGGCGCAGCGAGGCTTATCTGGCCGAGGCGCAGCGCCTGAGCCAGGTGGGCAGCTTCGCCTGGAAACTTGAGACCGACGGGCTGGTCTGTTCCGAGGAAGCCTACCGAATCTTTGGCTACGATCTGTCACTTACGCCAACGTTCGAGATGGTGTTCGAGCGTATTCATCCTGACGATCGGACCGCCGTTCAGCAGGTAATCGACGACGTCAAACGCGATGGGCGCGACTACGAGCACGAATATCGTCTGCTGATGCCGGACGGGATGATCAAGCACGTGCATGTGGTCGCCCGCGCTAACTCGGGCTCCGAGGGAGAGGTGGAGTTCGTCGGCGCGATAATGGACGTGACGGCGGCCAGGGAGGCGGAGAACCGCATCCTGCAAATCATCGACACCGTCCCCGCCCTCATCTGGAGGGCGCGCGCCGATGGCGAAGTTGACTATGTCAACGAGCGGCTCCGGCAGTATGTCGGCGTCATTCTGCAGCAAGGGTCCCAATCCGATTGGCGAGCGGCAATTCATCCGGTCGACGCTGATCGGTTGAGAAGCGACCGGCTCGCGGCGATAGCGGACAAGCGGGCGTATGAACTCCTGTTTCGCCTCAGGCGGGTTGATGGCGAATACCGCTGGGTTCTCAGCCGGGTGGTGCCGTTGCTCGATGCGACCGGCAATGTCAGCGCCTGGTATGGTTGTGTAACCGATATCCACGACCGCAAGCTGGCTGAGGATGGCTTACTAAAGGCGCAGGCTGATCTCGCCCATGTCACACGCGTCACCACGCTGGGTGAGTTGAGCGCCTCGATTGCCCACGAGGTGAATCAGCCGCTCGCTGCCATCGTCACCAATGGTGAGGTGAGCCTCAGGCTGCTCGATCGGGAGATCCCCGACGTCGCTGAGGTGCGCGACGCCGTTGCTGCCATGGTCAGCGACGGTCAGCGGGCGAGCAACATCATCCGGCGCCTGCGCACTCTCACCGCAAAGGCCGAGTTGCAAAAGGCGGAACTCAATCTCAACGACATCATCGTCGAGGTCGTGCCGTTGGTACGCGACGAGGTGGTCGGCAACGGCGTGTCGCTGCGCCTGGAATTGGCGCCCGACTTGCCGGCGGTACTCGGCGACCGAGTGCAATTGCAGCAGGTGATCATCAACCTGCTGGTGAATGCCGTGGATGCCATGGCCGTAATCGAGGGGCGGCCGCGCGACCTGGTCGTGGTGTCGCAACGACACGGCAACGGCCAGGTGCTGGTGGCCGTTCGGGATTCCGGCATCGGAATCGATCCAAAGAATGCTAAGGGGCTGTTCGAGGCATTCTATTCCACCAAGCCCCACGGCATGGGGATGGGGCTCTCGATCTGCCGCTCGATCGTCGAGGGGCATGGCGGCACCATCTGGGCGTCCGCCAATGATGGGTTTGGCGCTACCTTCCAATTCGCCCTGCCCACGCCGCTGGAGCAGGTCGCATAAGCAGAGAGGGCAGGGCCCGCCGCCGCTGGCTAGCTTTAGGCCGAGCGACAGATCGAACCCATTGATCACGCCGCGCCTAAAAGGCCGGCGCGGCGCCCGTGGCTGCCCCCGCATTGGGGATGTGGATGTCGATCTCGAGTGTCGACATCGTGTCGCCGCGATCCATGCTCACCCGCACATCGTCCTGCTCGATTTGCACGTGCTTGATGATTACCGCCATGATTTCCGCCCGCAGTACCGCGACGAGGTCGGGCTGGTTGCGGTTGTTGCGTTCATAGGCGAGGAGCACCTGCAGGCGTTCGCGCGCCACCGGGGCGCTGTCGCGCCGCTTGAAGAAATCGAACAGGGTCATGCAGCCCTCCTGCCGAACATGCGATCGAGCAAGCCCCGGCGGTGGACGGGCAGGACGATCGGCACGTCTTCCCCTTCGAGGCGCCTTGCAGCATCGATATAGGCCCGCGCGGCGGCGTTGGTCGGCTCGTTCAGCGTCACCGGGGAGCCCACATTGGAAGCGCGCAGCACCCCCTCGCTTTCCGGAATGATGCCGAGCAGCGGCGTCGAGAGGATGTCGAGGACATCGTCGATGTTGAGCATTTCGCCCCTGGCGGCGCGCGCGGCGTCATACCTGGTGACGAGGATGTATTTGGTAATGTTCTGGCCGTGCTCGGCGCGCAACGTCCTCGAATCGAGCAGGCCGATGATGCGATCGGAGTCGCGAACCGAACTCACTTCGGGGTTCGTTACGATCACCGCCTCATCCGCAAAGCGCATGGCGAGTTGGGCGCCCCGCTCGATGCCGGCCGGACTGTCGCAGAGCACGTAGTCGAACTTTTCCCGGAGCTCTTCGATGACCCGGGCGACGCCCTCTTCTGTCAGCGCATCCTTGTCGCGCGTCTGCGAAGCGGGGAGCAGGAACAAGGTGTCGACCCGCTTGTCGCGGATCAGCGCCTGCGAGAGCTTTGCCACCCCTTGCGTGACGTTGATGAGGTCGAACACCACGCGGCGTTCGGCGCCCATGACCAGGTCGAGATTGCGCAAGCCGACATCGAAGTCGATGACGGCGACCCTCTTGCCGGTTTGGGCCAGGGCGGCGCCCAGCGCCGCGGTGGAGGTCGTCTTGCCGACGCCTCCCTTGCCCGATGTGACGACCAGTACCTTGGCCATGCTGCTTTTCTCCAGTGTTTCCAGTCGTTTGGTCGCGAGTTCGAAGCGGAAAAGTGGAGCCACTTTTCCTGAACACGCTCTAGTCGAGCGGCGCGACGCGGATCACGCCATTATCGAGAAATGATTGCGCCGGCCTGCCGCGTGTGGCCGGCTCCATCTCATCGGCCGTCATGTACCAGCCGTCCACGGCCAGTAATTCAGCCTCGTTCCTGCTGCAGAAAATGCGTGCTTCGGAATTGCCCGCAGAGCCGGCGAAGGCACGGCCGCGAAGCGTGCCGTAGACATGGATGGAGCCGGCGGCGATGATTTCCGATCCGTAGCCGACCGAACCCATCACGATCACATCCCCATGCTGGTGGAGGATCGACTGCCCGGAACGGATCGGGGAGCGGATGATGAGCGAACGGGTATCGGCCGATTCTTCCGAAAGGGCGGAAGCCTTTGACTTCGATTCGCCGGTCGCGTGCGGTTCGTCGATGACGACCGGCTTTGCCCCCTTCAGCAGGGGCGGCAAGTCGGGACCGAGAGTCTGCCTGTCACCGGCCTCTATGGCGTAGACGCGGATCCCGCGAGTCGCCAATTGCGACACCAGCCGGGCGATGATCTCATCCCCCGCTGGCTTGAGAATGCTCAAGTCGAGCAATACCGGCCGACCGGCGAAAAACCCCGGCGAGTTCTCGGTCCACCGATCGAGATCGCCCAGCCACTTCTCAAGGGGCGCTTCGGGCGACAGCGTAAAGGCAACGAACGAGCGCGCATGGAAGCGGAGGGATTTCTTCTGGCTGGGGATCGCGCTGTTCACGAGGCTAGTCCTTACTGATTGGTTAAGGTTAGGCGCTCGTGGTTAACGGGAGGTAAAGCCCGGAGGCTGGTCGGGCATTGTCCACGCAGCTTCTTGCGGATTAGCCGTGCCGGTCCGCCCGGCGGGCGGGGTTGGGGTGTGGTCCTGGCGCTCGACGTCCTGGCGGGCGATGCCGAAGCGCGAGCCAAAACGGAGATTCCCGCCTTCGCGGGAATGACTGGGGTTTCGCGGAGCGGGTGGGGGCGGCGCAAATCGATGCCCCATCCACGGCGTCATTCCCGCGGAGGCGGGAATGACCGCTGATTCACATGCCCCACGGGCGGCCCGCGAAATAGGCGCGCCGTCTGCCGAAAAACGCCTCAGCCCATTAGCTTCTGGTACGCGTCATAGGCAGCGAGCGTGGTTTCCATCTGAGCGGTGTGGCCGAGGATGAACTCGTCGCCATAGACCGTTTCGTCCGGAAACTCGGTGATGAGCGTCAGCGGAAATTGATGCTTGAAGTCGCTGCTGAACGAGCACGGCACGCCGTTAATGACCCGGAAGGTGCTGGCCGGGCCGGCGTGAGCCTCATAGATTTCGATCTGCCGCCGATTGTACGCGATCAGCGCCGTGTTTTCGGCCAGCTTTTCAGTCACGGCAGTGGTCAGTTTTTCGGCCGTCTCCGCCCAGTCCGCGTGGTGCCGCATTACCAGGAAAAATCCTTTTGGCAGCGTCCAGAGCTCAAAACCCTGCGGCAGGTAGCCGGAGAGCGGCCGCGTCCATTCGTGCGAGGGATAGCCGTGAAGGTTGAGGTGCAGCTTGGCTTCCATCAGCGCGAACTGCTTTTGCCGGATGAGGCTTTCGAAGACCGGGCTTTCCTTGCGCGACTCGACATCGTCGCCGAGCGCCGTGTAGCGGGCGGCGTGGTGCATGTGGTTGGCGTTTTCCACGCGTAGCCGGTGATGAAGCGCATAGCCGTCCGGATTTTCGAGCGGCGAGATGGCGAAGTTGGCCTCAGGCCGCTGCGTCAGGATCTGCGCGGCGCGCAGCGCCCCGATCGGGCCGGTCGTCTCGTTGGCGTGCTGGCCGCTGCTAATGACGACGCCCGCGTCCGAGCCGGCCTTGTAGCGTCCCATGACCAGCCGGCCGGCGCGCGATTCCGCCGCCATGCCGATCTCGCCGATGCCTTCGAGCTCGGCCCGGATCTGGTCGACGCCAATGGGATGGGTTGCGGTCGCCAGCTGCTGCCGGGGCACGGATGGGTCGGCCACCGCGAGCGGCCGTGTTTCGACGCGCACGCTCGCCGGGCCTTTCGCCAGCACCACCTCTGGCACGATGTGGCCGGGACGCCCATGATGATCGTTGCGCCCGGAGCCGAGCCGGGACTGGAAAATCTCCAACACCGAGAAGTAGAGGTCCTCATGCATGGCCTCGATCAGGCTGATCGCCTCGTCGCCAACTGGTAGGGGCTGGTCGCGGGCGGGCAACGAGACGCGGATGTTCAGCTCCTCGAACAGCGGTGCGGTGGTGCCGAAGTCGTAGCCGGCGATGGCGTCCATGGCCCTGGCGTAGACGGCCTCGAAATCCGTCGAAACTGGTTCGTCGATCTCCGCCGAGGCAATGCGTAGCCAGCCGGTCGGGGAAAGCTGTTCTTCGCCCATGTGGTCGGGATGAAGGCGATTAGGGGCGAACACTTCGTGCGCTGTGATGTTGCCATCTGCGTCGGTCAGCTCGACCTTGTAGAGGGTGGCATTGCCTTCCTCGGCCACCAACTCGAGCGGCGCGCCATCGACCATCCCGGCCAGCGGATAGGCCTCCAGCCGAAAACGCTTTGCCCGGGCGCCGGCCACCACCGGGTAGCGGACGACGATCTTGGCGATGCCATCGAGGCTGGCTTCCTCGGTAAAGAAATGAATCAGCGGCTTGTAGGCGCTGCGAAACTTGGCGGAAATCCCTTCTGCGGCCAGCGTCCGCTCTGCCGCCCGCCGGGCCTCCCGGTCCTCGAACAGCCAGGCCTCGACGAGGCCGGCGGGCTTGAGCGCGGCGATGCGTTCGACCAGCGCGTCCAAGGTGCTGGGGGCGGTGAAATCGACAATGACGGTCATCTTGAACCCTGGGGATCGAGGAAATCACGGAGCCAGTCGCCCAACAGGTTGAGGCCGAGCACGGTGAACATGATGGCGAGGCCCGGAAAGACGCTGATCCACCAGGCGGTCTGTAAATAATTGCGGCCATAGGCGAGCATGCCGCCCCAGCTGGGAATCAGCGGGTCGATGCCGAGGCCGAGAAAGGTGAGGCTGGATTCAAGCAGGATGTTAGTGGCGATATTGAGCGTCATCAGCACGATGATCGGGCCGGCGACATTGGGCAGCACATGGTGCCACAGCACTTTTGTGTCGCTGACGCCGAACGATTGCGCCGCCAGCACGAATTCGCGCGAGCGCAGCGACAAGACCTGCCCGCGCACCACCCGGGCATATTGCACCCATTGCGAGACGATCATCAGCACGATCATGTTCGTCAACCCGCCGCCGATGATGGCGATGAAGGTGATGGCGAGGAGGATGAACGGCAGCGCCAGCTGGATGTCGGCGAAGCGCATGACGAGCGTATCCCAGAAGCCGCGGTAATAGCCGGAGACCAGGCCCACGGCGGTGCCGAGGACGACGCCGCCGATTGCCGAAACCACTCCAACCAGCAGCGAGATGCGTCCGCCTGCGACCACTCGGGCCAGGATGTCCTTCCCGAGCGGGTCGGTGCCGAAGGGATGTGCCCAGCTATGGAAGGGCGGCATCATCCGCGCCATGAAGTTGACGGCATCCCCGCTATCGGGAAACAGCACGTTCGACAGCAATACGAGGATGACGATCACACCGGTCAGCACCCCGCCGGCGATCAGCTCGAAGCTTTTGAAGCGCGGCGCCCGCGCGATGCTTGCGTCGGTCATTCCACTCTTATCCTCGGATCGATCAGCCCATAGACGATGTCGACGAGCAGGTTGGCGCCGACGATCAGCAGCGCCAGCACCGCGATGACGCTCTGCAGTACCGGGTAGTCGCAGCCATAGACGGCATCGAGCGCGAGGCTGCCGATACCGGGCCAGGCGAAGATACGCTCGACGACCACGATGCCGCCGAGTAGCCCCCCGAACTGCAGCCCGAGATAGGTGACGAGCGGAATGGCGCAATTGCGCAGCGCATGCTTATAGAGCACCACCGGCTCGCTCAGCCCCTTGGCGCGGGCAACCATGATGTATTGCGACTGCAGCGTCTCCAGCATGGCCGAGCGCACCAGCCGTACATTGGTCGCGGTCAGGATAATGCCGATGGTCACCGCCGGCATGATGAAGTTGGAGGGATCCGTGGCGCCGCTCGGCGGCAGCCATTTGAGGGTCACCGAAAACAGCAGCACCATCATGATGGCGAGCCAGAAATTGGGGAACGACAGCCCAACAAGGGACAGCAGGCGGATCAGCTGATCCGACCAGCCCCCTTTTTTCACCGCCGCATGGATGCCGAGCGGCACGGAAATGATGATCGAAACAGCCAGTGAGGCCACCGACAGCCACAGCGTCAGTGGCAGGGCATTGGCGATCAGGTCGCTGACTGGCGCGTCGCCCTGAAAGCTCTTGCCCAGATGCCACGTGACGAGGCCGCGCATGAACTCGAAATACTGGACATAAAACGGTTGGTTGAGGCCGAGCGCCGCGTGGATGCGGTCGAGGTCCGCTTGCGTCACATTGGACGAGCCCTGCAGCATCATCACCGCCGGATCGCCCGTCAGGCGGATGGCGAGCGCGACGATCAGCGTCACCGCGACGACCACGAAGATCGCCTGCAGCACGCGCTTGATGAGAAACTGGATCATGGACGGGCCCGTTGAGGGTGAGCACGGCCGCCGCGCGAGGCGGCGGCCGCAAGGGTTACTCTTTCACCGAGACATCCGTCAGCAGCATGCGGTCATCCGGCGCCGGCACGAACCCCTGCACGCGGTTGCTCATGCCATAGACCGCCTTGGGGTTGTAGAGATCCATTTCCCAGGCCTGGTCGGAGACATATTTGGCGATCTGCTTGAGGATTTCCTCGCGCTTGGCCTTGTCGGTCATCGGCCGTTGGGTCTCGAGCAGTTTGTCGAGTTCGGGGCTGCCCTGGTAGGGGTTATAGAATTGCTTGGTGTGGTAGATCAGGTAGGCCGTGTTGTCGTAATCGAACGTCCAGCCACCCCAGCCGAACTGGTACATCGCCCCGGTTTTGCCGTGCGGAATGATGTCATTGTAAAAGACGCTCGTCTCGTAGGGCTTGATCGTGGGGTTGAGCCCGACCGCCTGCAAATAGCTCGCGACCGCCTGCGCTACCTCATTGAAGGTCGGATCATTGCCGAGAACGCTGAGTTCCAGCGTCGCGCCGGCCGGAACCTTGGCCTCCGCAAGGAGCTTCTTGGCCTGCTCCGGGTCATAGGGCAGCCCTTTCAGGCTCGGGTCGAAGCCAAACGACATTGCCGACTGGAAGCTGTTGATCGGCACGGCCGCGCCGTTGAGCAATTGGTTGACGATGGTGGTGCGGTCCACCGCCATGATCAGCGCCTTGCGGACATTGATATCCTGGGTAATGCCGGATTTGGTGTTGAAGAACAGCGCTTCGACAAGCGGGCCGGGCGAGGTGGCGATACTCAGGGTCTTGTCGCCCTGGACCACCGGGATCTGGGAAACCGGCAGGTCGGGGACAATATCGACCCGGCCGGCCTGCAATTCTGCAACCTCCGTCGCCGGCTCGTTGATGAAGCGATAGACCAGCTTGTCGAGCTTGGGCTTGCCATCCCAGTAGTTGGGATTGGCTTCGAGCGTGACGCTGACCTTGGGCTGGTAGTCCACTACCTTGAACGGGCCGGTGCCGATCGGGTGGGTGTTGAAATAGTCTTCGCCCTTTTCCTCGATGTACCTGGGTGGAACGATCATGCCGCCATAGCCGGCGAGCTTGGTCGGCAACACCGGATCGGGCTGCTTGAGGAAGAAGTCGACGGTGTTGTCGTCGATGACATCGACATGGTCGATGTTGGAATAATTGTCGCGCTGCGGGCTTTTGGCGCCCGCCGGACCGAGCAGCCGGTCGAAGGTGTACTTTACCGCTGCCGCGTTGAAGGGTTCGCCGTCCTGGAAGGTCACGCCAGTGCGGAGGTGAAAGCGGAGGCGCTTGCCGGCGTCGAGCTCCTCCCAGCTGGTGGCAAGGCCGGGGACGAGCTTCATGTCCGGCCCGCGATAGGTCAGGCCATTGAAGATGTTGGTCGCAACCTGCGCCCAGGCAACGAGGAAGGTATCGTCAGGGTCCCAACTGCCGGGATCGAGGGTAGAGGCGATGGTCAGCGTGCCCGCGGCATGCGCGGCCGTCGGCAGCAGGGTTGTGGCCAAGGCGGTGGCGAGCAGCAGGCCCGCGGCACGGAGTCTCGAGGTCGATCGCATCATTTGCTCTTCCCTGTCACGGCAGTGTTTTGCAGCTGCGGGCGAGGCCAGCCGTCCAAACCTCGCCCCGCGACCAGATGGCCGGGTGAAACTTCGCTGAGCGCCAGTGGCGCCGGTTCGTCGCCGACGGCGCGGATCGCGCTCGGGATTTCCCCCTCGATCAGCGCGCGATTTGCCTTCGCCCCCGGGGCGACGCTCGGCACGGCGGAGAGCAGGCGCCTGGTGTAGGGATGCTGGGGATGCTCCAGCACCGCGCTGCGGCTGCCGATCTCGACGATCTGCCCCAAATAGAGCACGGCGATACGGTGGCTGATGCGCTCGACCACCGCCACGTCGTGGCTGATGAACAAGTAGGAGAGGCGGAACCGCTCCTGCAGCTCCATGAAGAGGTTCACCACCTGCGCCTGGATCGAGACGTCGAGCGCCGAAAGGGGCTCGTCGGCAATGATGAGCTGCGGCTCGGAGGCCAGCGCCCGTGCGATGCAGATCCGCTGCCGCTGCCCGCCGGAGAACTCGTGCGGATAGCGACTGGCAACGTTGGTGGGGAGCCCGACCTGCTCCAGCAACTCGTCCACCCGCCGCGCTATGGCCTTCTCGTCGGCGATCAGCCCATGCGTCCGGATGGGTTCGGCGATCGAGAAGCGCACGGTCTTGCGAGGATCGAGCGAGGCGAACGGATCCTGGAAGATGTACTGCACCTTCTGCCGGAACAGGGCGCGCTGGGCGCCGGTCATGCCAGCCGTGCCGATGCCGCCGAATTTGATCTGCCCGGAAGTCGGCTTCACCAGGTTCTGGATCGAACGCCCGATGGTCGATTTTCCCGATCCGGATTCCCCGACGAGGGCCAGGGTCTCGCCCGGAAAAATATCGAAACTCACGCCCTCGACGGAATGCACGCGATGCGTCACGCGCCCGAGCAGCGTGCGCTTGACGTCGAAGCGGGTGTAAAGCTTTTCTACTTCGAGCAGCGGCTTGGCGTAGTCCGCGGTGTCCTGGATATGCTCTTCGCCGATTGTCCGCGGCGCGCCGTCCTCCATGACGGTCACAGGCAGTCGCTTGGGCAGCTTTTGGCCGGCAAGGCTGCCGAGGCGAGGCATCGCACCGAGCAGCATGCGCGTATAGGGATGGCTCGGGGCCCCGAAGAGTTGCTTTACCGGCGCCTGCTCGACCTTCTTGCCGCGCCACATCACCACGACGTCGTCGGCCATTTCGGCTACCACGCCCATGTCATGGGTGATGAAGATCACCGCCATCCGGAACTGCTCCTGGAGGTCGCGGATAATGTTGAGTATCTGCGCCTGGATGGTGACGTCCAGGGCAGTAGTCGGCTCATCCGCGATCAGCAGTTTGGGTCGGCAGGCCAGCGCCATGGCGATCATCACGCGCTGGCGCATGCCGCCCGAAAGCTGGTGCGGATAGCGCGACAGCGTCTCCTTGGCGTCCGGCAGCCGCACCAGTTCGAGCAGCCTCTGCGCTTCCCCGAACGCATTTGCCTTCGACATGCCCTCGTGCAGCTTCAGCACCTCGGCGATCTGGTTGCCGACGGTGAACACCGGATTGAGCGAGGTCATCGGCTCCTGGAAGATCATGGCGATGTCCTTGCCGCGCACCTTGCGCAGCGCGGCGTCATCAGCCTCGGTCAATTCCAGGGGTTTGCTGTCGCCCGGCGAAAACAGGATGTGGCCGGCGGAAATTCGCGCCCCGACATGGCCGACCAGGCCCATTGCCGACAGCGCCGTCATCGATTTGCCCGAACCGCTTTCGCCAACGATCGCTAGCGTTCGGCCACGCTCGACCGAAAAGCTCAGGCTGTCGACCACCGTCAGGGGGTGTTGGGCCGTCCCGAACTCAACTGTGAGCCCCGTGACAGACAGCACTGTCTCACCGGCGCCGATGTCTTCCACCGCCCCCAACACGTTCCTAACGCGCCGCCGTGCGATGCGGATGTCCGTCGGTAGCCGAGCCTGAAATGCCGTCGAGATGGATGGAAGAAAAGGGCGCTTCGGACGTTGTGACGGCTCTGTCCGCCACTGTCGCTTCGATCGGCGGCCTTGGTAATGGCTGACGCTGCACGTAATGGCTCCAGGCTGACCCTGAGCCGATGGTCACCCTTTTGCCAAGATGTTGTCAACAGCCAGATGCCGACAAAATCAGCAGTGTTGAATTTATGTGCAGGTCGACGGAGTTTTGTGCGGCTGCGGCCGTCGGTTCCCAGACCTTAGCTGGGCAAAAAATACCCATCCGTCAATGTTTTGAGGAAGGCCACGACGTCGTCAATCTCGGCGTCATCGAGCGACGGCTTGTCCCCCGGGTTGCCGCCGAACGGCGGATCCATGTTGATGTTGCCCCAGTACTGTTTTGGCAGGTCGTCAAACCTGTCGAGCGTGCCATCCGGGTTCTTCGGGTACCACTTCTCGGGATTG
>DATJHO010000046.1:0-20488 GCA_035493835.1 Devosiaceae bacterium
CTGTGGGGCATCCGGATCGGTAAGGACGAGGGCGCCGCTGGCGACGGCGCCGGTGCCGGCGGTGGAGCCGGTCGATAGCCCCGCCTCGTCGACGCTGTTGCTGGCGGCGGTCACCACGGGCTGGCCGTTGCTGACGGTGACGTCGAGGGTTGCGGCCGAGGTGTCGCCGTCGCCGTCGGTGATGGTGTAGCTGAAGCTGTCGCTGCCCGAGGCGGTGTTGGCGGTCGCGTGGTAGCTGTAGCTGCCGTCCGCCCCCACCGTCAGGGTGCCATGGGCGCCGGTGACCGTCGTCACCCCGCCCTTGGTCGTCGCATTCGCCCAGCCGATCTTGGCGATGCCGTCGGCGCCGGCGGTGTCGTTGCTCTCGACATTGCCAACAACGCTCTGGCCGGACTGCGCGGCGTTGCCGTCCGCCTGCGCAGCCGGTACGTCATCGACAACGATCACTTGCGTGGTCGCCGAACTGGTGAAGCCGTTGGCGTCCTGGGCGACGACGGGGATGTTGTCGATGACGGCAGAAAGGGCGGTGCCCCAATCGTGCGGGAAGGCCGAATCGAGGGTGAAGGTCAGTTGCACGGTGCCGGTCGAACCGGCACCGACAGAGGCGGTGAAGTCGATCGTGACGGTGCCGACCGTGGCGCCGTCTGCCTTGATCTCGAGGTGATGGTCGTCGATACGGTTCACCGTGAACTGCACAGGCGAGCCGTCTTCGTGATTGATGACCGAATTGGTGCCGCCGTTGAGGTTCTCGATGACGATGCCCTGGACGTCGCTGGCGAACCGCACGTCGGTGACGTTGGAGCTGCCAGCCGCGACCGTGATGATGCTGTGGGTTACCTCGCCATTGGCACCGGAGGTGCTGCCGCCCTTATCGAGGTCGGCATCGGAGACCGTTCCGTTGCCGGAATCGATGCTGAGGATCTGGAGCGGGGTCTGAGGCGCCGGCGTGACGAGGTTTGCGAGCGGCTGCTGGAACTGGGGTTGGCCAAAGGCGAGCGCTGTTGGGGGCAGCAAGTTGCCGATGCCGATGCCGGGCCCGATGCCACCGGGCGTGGGATCGACGTAATTGCCGTGAGCCCCTTCCCCGCCGGCCTGGCCGCCCGGGCCTTCGGCGGGCTGAATGCCATTGGTCTGAAGAAGGGAGGCAAAGGTCGCCGGCGGAATGGCCACATCGCCGACAAAGACGGTCAGCGCCTGAATCGCGCCGTTTGGAATGATGACGACGTGTCCGTCGGGCTGGACGAACTCCAGGTCCTTGCCGACGACCTGCGGGTGGCTCAGATCCGTCCCCGCCGCGAGATGAACCGCGCCATGGGCATCGGGTACCGCAGTCGCCGCACCCTGGTTTGCAACTGGGGGATGGCCATTTCCATCGTTCGGCACATTGTCCTGGGCGGGGGCAGTGGCACCTGGCTGGCCCCCGGCACCGACCGGGGGGGCCGGGGTGTTGGAGCTGGCGGCCTCGGCGATGAGGGCATGCGCTTCGGTCGCAATGCGATCCGTGTCGTTGACTTCGGTAGTGCCGCCAGATGCAGCGTTTGTCTCGACGGCCATCAGAGCCCCCATTGATCAAGGTTAAGGTACACTTAACTTGGGTTTGGAGACTAATGCGAGGTTTGGCAATCGGTTAGCCGCGCCGAATATATATCCAGCTATGCAATCGCGCTTCTTTTTTTCTTAACCCTAACGCGACGACATATCCCAATATGCGTTTGGGCGCCGACGGGCAGTAATGGCAGTGTAAAGGCCGAGTGCGGCCGGCGCGGGTCAACTGACCACGGCTATGGAATATTGCCTGGTGGCGAGCCCGGTCGAGGGGCTGAAGAAAAAAGGGCCGGCCTGTCCTTTGAACCCCTTGGCAGAAGTCATGACCTCTCGGCGATAAGGATTCTTGCCGGCCATTTGAGGCAGGGCCAGCGCCAAGATCGTCAGGTCGTAGGCGATGACGCCATCGAGGGTCGGTATATCGGAATAGGCCAGCGCGAACCGGTCGGCAAAGCTCTTGAGGGAGTCGAGCGGCAGGGTGGGGTACCAGACACCGGTGAAATCGGCCGGATCGAGATAAGCGAGGCCCCAGCCGGCATTGCCGATGACCGGCAGCTTGGCAAGGTGCGGATCGGTACTTCTGGCCTGCAACACCAATTGCGCGAGATCGGGGCTGACCGCCAGCATGAGCGCGGAGGGCGCAGGCCCACCGCTGGCGGCGAAAGCAATTGTGGCCAGCGCCTTGTCGGGCGAAACGATGTGCGCAGGGCGGACGGCAATGCCCGCTCGGCCCGCTGCGGCGGCTGTTGCGGCTCCCACCAACTCGCTGCCGTACTGGCTGGATGTGGCAATGACGATGGCGGTGTAGCCTCTCGCTTTCATCTCCTTGACCGCGACTTCGGCCTGTTGGTCGTAGTCAACGCCGGCACCATAGACTTGTCGGTCGAGGTCGGCTGTGCGGCCGAGCGACAGGACCGGGATGGATTTCCCGGAGAGGGCCTTCATCAGGCCAGCGGTCGCCATGTCCCCTACCGGCCCCACCACGGCGCCCACGCCGGCCGTTTCCACCGCCTCTGCCGCCGCGAGTAGCGACGGAGTGTCCTGCACGCCCCTCACCAGGATGGAGGCCCGACCGATAGAGAGATCATTGAGAGCCAGCTTGGCCGCGAAATAGATCGAGTTCGGCGCCCCACCGCTCAGATTGCCGATCTCGTCCGTGGCGAGCAGCCCGACAACGGCCGGCCCGTTGCCCAGTTGGTCCGTGCTCGGCGTGAAGGCTGAAGCCGGTGCCTTCACGTCGGGCCCGGGGGCATCGCCCATAAGCGTTCCGTCCATGGCACAGCCGGAGAGGGCGGCGCCCCCCAGCCCGGCGGCAGAGGTGATCATGAAGGCGCGTCTCGTAAACACTGAGGCAAACCCGGGGTTGAAATTGAAATTGGTCGCGGCCGGCGGCGGGAACGGCCTAGGACAAGATGTAGCCGACGAGCACGGGAACCGGCGCGGACGGCACACGCAAGATCCTTGCCTGACCACGGCGCTGCCGGGCATCGACCTGCACCAGATAGCCGCATCTGGCTTCGCCTGACGGCTGGCGGAGCCGCGCAAAGAGCTCATCGACCGGGACGTCCAGGGTCAATTGGATCAAGTCCGCCGACAGGTTCTGGCTGGTGCTTTCGGCGGTCGCCCGCACGATCTGGATGAATTCGGCATTGGCTTCCCGCAATTTCTTGTCCCGGTCAACGACAAAGGCCGGCGCCGGCGCCTTGAGCAGCAGCCGGACCACCTCGGCGCCCGGGAGCCTTTCGCCGATCGCCAGAAGCTCGTCAGCTTGCGCGCTTGCGACATAGCATCTCAGCGCGCTGGCGGCATTGGCCTCGGTTCCGACTGCTTCCTCGAGAATGGAATCGATGAGTTCGGAGCGTCTGACCCCCCGCTTGGCCGCCAACTGCGATAGAAGCGACCAGAATTGGGTCTCGAGACGCAGACCCTTGCGGCCCGAGGACAGATTGACTGCCTTGAACTGGGGGGCTGTGGCACTGGCGAGCGATGGCCCAGCCGGACTGTCGGCGATTTTCCCCTGCTGATAGTTCATGGTGGGTCCGCTCACCGTTCGCGCAGGGCGTCGGTCCACGCCTTGTTGATGGGTTTCAGCAGGTACTGAAGCACCGTCTTGTTGCCGGTGACGATTTCGACGTCCGTGACCATGCCGGGCAGGATCGGCAGCGTTTCCCCGTGGTACTGGATGCTCGACTTGTCGGTCGTCAGCAGCACGACGTAGTAGGTCTCGCGCGTGTTGGGGTCGACGATGCTATCGGCCGAGACCGTCTGCACCGCACCCGCGAGTCCGCCGAAAATCGAGAAGTCATAGGCCGTCAGCTTGATGGTCGCCTTTTGTCCCGGCACCACGAAGGCAACGTCCGAAGGCTTCAGTCGCGCTTCCACCTGAAGCTTTTCGCTAACCGGCACGATATCCATCAGGCGGGAGCCGGCGTTGACGAAGGCGCCGATGGTATTGACGGCAAGCTCGTTGACGATGCCGTCGACGGGGGAGCGGATTTCGGTGCGCGTCACCTGGTCGGCGGCGCCGTTCAGCGCCTGCTGCGCCGAGGCGAGATCCGCCAGGTGCTGGGTCAGGTCGCTTAGGGCCTGTTCGCGAAACTGCAAATCGGCCTGGTTCACCTGGAGTTGGGCTTCCGACAGGGCCGCCCTCAGTCCCCCGACGGCGTCGGTGATGGCCTGGAGCTGGCCTTGCAGATCGGCGACGTCACGCTGGGACGCGATATATTCGGTCTGCGAGACAAGGTTCTTCTTGGCCAACGGGGCCAGAAGGTCGAGGTTCTTGTTGGCGAGCCCCAGGCTGTCCTTGAGCCGGGTCTGGTTCGAAAGCGCCTGGTTCAGATCACCCTGCTTCTGCTCGACGCGTTGCCCAAGCACGCCCTTGCCCTGGGCGAGATTGGCCGCCCGCACCTCGAGCAGGCTCTGTTCGTTCTTGCATACATCCGGTGCCGCCTGCCGGACGTCGTCGGGGCAGACATAGCCTTCGGCTGCCTTGCCCGCAGACTCGATCCTCAGGCGCGCCACCTGGGCCTCGAGTGCCCACACCTTCGTGCGCACCTCACCCGCAGAGGAGGCGGTCGAGGTGTCGTCCAGCCGGGCGAGTATCTCGCCCTTCTTCACCTGCTGGCCCACCCGCACCAGGATCTGGGAAACGACCCCGGAGACGCCGTTCTGGATCACCTGGGTCTTGCCGGAGGGAATGACCCTGCCCTCCGCCCGACTGACCTCGTCGACCATGGCGAGCGACGCCCAGATGAGGGCCAAGGTCATGAAGATGGCGATGATCCCCGTGACCGACAGCCAGAAGCGCGGCGGCCGATCATGGTGGATGGGAGGCTCGATGCTGAGTTCCGGCAACGGTGCGCGCGCATCCATCAGCCTTCTCCCCCGGAGGCCTTGAGCTTGTTCAGCACCGCGTCCCGCGGTCCGTCGGCGACGATATGGCCGTTGTCGATCACGATCAGGCGGGTCACCAGCGACAGCAGGCTGAAGCGGTGCGTTGCGATCAGCACCGTGCTGTCGGGTGCGAGGCTCTGGTGCAAATGCTCGATGAGCTGTCGCTCGGTCGCAAGGTCCATGGAACTGGACGGCTCGTCCAGGAACAGGATCTTGGGATCAACGAGCAGGGTGCGCGCCAGCGCGATCGCCTGCCGCTGCCCGCCGGAAAGCAGGTTGCCGCGCTCGCCGACAGGCATGTCGTAGCCGAGCGGGTGACGGGAGACGAACTGCTCCACCCCGGCCCGGCGTGCGATATCGACGATCTTGTCATCCGAAGCCGTCGGATCGGCAAAGACGATGTTCTCCTTGACGGTCCCATTGAACAGTTCGGGGTCCTGCAGCAGGAAGCCGACCTGCCGGCGGAGCTCTGCCGGATGATATTGGCCGAGCGATACGCCGTCGACCAGCACCTCTCCCTCCGAAGGTTCGAAGAAATGCACCAGCAGTCGCCCGACCGTGGTCTTGCCCGATCCCACGCGACCTATGACTCCGACTTTCTCGCCCGGATTGATGGTGAAAGAGACCTGGTCCAGCACGAACTGCTTGGCGCCCGGATAGGCGAACCGCACCTTGTTGAACTCGATCTTGCCGGATTTGATGCTGCGCGTGACGAAGCCTTTGTGGACCGTCCGCTCGTCCGGCAGGTTCATGATGGAATCGAGCACGCGATAGGCTTCGATCGCGCCGCGCGTCCGCAACAGCGCCGATGAGATTTGCGCGATTGGCCCGATCAGCCGGTTGGAGAGCATCATCGCGGCGATAATGGCGCCGGTGGTTATCTTGCTATCCGCGAAGCTGTAGCTGCCCCCGATGATGATGGACACCATGGCCAATTGCCCGAGCACCGCGGTGATCTGGCTGGCCACCGCCTGATACCATTTGATCTTGTTGTGGGTTTCCGACGAGGCGAGAACCGAGTTCTCCCACCGGCGCAGAAACTGCCCTTCCGCCCGGTTCGCCTTTACCGTTTGAACGGCGGAGAGCGATTCGATGAGGATGGCATTCCGGCTGCCGCTCTCTGCGAGCGCCGCCCGAATAGCGGCGCCAGACCTGATGCCTATCGCCAGCGTCGCGAGAATAGCCGTGATCGAGGCGGCGAGGGGAAAAAGCACTACCCAGCCGATCAGCGAGCCGATCACAAACACGAACAAGCCCATGAACAGGATGTCCACGAACATGACCACAGTGCTCGAGGTGAAAAAATCCCGCAACACCTCGTACTGGGAGATCTTATTGACGAAGGCGCCGGTAGATCCGGGGCGCGTCGCCAGGTCAGCATTCATCACCCGGTCGAACAGAGCCGAGGACATGCGGAAATCAATCTTGCGACCGACATAGTCGATCACCGCGCCGCGCGCCAGCTTGAGCAGCAGATCAAAGATCTGGACCATTACCAAGCCGATCGCGAGCACCCAGAGCGTCGCCATGGCCTTGTTAGGCAGCACCCGGTCATAAACGTTCATAGTAAAGAGCGGCATGGCGATCGCGAACAGGTTCACGAACACCGCCGCCAGGATTACGTTGGCGATGCTGGTGCCGTGACCGGACAGCGCGGCGCGGAGCCAATGGCGCGGCTGGATCCGGGCTTCGGTATCCCGGGCACCATCGAGCCCGACACTGTCGAAGGCCGGCTTGACCAGGACCAGGCTGCGCCGGCGTTTCGGACGCGCCCGTTCCGGTGAGACGATCACATCCATCCCGGTTTGCGGATCGAAGCCGCGAAGATCGCCCGAGGGCAGGCGCGCAACCGCGATGACCAGCGTCCCATAATCGTCCTGGAGCAGGGCCGGCATATCGAAGTCGGCGAGATCGTCGAGGCGACGCTTCGCCTGAACGCAAGCTAGACCGACGCGCTCGAGTGCGCGCGGTAGCAATTGCATGCTGACGCGCCCATCCTGCAAGGGAAGGCCTGCCAGCAAAACGTCCGAGGAGACCGGTCGCCCCCAAGTTCTCGCCAGGTATTGCAGCGCGGCTAGCAATGGATCGGCGGCGCCGGCGGGCGCCTGGCGCCCGACTTCTCCAGAACCTACGTGCTCAGCCCAAGTATCTATTGAGATCGTATTACCTAAAGTTGTATTGGCACGCCGACCCGCCGGACGGCGGCGCCATTTCGCGATAAAGCGGTCGTAGCGACTAATGTTACGGACGCCTCCAACCGTCTCCCGGTCGGGCGCCCGCACCTCTTGCTCGTCCATAAGTGAATTCCCAGTTTTGAATACTATACATCTGGCTGGGCAGCGGTCACAACGGGGGCTTCACTAGAAGCCCGAGTCTAGTTAACGAGCTTGGTCAGATCGATTGGCCCGTTCAGATCCAACTTCTTCAAAGGCCTCGGCTCGTAGGCATCGCTCGGCGGCGTGTTGAGCAGGCGGCGCGCGTAGATGGTGGACTGCTTGGGAGGCGCGATGTTGAGATAGGCCAGCAGCCCGTCAGTGGAGGCCAAAATCCGATATTCGGCGAAGCGCCCGCCATATATGGCGGTCTGATACAGAACCTGAGAGTTGAACCGGGAGTTCTGGGCATCGAGGACGTCGAGCAGAGTGCGCTGCCCCACCCGGAACTGCTCGCGGTAGGAGGAGACCAGGCTGTCGGAAGCGTCGACCTGATGCCTGTATTCGGAGGCCAACTCGGTCTGGTTCTGCTTCATTTGCCAAGACGTCCGCACCGTCTCCTCGACATCTCGATCAGCCTGCTGCTGGGCCATGACGGCCTCGATCTGGCGGCGGGAGTTCTCCTGGACTTGGGCGCTCTGGATGCCGCCGTCGTAGATATTCCACTTCAGCGTGAGATTGGCCTGCAGGTCCGAGGTATACCCCTCCTCCGAGTTGATGTCGTTGCCGAACTGGGCACGGCCGTCGAGAGACAGGGTGGGACCAAGACCGGCGACGGACTTCTGCGCAACCTGGGCGGCTGCATCGACATCCGCCTGGGCCATTGCGAGTTGTGGATTCTTCTTCCGCGCTATGCCGAGCGCGGCCGCAAGCGTGGGAGGCAGGACCTTGGCCGGAACATGCGAGGGTAGAGAAGCGGCGGCAAGCGGCTTGCCAACCAGGTTGTTGAAGGCAATCTGCGCGTTTTTCAGCGCATCCTTGGCATTCGTCTCCTGGGCGCGGGCGGCGTCCAGGCGCTCGACGGCCTGCTGCCGGTCGGCAGCGGTCAGTTGACCGTTGCCGATTGCAGCCTCGACATTGCTAAGGGTCGTCTGGTGAAAATCGACGTTGTCCTGGGCCAATTGAAGCACCTGCTGCTGCAGCAGGACCTGGAAATACTGGCGGGCTACCTCAAGGCCGATAAACTCGCTGCGCTCGAGCACGCGCGCCGATGCGCCATCCACCCTCGCCGCCTGCTGATTGGCTTCGGCCTGGCGGGCGCCGCTGTCGAAGATGTCGTAGCTGGCAACAAGGCCGGCCTGCGTGGGCGTCAACGCGTCGTTCTGGATGTCGATCGCGCGGCGGCCCTCATCATCGTACCTCTCGGCGCCGACGGAAGCCAACAGATCCAGCCGGGGTGCGTAAAGCCCAAGCGCCTGTTGCAGTTCGAATTCGGTCGCCTCGCGATTGGCGATGGCTTGGCCGATTTGCGGATTGGATTCAACCGCGATGGTCACGGCCTGCTGCAGCGTCAATGCCCAGCTAGGGCCGGCCACAGACCAGCCGACCACGAGGACTGCTACGCCGCAAAGGAGTTTGCGCGCTAAATTATTCATTTACCTCTCCAGGCGGGAATATTCGGAGCCTTGCTGTGGCAGGATGCAGCAGGCCTATCGGAAATTGACAATGTGCTGCGTGAAGCAGTCGCACTTGCTTGCGGACTCGGTATCGATCGTGCCGGTGCGCATGTACCCCAGTGCTATCGAGCACTGCAGCTTCGCCGCTTCGGCCCAGGTGAACCGAGGACTGGTCGAATAAAGAGTTGTCGGGTCAGTTGTTTCCAGCATGGCCAATGCGTAGTCATTGGCAAGCGTTGCTTGCAATAGCGGCGTGTGAAGCGAGGTGATCGGGGACATCGCCGAAGTATCGCATATCTTGCCCGCAACCGGCCTGTCCAGATCCGTCGCCAAGGCGAGACCTGCCGACGACAGATAAACAGCGCCAATTATTATTGGCCTAAAGCGCTTCCACATTGAGGTCCCCCAACCACCTGACCTGTCGGCAATTTAGCTCGCCACGGCCCTGCTTGCTAGAGCCTGCTGTACAGAATCGAGATGCGCCATCTCCAATGCGGCAAATAAGCATCAATTGATAGAGGCTGATGGCTTTGATCTATGGGGATTCACACCGCTGCGTCTGCTTGAATACGGCATTTTCTCCAGTTCTGAGCCGATCTGGGTTCAGCTAGAGGTCAAGTTCGTGACCGGTCTGGAAGGAAATGCCGACGTGTCGTTTAGCCGAGACCCAGGACCGGGCGGCTCCGTTCTGCTAGGCACGTTCAGATGGACGCTTCAGGGCATGTAGTTCGACCGCCGATGCAGGTAGCGGTGGTTGACGCCGGAGCGATTACGGGCAACAAGGGGCATGGTCGCCATGTGCGGCCTGAGACGCTCGGAGGGCTTCCACCTCGCCGGGCGTCTTTCTTTTTCAATTTGCCAGCGCGATGATCACGGCACGCCCCGACAGCGACGCTGAAGCTGCGCAACCGGCTGGCGCCCAGGCCGACGGCCGCTGCCCAGCCGCCCTGTTCTCCCCCGTCGCCGTGTCGTCGGCCGAGCCGGAATTCATCTTGGCGTTATACGGGAAGACGTAGATCAGTGGGTCGCTGAAAGCGAAGTCAATGTTACCGCTCCCTGCCCCGCGCCCGTTTTCAACTGCACATAAACCCCAGCTTTGAAGTAAAGCTTCTTGCTATCCCAGAACGACCCAATCATCTCGTGGGCCGAATAGATTCGGCCAACATAAGACACCGAGACAGTGAGATTGCCGGGAGAAACCCGGATCAAGTATGAAAATTTTGCCCCCAGCGGTATCTGGGTCAGTTGATTGTCCGCCGATCTGAGGAGAAACTGCGTCTCTTTCGATGCCTCTCCGGCTTTGTCATCGATGAAGTACATCACCCCCGCATCGTAGTAGAGCCGGCAGAGTTCATCGTTGGGGCCGTGGATCTGGCCAATGACGATGCGTCCGGGATGACCTGCCGTATCCGTCGGCACCTCATCGACCGACAGGCTGGCTTGGAGGAGCCCGCCTTGCGACACATTCCACTCCGCCAGATCGCCGCCGGCATTCAGTTCCCGCAACTCGCAGCGGGGATAGTGTGAGCCGCTCGTCGTTACCGCGCCAACCGGCGCCATGAGCTTGACCGCTTGCGGCGTGACGACGAAGTACGGCGGAAGCGCAAAGCCAGGGAGCGACTTTACTTCGGCAGCGTCGCCGCCGCCCTTGACGCGCCCCTTGTCATTGACCGGGAGGGTGAGTTTCCAGCGCGACAGGTCGATACGTGTCTGCGGGGCTGTCACCGCGCCGGGGATCGAATTTTCGCCGTCATCCCCAGAGTCCTCGCTGTCGGCGAACGCCTGCCCTGCCGCCGCAGAGACTGCGGCGCCGCCGGCCAGCGCCAGCACTCTTCTGCGCGAAAACAGCCCGAAGGTGTCGCGTTTGGCCAGTTGCATCAACTAACGTCCTTGCCTACCTAAAACCGAGCTGGATAGTGCCGGCCGCCAACCCCTTGCCCGGCCTCACCGGCACCAGGATAACAGCCTTCTTCCGGTTGGAGCGATCGGCGCCGGTGCGCGAGCGAACCAGGATTTCGCGAACGGCCTTGCACCGAAGCTTGTTGTCCTCCGCGGAGGGCTTGCTGGAGTCAATGGCGACGCAAGTCACGACCGGCGTGCAGTTGTACTTCATGCCCAGGACGGCAAGCGCGCCGATCGAATTTCGCACGTCACCCTCAATGCGATCGGACGATCTCGGCATGATGCCTGACCATTGAAACGGTCCGTTGGCACTGCAAGCGCCGGCGAATTGCACCGGTCCGGCGATCGCCGGACCGGTAGCGGCAGCCCCACTCGCCAGGAGGAAGGCCAATGCACATACCGCCAATGAAAGTCTCAACATGAACGTTTCTCCGGCTTGCATTGGCCACACCTTATTGTGGCCTACCAGCACAAGCCCTCATACTGGATGTTTCCACGGGCGGAGTTCAGCGGCAGGCGGACCAGATCGATGACGTCGATCTCAGACTTGACGCCTTCGATAGCGGCAGCGACCCCGTCATACTTGTTGCCGATGACCACCACGTCGGAACCGGCGATGACGTCAGCGACATCTCGGCGCAACAACTCGGCCACGTGCGGCAGATAGTTGCGCCCGCCATCGTCTTCAGACGCGACATTGGGGTCATAGACGCTGACCTCGAAGCCTGCTTCCAGCAATTGCTCGGTCAGCGACAGCATCGGGCTTTCCCGGAGGTCATCGGTATTCGCCTTGAAGGTAAGGCCAACCACCCCGATGCGGCGCTTACCCTTGTCCCGCACCATGGTCATCGCACGCGCCAGTTGGATTTCATTGGCTTCGCGGGCAGCGTTCAGCATCGGCGTCTTTACGTTGGAGATCCGCCCGAGATGCGAAAGCGCCCGCAGATCCTTGGGTAGGCAAGACCCCCCATAGGCGAAGCCCGGGCGCATATAGGCCTTGGAAATATTGAGCCGCGTGTCGGCGCAAACGACATCCATCACCTGGTGACTATCGATGCCGTTTGCCTTGCAAAGATTGCCGATTTCATTGGCAAAGCTGGTCTTCACCGCGTGCCAGCAATTGTTGGCATACTTGACGATCTCGGCGCTACGCATCGGTATCACATGGGGCTCGACCGGCAGCGCCGCGCAAATCTTCTTCAGCAGGTCGATCGACCGAACGTCCTCGGCATACTGGCCGAAAACGATGGCGCCGGGGTTATAATAGTCATCGATTGCAGTACCCTCCCGGAGGAACTCGGGATAGTAGGCCAGACCAAAGTCCTGGCCAGCGCGCTTACCAGAGAAGCTCTCCAGCGCGGGCAGGACGACGTTCTCCATAGTGCCGGGCAAGATCGTCGAGCGTATGACAACGACGTGGAACTGGCTGGCGGCTCGCAGGGCGACACCGATCTGCTGGGAGACCTGCTCGACATAACGCGTGTCGAGCGAACCATCCTCCAGGCTCGGCGTGCCGACGCACACGAACGATACGTCGCTGTGCAAGATCGCATTTGCGATATCTGTCGTCGCCGACAATGTACCGGTTTCATTGGCCCTCGAAATGAGAGCATCGAGCCCCGGCTCGAAGATCGGCGCCGAGCCGACATTCAAACGATCGACCTTGAACCGATCGACGTCTGCCGCGATTACGCGGAAACCGTCATTGGCGAGACAACCGGCGGATACACAACCGACATAGCCCGCTCCAACTACCGAAATAGTCACAACTGCATCACTCATCGAAATACCCTTTTTCCGAGGCTCGCCCTACCAGCGACATTATGACTGGGTGTGCTCAGCGTTAATGAAGCATTAATAGTTCTACTTACGTGACGCAACGGCAATGCGGCGAAATGATTAACGCCAAAGATCAGCAATGACGCTCTCGGGATGGAAAATGGCGGGAAAAAATCAGTAAAATGGCTGAGGTTAGTATGAAGAAATCCCACTGCATCAGCGGGCGGGACAATTCACCGTTGCGCCAGCATGTTCAGCGTTGCCGAGGCTAGTGCATAACCTTGGCCCGCTGATTTTGTCAGCCAATAACGCGCCTGATCGACGTCTCGATTGACCCCGATAGCGTTGGCATACATCAGCCCAAGCTGATACTCAGACTCCGCGTCTCCAGCATCTGCTGCCCGCTGATAATAACTGATGGCCGTTTTAAACGAGACATCAGTTCCTATGCCATAAAGATAAGCACCGGACAGGGCTCTCATGGCCTCAACACTTCCGTGATCCGCGCCAATCTCCAGAATGCCAAGTATTTTAGATAAATCCGCTGGTGAGCCGCCTGAGCGTGACAGGCTGCGCGCTAGAGCCTTCATTGCCTGATCATCACCCGCCGCCGCGAGCCTTGCATAGAGATCGTCGGTCGACAGGTTCTGCATAGAGTCTGGATCGCTATCCAGACTAGCGATGTAGAATTGCGCCTTGGCATCTCCGGCCTTGGCGGCATCCTTGATGATCTGCAGCGCCTGGGTGACGGTGGCGGAGTCGGTCGCGTGCTTGGCGAGAAGCTGTGCAGCATCCACGCGCCCAGTCTTGTCGAGCTCGGCGCTCTTCAGTGCCATATCCCGAGCGAGGTCGGGGTCGCGGATCTGCGCCGGCCCAAGATAGAGAACCTTGGCAAGTTCCAGGTAGGCGTCGCCGCGCCGCGCTGGGCTGATCCGGCCAGCCCATTGCACCGCTTGTCCCTTGTCGGGCGCCACGCCTTTGCCTTGGACGAGCGCCAGTGCCGTCAGCAGCTTGCCCGTATCGGATCCCACAACCGCTGCCCAACGGTACCATTGATAGGCCTTCGTCGCGTCCTTGGAAACATCAATGCCCCGATCGTGGATCGTCGCCCAGGCGATAATTGATCCGGTGGACCCGCGCATGGCCTCATTGGCGAGCACGCCGAGAACTCGATCCGTCTGGCCGCCAAATCCGTATTCATTCGCATCGATCGCCTTTGCGAGCAGGCGAATGGCATCCCTATCGCCGGACAGCGCCAACGGCAGAAGCAGCGAAAAACCATAATCCAGCTTGCGTTGCTGTCCTATGAGAGTTCGCGATGCGAGCGACAATATCCGCGCTCTCGGCAACGCCTTTGCCGCCTGCAAGGTGGGCAGCGGCTCTGTCTCGGCGGCGACGGGCACTGTCCGGGAGCCGG
Source organism: Devosiaceae bacterium (assembly GCA_035493835.1). GTDB lineage: Bacteria > Pseudomonadota > Alphaproteobacteria > Rhizobiales > Devosiaceae > DASZTU01. Next base: position 13,866 of record DATJHO010000046.1, read on the forward strand.
CCGGCGTTGCGGTTGCGGCCTGGGTAGCCAGGGCCGAAGTGGCCCCCAGAGCACCCATGGCGATCGCCAGCAGCAGGGGAAATACACGCATGACTTCAACCTCTTTGCTGCAGAGCCTCACTGCGGGGCGTTCTGCGTCGATTTGTTCATCCAATAGAGCGCCTGCTTCGAATCCTGCGGCGTACCCAGGCCGAGTTCCAGCACCATGGCGTATTTGGGATATGCCTCGGTGAAGCCGGCGTCGGCGGCCCGCTTTAGCCAGGCCGCGCTCTGCTCGTCCGATTTGGCGACACCGATTCCCAAGGCGTAGGCGTTGGAGAGCTCGAGCATGGAATCGCCATCCCCTTCCCCCGCGGCCCGTTGCAGCCATTCGACCGCCTGCGCCTGATAGTGCGGATCGATGGTGGCGGCCTGCGACAACACACTCGCGAGTGCCGCGGTAGATCCGGGAGCCTTGGCGGCTTCCGCTGCCTTCAGGGCACTCACGATGCCGTCTATGCCCAAAGTGTCGAGGCCCACATTCGCCGCGATGCCAGAGATCGTCTTGATCGCGCCCTGGTCTCCGGCGGTGACGGCCGCAAGCAGCCACTTCCGGCCCTGTTCGTCATCCTTGCCCACATTGGCGCCGGTCAAATAGGCCTTGCCCAGTTCGCGCATCGCTTCGACCTTGCCGGCCTCCGCGGCGCGCTGCAGATAGGGGATAGCCTCACCCTCCCTCTGCTGGCCGAGCAGACCGTTACCGATCAAGTCGGCGAGCTGGTACAGCTCGCTCGGGTCGGTGGGCTGCATTTCGGTGGCCCGTATCGCCAAGCGGGCGGCCGCATCGTGATAGGCGACATCGCCCGCCAACACCTTGGCCACGTCGAGAACGTCGCCGGGATCGCACAGGGACTGGCTCAACAGCCTGTCGTACAGGACATGGCGATCACTCGCCGGCCCGGCGGCCGCATCGAGCAAAAGGGCCCTGACGCTGCCGCTGGCACTTGCCCGTGCCAGCCAAGCCTGCCAGTCCAGCCCTCCATCCGCGGCGGAGACATGCAAGTCAACGAGCCGGAGCATTGCGGTCAGACTGCCTTGCTGGGCGGCGTCTACAAAGAATGGGAGCGCCGCCACCGCATCCGGCGGCGAGCCGGGAAAGCCCTTGGCGACGAGTGATGCAAGATCGTAGGCCGCGGCTGCATTGCCAATCGCTGCAGACTCCTGCAACAAATCATGAGCGGCCTTCAGGTCCGGGGGGGTCTTCCCGTCGCCGGCCATGGCCAGCCGAGCGAGGGTCAGCAGCGCCGTCGGCCTGGTTGTCGCGTCCCCGAGCGCCTTCTGGCGCCAGCTCTTCGCCGTGTCGAGATCGGCAGGCATGCCCTCCCCGTCAGCGAAAGCCTTGGCCAAGAGGATCATGGCCTCGCCATCCCCGACGTTGGCCCCGCGCTTGATGTAGTCGAGGTAGCCAGGCGTATTGCCGTTCTTCTGTTCGCGTTTGGCCAACGCCACGAGGGTCGCGGGATCTCCCGCTGCTGCGGCGCGCTCGTACCATTGCTGGGCAAGTACGGGGTCGCGATTGACACCGAAGCCGCACATCGATGCAGCGCCCATGCGGGCCATGGCGGCGGGCAGGCCGGCATCCACCCCTTTCTGCAAGAAATCCTGTGCCCGATCGCCCGGCTCGGACACACCAGCAGCGATCAGGTCGTAGAGGGCCACGTAGGCCCCGTTGTTCCCGATTGCGGCAGCCCGCTTATACGTCTGATAAGCAGCCACTCGATCGCCGGCCGTGCCGTAACCGGTCGCCTGGGCCTTCGCCAGCTTGGCGAGCAGTTCACCGGTCACGTTGGGGAGGCGGGAAGCACGCTCCAGATAGCCGAAGGCGCGATTGGCGTCGGCCTTGCCGCCGTAGACACCTTGGGCGACGCCTACCAGCACGTCATAGGCCGAGATTTCGCCATTGGCGGCCGCGCGATCGAGCCAATCAACGGCCGCCGGGGCTTCGTCGGCGTCAGTCTTCCTCAGTAGCAATTCGGCGAGATCAACCATCGCGGTCACTCGTCCCGCCTGCGCGGCGAACTGGAGATACGCAGCCGCCTTGGCCGGGTCGAAGATGGCCGACTGGCGATCCCCATAGTATCTGGCGAGGTTTATCGCCCCTTCGACGTCGCCGGTATTGTAGGCGGCCTGATACCAGGCCACCGCCTTGCTCAGATCGAAATTGCGGAGACCGGGATTGGCGAAAATATCGCCGAGGGAATTGAGCAGGCCGCAGTCACCGGCGCCGATGCCACGATAGATCATGGTAAGGGCGAGCTTGAGGTAGTTGTCGCCAGCCGCTATCCGGGCCGGGTCGCCGGAATATGAATAGTTAAGCTGCGCCAATGCGATGACCGCATCGACATCGTTGCCGTTGGCGCCCACCTTGAGGTCGCTCTCAGCAGCGGCTAGGTCTCGCGGCAGTCCAGTGCCGTTGAGATAGGTTTTCCCGAGCAGGGTCGCCGCGTTCGTATTGCCGAGCGCAATCGCCTGCTTAAGCGTGGTGACGGCGACCTGCGGCGCGAACATGCCGGACTGGTCGTCGAGCTGGAGCCGGCCTAGCTGGTAGAGGGCTGCGCTTCTACCGAGCCAGTCGGACTTGGCGAGAAAATCGAACATGCGCTCCGCCAGCCCAACGTTCCGCAACGGACCGCCAACGGCGCCATCCAAGTAGATCGTCGCGTCCTGGTACATCTGCTCAGGGACGACGCTCGCCTTGTCGCCCTTCCAGGCACTCCAGTCCGTGCTCAGTTGCGGCGCCGGCTTGACCTTGCAGAACGGCTTATAGTCCGTGGTCGGCGGCAGGTTGACCGTAAGTCCCCCGGTGTCCTGCGCCCTGGCGCCGCTCAACGCCAAAGCGCCGGCCAGCACCAGACCTGCCAAACGAACACCCCACTTCGACCCGTTCGTCATAACCACCCCTACCCCCGGGCTTGCTCGCCCTGCCCCAGACCCGACACAATGCAACAGAGTACCGAGCACGCTCTATTGTGCCGGCTTATCTTTCAAAGACGAAATCGGGATGACACCCAGACTTGCCAGCATTTTCTTCGACTGACTATGCTTTAGTTCCGCTGCTCGCTTGAGCATTTCTATTGCCTTCACCCGATCACTCGCAGTTTTGGTACCAAGCAGTTCGAGCGCAAGTTTGTAGAGTGCTGACGGGTTGCCCGCCGACGCGGCCTGATTCAACCATGCAGCTGCCCGTTCATTGTCCGCCGGGCCGGCGAGCCCAGCCGAATAGACTTGATAAAGTCCATACATCGCTTCGTTGGAGCCGAGCGAGGCGGCCCGCTCGAGCCATGCGACACCGGCATCCGCATCCTGGCTCACGCCAAAGCCGCTGATGAGAGCGTCGGCGGTTCCAATCATTGCTGGAATGTAGTTCCGGTTGGCGGCGCCGTAGTTCAGCGCAAATGCCGCCTCCGGATTGATCTCGCCAACGGTACCGGCGCTGTGGATGCCGGCCAGCAACATTTCGGCTTCCTGTGATCCCTGCTCGGCAGCGGACCTCAGCCATTGAGCCGCAACACCTGCGTCCTCAGCCACACCCGAACCATTCAGATAAGCCTTGCCGAGCGCCACTTCTCCGGCCGGGTCGCCCGACTGCGCCGCGCGGCGGTAATAGAGCAGCGCCGAGGAGGGGTCGGGCCTGCCTGGCCGCCCCACTGAGTAAAGTCGCCCCAGCCCGAGGTTTGCACGGGCATCGTCCGGCGCGTTGCCGAGGGCCTCATGATAGAGGGCTGCAGCCCGATCCGGATCTGCCTTGGTGCCGTTGCCGGTGGCAAGGATGTCGGCGAGTTCAACCCGCGCCGCAGCATTGCCCAAAGTGATGGCCTTGGCGTAGTGGTCGAGGCCTTCTGTGGGGTTGGCGGCAACGCCCTTTCCGGACAGGTAAGCAGCGCCCAGGAGGCGCTCTGCCTCCGATACGCCCGACTTCGCCATCTCCTTGAGCATGGCAACGGCCCTGATCGGCAGGTCGGGGCCCGGTGCATCGAGCATCGCCGTCGCGACCGCAACGCGCTGCTCCGGATCTTCCCCAACGCCGTTGATCGCCACATCCAGCCAGTGCCGTGCCTTGGCCGCATCAACCGTCCCCGCCTCGCCGGTGAAATAGAGACGGGCGAGGGTGAGAGCTACCTCCACGCGGCCTTTCAGCTCCGGCTTCTGCAACTCCGCCAACGCCTGCTGGCCCCGGCCATTGCGCACGAGGAACAGCGCGAAGCGCAGGCTCGCATCCGGATTGCCGGCAAGGATTGCCCGCTGATAGACCTGCTGCGCCAGGGACTGAGCCTGATCGCCGCCGAGTTGGACATAGAGTGTCGCAAGGCCGTCGAGCGCGTTGCTCTCGCCCTTGTCGATCGCCTGCCGGTAGAGCGCCACCGCCTTCAGGCGGTCAGGCCCGACCAGCGTTCCGTCGGCATAGATCCTGGCGAGGGCCGTCATCGACGACACACTGCCGGCATTGGCTGCCTTCTGCAGCCAAGGAACCGCCTGTGCCCGTTGGTGTAGATCGGGGTCGGCACCGTAAATCGAGGCCAGATCGATCATACCGACGATGGAGCCGGCTTCGGCGGCACGCTGGTAAAGCTGCAGCGCTCGCTCGGGATCTGGCTTCGTTCCAACCCCCTTCAGCGTCATGTCGCCGAGAACGACTGAGGCTTCCGAGCTGTTTGCCTCGGCCAGCGACAAGACCCGACGATAGGCCGCCTGACTATTCTCGGGCGTGTCCAGCGCCGGCTGTGCCAGCACCAGCTTGGCAAATTCGAGCGTCGAGTCCTTGTCGCCCTGAGCCATTGCCCGCCCATACAGGGAAAGGGCGCGCTGTGGATCGACGACGAGACCGTTGCCATCCCGGAAACGGGTCGCCACCTGACCGAGCGTGCTGACCTCCGGCTGCGGATCAGCCATCAGCCTGGCAAACAGCTGGTCGGAGAAGCCTCGGCGCTGTTCGAGCGTGGTGTCGGCGCGATCGGCGTAAAGGAGCTGCGCCGTGATGTCGCCGATCGCGAGCAGGTTCTTCATCCAGTAATCGGCGCGGGCCTTGCTGACTGGCAGCGTGCCCCTGTCGGCGGCTACGGCGATTTCCCGCGCCGCATCAACCGACCCAAGTCCGGCAGCCTGGTCGTAAAGCGCGACCGCGTGCTGCGGATTGCCGACCGGCGAGCCCGGGACCGATTCCAATCGGGCAATCCAATACAGCCCCTTGACGGCCCCTAGACCCGAGGCTTTCTGATACCAGGCCACCGCCTGCGCAAGATCGGCAGCGCCGCCGCGCTTGCGATAGAAGTCGCCCAGCGCAAAGGCCGCCGAGGCGTCCCGGCTCGCCTGGGCCTCGAGGCCGCTCAACGAGAGTGACAACAGGCTCGCAGCCTGCTCCGGATCCGTCGGCCTTAACTGGTCAGCCAGCACCAACCCGGCCTCGAGATAGCCGAGACGCAACGCCGAACGGAAGGCGACTATCGCTTCGTCCTCACGGCCCTCAACGGTCAGATAGTCGACGCCCAGCACGTATCCGGCCTCGCCGTCGCCGCCTTCGAGAGCATGCTGCAGGAGTTTCAGGGCGCGCGGCCGATCGACAGGCCCTCCCCTGCCGGCGAGCAGCAGCTTGGCCAGCGCCACCTCGGTCTCCGGCAGGTCGGCGCCGACGGCGGTCAATTTCTTCTCGAGCGCTGCTCTCATGCCGGAGGGATCGGGGGCCAGAAGGACGTTGCCGGACGCATGGATCGCCGCCGCTGCGGTCGGCACAGCGGCCAAGGCATTCGCTTGCGTCGGGACGCTCCCCGCCGCAAGCGACAGTGAGGGCAAGGCGCAGAGCAGCGTGGCAATCGGCAGCAGACGTCTTACAACTGCGACGCTCATTTCTCGCCTCCCCAGAAGCAGGATGCGTTGCCGCCGACGAACTCGTCGATCAACGGCCCCTTGGCCGCGGCATATCTGTCAAACAAATCCGAGAGCCGTTCCCCGGTAAGGCCCGCGGGCGGGTGAGCCACGACCGCCTGCAGCGAGGCTAGATAGTTGCGACCATTGCTGCGCTTCTCGAGGAACCCGAAATCGGTCTTGCGATAATCGTCCTGCGGTCCCGGAATGTAGTTCTGCGCAGCATAGGCGTAGACCAGGATCGGGTTGGATATGCCCTCGAGCAGGTAGTCGAAGGCGGTCCAGACCGACACACCGTTGACCGACTTGTCATAAAGGCCGTCCCCCTGCCCGCGCGCCACTTCGGCCATCACCACCATGCTGGTAAGGGCTTGGCGCGTGTACCAGAGGGCACGGGCACCGCGACGCGTCTCCAGCGGCAGGCTGCCATCAGGTCGGGCACTGGCCAGCACCGCGCTGAAGCGATAGAGCCCCTTGTCATAGAGCGCCTTGTCGCCGATCACGCTCCCCCACAGCATCAGCACGCTGTCGGCGAGATCGCGGTGATTGTTTACGTCAACGTCGCCGTCAAATAGTTGATCGACCCGGCGCACCAGGGGGTCGATCCAGTTCCGGAGCTGCTTGTCCTGGTCGGCCGAGAGCGCTGGCCGTAGAACCGTGTAGGCAACGACGGTGGGCAGCATTACCCGCTTCAACGCGTAATAGGCGTCGTGCACCTCGGCCGT
>DATJHO010000047.1:0-56106 GCA_035493835.1 Devosiaceae bacterium
GGCAGTGATACCGCCCGGCCGGCGCCTACAACGTGATCCGGTAGTCGCCGAAGCCGTTTTCCGCCTCGCCGACAAAGGCGATGTTGATTCCCTTGACGTCGCCGACGTGATCCTTGGCCTTGGGGCCGGACTGGAACATCACCGTCGTGTCGGGGATCGGCGCCAACGACCAGTTGCCGTCGGCGGTCGGGTTGATCGTTCCGGTCTCGTGGATGTAGCGCACGATGACGTCGCGATTGGTGTCCGGCGCCTGGTAGATGATGGTTTTGCCATCGGCGCCCGGGAAGAAGCCGCCGCCGCCGGCGCGGTAATTGTTGGTGGCAACAACGAACTTTGCCTCGGGATCGATCGGCTTGCCCTCAAAGGCGAGGTCGATGATGCGGTGCGCGTCCGGGTTGATGACCTTGCCCTTCTGGTCGTAGCGCGAGGGCTGGCTGACGTCGATCTTGTAGGTCACCCCGTCGATGACGTCGAAATTGTAGCTCGGGAAGCTGATGTCGATGAGCGGGGCATCCTTCGAGCCCGGCTTGATCTGGTTGAAGATGCCGGCCGAGCGCTCGAGCCACTCCCGCACCTGGGCGCCGGTGACTTCTACGGCGCGGACGGTGTTGGGGTAGAGGTAGAGGTCGGCGGCGTTCTTGATCGCGACCGGGCCGACCGGCACGTCGGTGTAATAATCCGGGCCCGGCTGGCCGCCGGCCTTGAACGGGGCGGCGGCCGAGAGCAGCGGCAGCTTTTCCCACTGCGTGCCCTTCAGCATCTGCTTCAGGTACCAGATCTGGGCAATGGAAACGATCTGCACGGACGGATCGTCGGCCACGAGTGAGAAATACGAGAAGAGCGGGGCGGCGGTCTGGCCGACCGGGCGGCGGACATAGGCGAGCGTCGCCTCGTGGTCCTTCTTCACCGGGGCTTCGACGGCGGCGACGTCCTCGACAGTCGGGGTCACCTTGCCGTTGGCGCGCGTATAGATCGGACGCGCCTCGGAGGTGTGGGAGATGATCTTCCAGCCCTTGTCCTGCTTTTCGAGCAGCAGGTCGATGAGGCCCATATGCGAACCCCAGAAGCCAGCCATCACCGCCGGCTTGCCCTGCAGCGTCCCCTTTTCGAGATCGGCGCCGTTAATGCCGGCAAAATCCTTGCTGTTGGGGAAGACCAGGTGCTGGTGGCCGGTGAAGACCACGTCGATCCCCGGCACGCCGGCGAGGAACAGCGAGGCGTTTTCCATCATGTCACCCTGCTGGCCGTCGATGCCGGAGTGCGACAGCGCGATGATGAGGTCGGCGCCCTGTTCCTTCATCACCGGGACGTAAGCCTCGGCGGTCTTGACGATGTCGCGTACGGCGACCTTGCCGACGAGGTTGGCGCTGTCCCACACCATGATCTGCGGCGGCACGAAGCCGATGAAGCCCAGCTTGATGCTCTGCTTCTGGCCCGAGCCATCGGTGATCTGCTTTTCAACGATCTTGAACGGCGGCAGATAAGTCTTGTCCTTGAGCGGATCGTCGCCGGTGATCGAGGCGGCCTTGACCAGATTGGCGCAGACGAACGGGAAGTTCGCGCCGGCGAGTGATGCGTCGAGGAAATCGAGACCGTAGTTGAACTCGTGATTGCCCAGCGTCGACACCTCGTAGCCGAGGGTGTTCATCGCCGCGAAAGTCGGATGGGGATCGTTCTTGCTGACGTGGCGCTCGTAGAACACGTAGTCGCCCATCGGATTGCCCTGGATCAAATCGCCATTGTCGATGAGGATCGAATTGGTCGCTTCGGCGCGGATGGCGTTGATCAGCGAGGCGGTACGGCCGAGGCCCATCGTCGCGTTGGGGGCATCGGCGTAATAATCGTAGGGGTAAACCGCCACGTGGATGTCGGTCGTCTCCATCAGCCGCAGATGCGCCTGGTCAGCGGCGGCGCGGGCGGCGAAGGGGTGCATGACGATCATGGCGGAAACACTCGCGGAGCCGGCAAGGAACGCGCGGCGAGACAGACGGCACTCGGTCAATGGCTTCTCCTCAAATAACTGGGGAGGGCCTAAAACGGCCCCCGTCGACGCAGTCACCGGGGCGGCGACGATTATCTAACAACTTGTGCGTGCCATAAATTACAGGTTGATGACAGAAAATTGTCCCCGCCCCTTCGACAACACTTATAGCGGAACGAAGGATGGCCCGAGCCTGTTGACTAGGCTAGCATCGATGGCGACGCTTTTCGGGAGGCCTCACCATGAAGTGGCAAGGACGCGAAGGCAGCAATAATATCGAGGATCGGCGTGGGGAGGGGGTGCCCGGTGGCGGGTTCGGTGGCGGGCCATTTGCCCGGGGCGGGGGGATGCGGATCCCCATTGGCCGCCGCGGCGGAGCGGGCGGCCTCATCGGCATCGCCATCCTGCTGGTGATCTGCCTGGTGCTCGGCATCAATCCGCTGGTGCTGCTCGACAATGGCAGCATGGAGGGGCCGTATACGGGCGGTTACACCCAGACGCTGCCACCACCGGCGCAGACCGCCGACCAGCAGCAGTTGGTCAATTTCGTCAGCGTGGTCGTCAAGGACACGGAGAATTTTTGGACCGGCTGGTTCGACAAGCAGGGCCGGAGCTACACGCCACCAAAGGTGGTGCTGTTCTCCGACGCGACGCAATCGGGTTGCGGCGTGGCGGAGGCGGCGAGCGGGCCGTTTTACTGTCCTGATGATCGCAAGGTCTATCTCGACCTCACATTCTACAATCAGCTGCGCCGACAGTTCGGTGCGCCGGGCGATTTCGCCCAGGCCTATGTCGTCGCGCACGAGGTCGGCCATCACGTGCAGAATCTCCTTGGCATCCTGCCGAAGGTCGAAGCCGCGCGACAGAACATGAGCCCGGACCAGGCCAATGCCGTTTCCGTTCGGCTGGAACTGCAGGCCGATTGCTATGCCGGCGCCTGGGCCAATTACGAGGGCAAGGAAAAATTCCTGGACAATGGCGATACACAGGAAGCGATCAACGCCGCCAATCAGATCGGCGACGACACGCTGCAGCAGGCAGCCGGGATGCCGGCGCAACCGCGCACCTATACCCATGGCAGCTCGGCACAGCGGATGAAGTGGTTCCAAGTCGGCCTGAACTCGGGCGATCCGGCGGCCTGCGATACGTTCTCGAAGCCGGTCTGAGCGTGTGGCCCTGGTGTTTCGACAAGCTCACCATGAGAGCGCGGGTATGATGCGTTCGAGCGTGGGACCAAGGCCCCCTCACCCCGTCCTGCCGGACGGACCTCTCCCCCTGGGAGAGGGTAGAGTGAGAGGGCCTTGGCGCTAGGCTCCGGGCGCGGCAATCTGGGCTTCGGCCTCATTGGAGCTGTCAGGGATTTCCATGAACGAGCAGCCGATTACCGAACATTTCGCCGATGACGGCATGTTCCCCAATAGCCGCCTGCCGCTGCTGATCTATCGCGCTGCGATCGCCCCGGAGCGCGCAACGCCGCAGGGGATGGAGGCGCTGTTCGAGGAAAACGGCTGGCCGCCGCAATGGCGGTCGGGCATCTACCCCTTCCACCACTACCACTCGACCGCGCACGAGGTTTTGGGCATCGCGCGCGGCAAGGCCCATCTTGCGTTGGGCGGGCCTAAGGGACGTGAGTTCGATGTGTCGGCCGGCGACGTGATCGTCATTCCAGCCGGCGTCGCCCACAGGCGGCTGTCATCAAGCAGCGATTTTCTGGTCGTCGGCGGCTATCCGCCGGGGCAGGATTGGGATCTGCTCAAGGGCGAGCCGGGCGAACGCCCGACGGCGGACGGGAACATCGCCAGGGTGCCGGTGCCCGAAACCGATCCGGTCGGGGGCAGGGAGGGGGCGCTGCCGCGGCTGTGGCGGTGAGCCCCGAAGGAGCTAGCAGCATGGAGCCAAGGCCCCCTCACCCCACCCTCTCCCCCCAGGGGAGAGGGTACCTTGTGGGACGGCCCCGCGCTTCTTCTCCCTCGGGGGAGAGGTCGGTCCGGTAGGACCGGGTGAGGGGGCCTTGCCCACCGATGTCGCAATGACGGTGCTTGGTGCCCCAATCACCGCGCCTGCTGGTTTTCCGGCTTCTCCGGCAGGCCCTTCTGGAGGCGCACCTGGTTGAGGAAGCGCGTGAAGAGATAGTGGCTGTCGTGCGGGCCCGGCGAGGCTTCGGGGTGGTATTGCACCGAAAAGATCGGCTTCCCCTCGACCTTGAGGCCGGCATTGGAGCCATCAAATAGCGAGACGTGGGTCTCGGTCACCCCGGCTGGTAGGCTTTCGGTATCCACGGCAAAGCCGTGGTTCATCGAGGTGATCTCCACCTTGCCGGTGGTCAGGTCCTTGACCGGATGGTTGGCGCCATGATGGCCCTGGTGCATCTTGCTGGTGGTGCCGCCAAGCGCGATGCCGAGCATCTGGTGGCCGAGGCAGATGCCGAACATCGGCTTGCCGGTTTCCATCAGCTTCTTGATCGTCGGCACGGCATATTTGCCGGTTGCCGCCGGATCGCCCGGGCCGTTCGAGAGAAAAATTCCATCCGGATTGTGCGCCATCACGTCGGAGGCACTCGCGGTCGCGGGCACCACCGTCACTCGCGCGCCCTGGGCGGCAAGGCTCCTGAGGATATTGCGCTTGGCGCCGAAATCGATGGCGACGATATGGAATTCCGGGTCTTCCAGCTTGCCGTAGCCTTCGTTCCACTGCCAGCGGGTCTGGTCCCAGTGATACGTCTGGGCAGTGGACACTTCCTTGGCGAGGTCGAGACCGACGAGGCCCGGGAAGGCGTTAAGCTCGGCCATGATGGAAGGCTCGTGGAAATAGCCATCCGGGGAATGCGCGATGACGCCGTCCGGCATGCCGTGCTCGCGGATGCGCGCCGTGAGCGCGCGGGTATCGATGCCGGTGATGCCCACGATGTTGCGCTTCTTCAGCCAGGCATCGAGCTTTTCAGCGGCGCGATAATTGGCAGGATTGGTGATGTCGGCCTTGAGCACCACCCCGCGGACGCCCGAGAGCGCGGCCATGTTGACCGTCTCGATGTCCTCGTCATTGGTGCCGACATTGCCGATATGCGGGAAGGTGAAGGTGACGATCTGCCCGGCATAGGAGGGGTCGGTCAGGATTTCCTGATAACCCGTCATGGCGGTGTTGAAACAGACCTCGCCGGCCGCATGGCCGATGGCGCCGATACCTCGGCCTTCGAGGCGCGTCCCATCCCTCAGGATCAGAAGCGCGGTCGCGGGCGTGGGTTGCCAGCCGGTCATGGCGGGTCTCCAAAGATTAGCGGTTGTCGGTTGAACCGTCCTCCTAGAGCGGAGGCCGCCGCGACGCAAGTGGCGGCGTCGCGATTAAACGCTATATGGAGGAGTAAAATTCACCGACAAGGGGACATGTGCCATGCGCGAAGAGATCAGCGAAGGCCTGAAGACGGCGCTCAAGGCCCGCGATCAGCGGCGGACGACGACGCTGCGCGCCATCAATGCGGCCATCAAGGACCGCGACATTGCGGTCCGGACCGAAAACCGCGGTCCCATCACCAATGACGAGATCATCGCCATCATCCAGAAGATGGTGAAGCAGCGCGAGGAAAGCTTCGGGATCTATGCCGAGGCCGGCCGGCAGGATCTGGCGACGGTCGAAAAGGAGGAGATCGACATCCTCAACGAATTCCTGCCCAAGGGGCTTTCCGAAGAGGAGGTCGACGCGGCGATCAAGGCGGCCGTCGAAAAGACCGGCGCCGTCGGCGGCAAGGACATGGGCAAGGTGATCGCCAGCCTCAAGGCGGACTATCCGGGCCGTATCGATTTCGGCAAGGCGGCGGGGAAGGTAAAGGCGGCGCTGGGGTAGTTTTCGGCCTCCGCGGACGGCTTGTGGAGAGCCCCGAACTCAGCCGAACATCCTCCCCCTTGCGGGAGGGCTGGGGCGGGGGTTCTTCTCCAGACGGGCTGATCTCCGTCCTAACCCGCCGACGCGCTGGTAAATTCCTTGCCCAAATGGCAAGCTCACCAGCGGGAAGCCAGCAAGCGGGAGGGCGGTATGGCGGACACGGTGACGAGAATGCGCATGAGTTCGGCCCTGACGGCGCTCCGGGGCGTGCTGATGCTGCTGGCGGGGCTTTATGCGATCTTCTTTCCGGGGCTGGCGCTCACCTGGCTGGTGGTGCTGGGCGGTGCGTTGTTTCTCATCGACGGCGTCCTGGGGCTGTGGAGCCTCACCTTCGGCCACGCCAAGACCGGCAATTTCTGGTTCGATATCGTCCGCAATGTCCTCGCCGTGATCGCCGGCGTGCTGATCCTGCTGAGCCCGCTGCTGGCGACGATCTTCACGACGATTTTCCTGGTCTATGTGATCGGCATCCAGGCCATCATCGTCGGGGTGATGGAGCTGGTCATGGTGTTCCGCGCCCGGCAGGTGTTTGCCCATATCTGGCCGGTGCTGCTGTCGGGCATTCTCTACGTGCTGTTCGGCCTGCTGCTGCTGTTCTTCCCGCTATCGAGCGCGCTTGGCCTCGTCACCTTGGGCGGTGTGCTGGCGATCATTTTCGCCATCGGCCTCTTTGGACTGGCCTGGAGGCTGCATAAGGCCGGGATGTAAGTGCCGGTCGATTGCCAGGGCTGAGATGCTGGCTTATGCAAGCGGCGGCTCTATCGCCGGTCGCCCCGGGGCGCTAGAGGTGACAACCCATGCGCTTTAACGACGGCTTCCTAGACGAGATCCGACAGCGCCTGCCGATCTCGCAGGTGGTGGGCGAGCACGTCATCTGGGACAAGCGCAAGAGCCAGCCGCAGAGAGGCGATTTCTGGGCCTGTTGCCCGTTCCATGGCGAAAAGAGCCCGAGCTTTCATGCCGATGACCGGCGCGGGATCTATCACTGCTTCGGCTGCGGCGTTACCGGCGACCATTTTCGGTTTTTGACCGAAAAGGCCGGGATGAGCTTTCCCGAGGCGGTGGAAAGGCTCGCTGGAATGGCCGGCGTGCCGATGCCGGCGCGCGACGAGCGGGAGGAGGCGCGGCAGGAGGCCCGGCGCTCGCTCTATGACGTCATGGAACTGGCGACCCAGTATTTTGAGGCTGCGCTGAGCCACAACATCGGGGCGCGGGCGCGCGGCTATCTGTTCGAGCGTGGCGTGACCCCGCAATCGCAGACCCGCTTCCGCATCGGCTTTGCCCCGGACAGCCGCAATGGGCTCAAGGAGCACCTTGCGGCCAACGGCGTCTCGGCGCAGGAGATGATCGATACCGGGCTTGTCATCGCCGGCGAGGATATCCCGGTGCCCTATGACCGGTTCCGCAACCGGGTGATGTTCCCGATTGCCGATTTCCGCGGCCGCATCATTGCCTTCGGTGGCCGGGCGCTCTCGGCCGACGTGCCGGCGAAGTATCTCAATTCGCCGGAGACGGAACTCTTCAAGAAGCGCATGACCCTCTACAACGGGCAGACCGCCCGCACGGCGGCCCGTGACGGCAGGCCGGTGATCGTGGTGGAAGGCTATCTCGACGTGATCACCGCGGTGATGGCGGGGTTCGAGGGTACGGTTGCCCCGCTCGGCACGGCGCTGACCGAGGAGCATCTGCAGCTCCTCTGGCGGATGACCGAGAACCCGGTGCTCTGTTTTGACGGTGACGGCGCGGGCTTGCGCGCCGCGGAGCGTGCGGCCGAACTTGTGCTGCCGCTGCTCAAGCCGGGGCAGACGGTCAGGATCGCAACACTTCCCGAAGGGCTCGATCCGGACGAAATCATCCTGCAACAGGGGCGCGATGCCTTTGCGGCGGTGATCGAGCGCGCGCGGCCGCTCAGCGAAATGATCTGGGCGATGGAGACGCGCGGCGTCGTGCCGGAGACGCCGGAGGCGCGGGCGGCGCTCGAGATGCGGCTCAGGGAACGGGCCAATTCGATCGCCGACCAGTCTGTGAAGCGGCATTATCTGCAGGCATTTGAAGAAAAACTTCAGGCATTATTTGCCCCCATCCGGGGCGGGCGGTTCGAAGGACGGGGCAGGGGCGGCGACCGCAATTCCTACAAGGGACGCGGCGGCTACCAGCAGACCAGCCGAGGCACGCCAAGGTTGGTCGTCAGCGACACGCTGCGCAATTCCAGGCTGCTCAAGCCGGGTCTTTCGCACGATGCCACGCCGCGGGAGGCCGCGATCATTGTGAGCCTCGTCAATTTTCCGGCGCTGGCTGAAAGCCGGATGGAGGCGCTGGCCGAGCTGGAACTGACGATGCCGAGTGCCCGGCAAGTGCTCACGGCCCTGCTCGACATCGTCACAATGGACCACGAGATCGACGGAAAACAGCTTGCCGAGGCGCTGGGGGGCCGGGGGTTCGGCGAGGCGCTCGAGCGCATGCGGGTGACGCTTCAGCGCCAGGGCGTGTGGCAAACGGCCGCTGAAATCGCTGAAATCGATGCCGAAACCGGCCTTAAGCACGCGCTGGCCTTGCATTACAAATCTGTTCAACTAAATAGGGACCTGAAGGCAGCGGAACTGGCGCTCGGTGCAGACCTGAGCGAGGAGTCGTTCGAAAAGCTGCGAGACATTCAGAACCAGATTACCACCGTCGATGGCACAGAGGCATTGATCGAGGGGTTCGGTTCGCTGTCGGGGCGCGGCACGCGGAGCCTCTAGGGAGGCAGCGTGAGCGTTTTTTGCGCGTCGCGTGACGAGCTTCGGCAGCGAATGTGGCGGCCTGAGGGAGATAGGCTGCTGAATCTCTTTACGTTGTCTTGAACCGTCCCATTTATCAGACTTTTGGCGCCCGGCCGTTATTTCAGTTTTCCGGGCCCCGCGGAGCGACAGCATGGCGACCAAGACAGCGACCCAGAACAAGAAAGACACCGAGAAGCCGGAAGGCGCCGTGGCCGACGCGCCCGATAGCCCGCTGCTCGATCTTTCCGACGCTGCGGTCAAAAAGCTTATCAAGGTCGCCAAGAAGCGCGGCTATGTGACCTATGAAGAGCTGAATTCGGTGATGCCCTCCGAGGAGGTCACGACCGACCAGATCGAGGACATCATGGCGATGTTCTCCGATATGGGCATCAACGTGGTCGACGAGGATGAGGTCGAAGAGGCCGAGCCCGACAGCCCCGAGGAAGAGTCGACCGAACTTGCCGAAAAGACCGGCACGGCCGTCGCCAGCAAGTCCAATGCCCGCGAGGGCAGCGATCGCACCGACGATCCGGTACGCATGTACCTGCGCGAAATGGGCTCGGTCGAGCTCTTGTCGCGCGAGGGCGAGATCGCCATCGCCAAGCGCATCGAGGCCGGTCGCGAGACCATGATCGAGGGGCTTTGCGAGAGCCCGCTGACCTTCCAGGCCATCATCATCTGGCGCGACCAGCTCGGCCAGGGCGAAATCCTGCTGCGCGACATCATCGATCTCGAGGCGACCTATGCCGGTCCCGAGGCCAAGCAGGCTCCGGCCGTGCCGGTTGAGGCGGCGCCCGTGCCTGCCGCGGCCGCCGGTCAGAAGCCTGTCGCCAAGAAGGCCGCTCCCGCCCGCAGCGGCGACGAGGACGACGATTACGTCCCGGATGAACCGCAGCCGCCGCAGGATCCGGTCGAGGACGATGACGACGACTTCGAAAATTCGTTGTCGCTCTCGGCAATGGAAGCCGAACTCAAGCCGCAGGTGGTGGAAACCTTCGATCGCATCGCCGACGCCTATGGCCGCATGCGCGAAATCCAGGACAAGCACGCTGCCCAGCGCGCCAGCTCCAAGGCGCCAGCCGCCAGCGATCTCAAGACGCTCGACGCCCTGCGAGGCGAGGTGATCACCGACGTCAAGTCGCTGTCGCTCAACACCTCGCGTATCGAGAGTCTGGTCGAGCAGCTCTATGACATCAACAAGCGCCTCGTACGGCTCGAGGGCCGGCTGCTGCGCCTGGCCGAGACCTACGGCATCAAGCGCGAGGACTTCCTCTCCGCCTATTTTGGCTCGGAACTCGACAACAACTGGGAAACCGTGGTTGCGACCCGGCCGACCAAGGGCTGGTCGGAATTCGTCAAGCGCGAGCTCGACACGATCACCGAGATCCGCGGCGACATCCTGACCCTCGCCAGCGAAACCGGGCTCGATATCGGCGAATATCGCCGCATCGTGCACAAGGTGCAGAAGGGCGAGCGCGAAGCGGCCATCGCCAAGAAGGAAATGGTCGAGGCAAACCTGCGCCTCGTGATCTCGATCGCCAAGAAGTACACCAATCGCGGGCTGCAGTTCCTCGACCTGATCCAGGAAGGGAACATCGGCCTGATGAAGGCGGTCGACAAGTTCGAGTACCGCCGCGGCTACAAGTTCTCGACCTATGCGACGTGGTGGATCCGGCAGGCGATCACCCGCAGCATTGCAGATCAGGCGAGGACCATCCGCATTCCGGTGCACATGATCGAGACGATCAACAAGATCGTCCGCACCTCGCGCCAGATGCTGCACGAAATCGGCCGCGAGCCGACGCCCGAGGAACTCAGCGAAAAGCTGCAGATGCCCCTGGACAAGGTGCGCAAGGTCCTGAAGATCGCCAAGGAGCCGATCAGCCTCGAGACGCCGATCGGTGACGAGGAAGATTCGAACCTCGGCGATTTCATCCCGGATGTGAATGCCATCCAGCCGATCGATGCGGCGATCCAGTCGAACCTGCGTGAGACGACGACCCGTGTTCTGGCCTCGCTGACGCCGCGTGAAGAGCGCGTGCTGCGCATGCGCTTCGGCATCGGCATGAACACCGACCATACTCTCGAAGAAGTCGGCCAGCAGTTCTCGGTGACGCGCGAGCGCATCCGCCAGATCGAGGCCAAGGCGCTGCGCAAGCTCAAGCATCCGAGCCGCAGCCGCAAGCTCCGGAGCTTTCTGGACAATTGATTGGGTAAAGAATGGGGAGCCTCGGCTCCCCATTCTTCTTTCGGCGCCTGCTGCCGCCTCGCCCTTATGCCCCCGCGGGCTCGGCGAGCCGGGCGGACAAGTTGGCCTGTCGCCGCGCAAACCATTCGAGCGTCAGCTTCACGCCCTGCTCATAGTCGATCTTGCAGGCCCAGTCCGGAAACAACCTGCGGGCGAGCGTCAGGTCAGGCCGGCGGTTGCTCGGATCCTGCGGTGCCGGGGCCACGTGTCTGATGCTGGTTCCGGGCACGAGGCTCGCCACGTAGCGGGCGATGTCGATCACCGGGATTTCACGGTCATTGCCAATGTTGACCGGCCCGACCTGGCCGAGGTCGTCGCCCCAAAACAGCCGGGTCAGCCCCCCGAGGATATCCTCGACGTAGCCCCAGCTGCGCGATTGCAGCCCCTCGCCATAGATCGTGATCGGGCTCCCGTTCAATGCGTCGGAGATAAAGTTGGAAACCGCCCTCCCGTCATCCGCGCGGGTTCGCGGGCCGTAGACGTTGAAGAGCCTGGCGACGCGGACGTCCATGCCATGGACGCGCTGGCATTCGAACAGGAACGCTTCGGTGCAGCGCTTGGATTCGTCGTAGGACGAGCGCGGCCCCGTGCAGTCCACCGAGCCGCGGTAGCTTTCGGGCTGGGGCGACACCAGCGGATCGCCATACACCTCCGAGGTGGAGGTGTAGCAGAACCTGCCTCAGGGCTTCAGCAACTCCCGCAGCCGGAAGGCGCCGATGATATTGGCGGAGATCGTGCGGGTCGGGTCTGCCGAATACCAGCTCGGCGAGGCCGGCGAGGCGAGGTGATAAATCTCGTCGAACATCATATCGGTCAGGAACCGTTCGATGTCGCTGTGAACGATTTTGACCCGCGGATCCTCAAGGTAGGCCTCGTTGTCACGGCTGCCGGTCCAGAGATTGTCGACGATGACGAGCTTGCCGATGTCGTCGCGCCCCAGCAGCGCATTGGCAAAGTGCGAACCGAGAAACCCGAGCCCGCCGGCAACGATTGCTGTTTTCATTTTGCTAGACCGCTGCTGCTCTTGGAGGCGAGGTCCGCATGGACTGCTGGCACCCGCATCGGTTGGCGCTCGCGTCTTCGATCACCGAGCCATTTGTAGATCGCCAGCCAGATGCGGGAGGAGATTGTTGGAGACCCCCTGAGCACCGAGGTCGGATCGAGTTCATCAAAGCGGGTCGGTTGCCGCTTTTTGCGGTGCCAGAGCCGACGCAGTCCCGTCCTGTCGTAAACCCGACCCGCAATGACGACGGGCAGGTAAAACGGGACCAGGGGGTTGCGAGCCGTCTCGCGTGCGAACTCGCCCAGCGCCGCGGACCATTGGCCGCTCTTGGCAAGGCGGAACACGAAGAGCGCGCAAGCGCGGGCCTGCGGCCACCAGAATGCGAGGCGTGGCACGTCGGCAGCGTAGGCCTCAACCTCGCGTATCGCCAGCACGTTGGAGCGCGCCATCTGCAGATAGTCGGACGACATGTTCGCCGGGATGTTGCGATAGCCGATCAGATAGAGCGGGACGCAGAGGAACTTGTATTTGTGGGCGGCCTTGAGCTGGAACAGCCAGTCCTCGTAGCCTTGGGCCGTTTGGTCCCGCAAGGCGAAGGAGTAGCCGCCGATTTCCCGGGCGATGCTGGTCCGAACGGTGATGCCACTGCCATTGCCCACGAAATTTTCGACGAGGTGGGGATAGAAGATGTCGCCCTCGGTCCCCGAGCAATATTGGCGCGCCCCTACCTCATCCCCGTCGTTTATCCTTACGAAGGGTGAGTAGACCACCCCTATATCCTCGCCCGCCGTCTCGAACGCGGCAAGGTGCTTTTCCAGCCTTGCCGGGTGCCAGAGATCGTCGGCGTCGAGGGGGGCGATAAAGGCGGCGCGAGCGGCTGCAATGCCTGTATTCCTGGCCCGGGCCACGCCGCCATTGGGCTGGCGAATGAGCCGGATGCGGTTGTCGCGCATGGCCGCAAGCTGGACAATGTAGGCGGTATCATCGACAGAACCATCGTCGACGACAATTATCTCGATGTCTTCAACGGTTTGAAATTGTGCAGACTGAAGTGTTTTATTTATCCACTGGGCGGCATTGAAGGAGGGAATAACAACGGAAACCCTCGGCGTGTTTTGGTCTTGCATCCGGTATCCATATTCTCTCGATTCACTGAGCACTATAGGCCGGTGGCTGCAAAGACTTAAGGAATGATATAGTAAATTATCGGACCTTGATCGATTTGCAAGAGTTAGGAAGCTAATAGATTCGGGCTAAAATGGGTCAATTCTTGACGACGACCTGGGCGCTTGTTGGCCGCGGCAAGGGCCTGCGCGCCTCTTTCAGCGCTATGGTACGGTCGCAGTAGGCGAGCGTGCTGGCCCGATGGCTGATGACCAGCACCGTCATATCAGGAAAACCGGCCTTCAAGCGGGCCATGATGGCGGCCTCGGATTCGACGTCGAGGGCGTTCATCGCTTCGTCGAGCACGAGGATGTTCGGCCGGCGGACCAGGGCCCGCGCCAGCCCCACTCGTTGCTTCTGGCCGCCGGAAAGCGACAGTCCCCGTTCGCCCAGCGGGGTATCGTAACCCTTCGGCATCGAGGCGATGAGATCGTGGATGTCCGCAACCATTGCCGCCGAAGCGATCTCCTGTCGTGTGGCATGCGGCGCGCCGAAGGCGACGTTTTCGGCGATGGTGCCCTCGAAGAGGTCGAGGTCCTGGCCGGCAACGGCGACATGGGCGCGCCATGAGGCGACCTCGATCGTCTCGAGGTCGACCTCATCGACCCGTATGGTCCCGCTTGTGGGCGCGAGCAGCCGGCCCAGCATATTGACGACCGTCGATTTCCCGGCGCCGGACGCGCCGGTCAGGGCTGTCCACTGTCCGGCCTCTATTTTCATCGTTACCGACTCGAGGGCCGGCGTGTCTCGCGCGGCAGCGTAGTCGAAGCCGACCCGGTCGAATTCGATGGCCTGTCTGAGGCCGCTGAATGCGTGCGTTTCAGTGTTGGCCGGCGCGCTGGCGGTCGCGGTCATGAGCCACTCGACTTCACGCACCGAAGCGGCGACCGATGCGATATTTACGCTCGCCGCACTGATGCCGCCGATATAGGGCTGCATCCGGTACATCAGCAGCAGGAAGGGGATCAGGACCGGCAATGGAACGCCGCTGGCGTGCGCTCCGATCAGGATCGTGAGGAAGAGCACCGCGTAAAGCGTTTCGGTGAGCGGCGGGGCCCAAACGGTCACGCTGTTGAGATGCGTCATGGTCTGGCGCATCTTTTCCGAGGCCCTCTCGAAGCGGGTGATCTCCTGCTGCTGCTGGTTGAAGAGGCGCACGAGCTTGACCATGTCGAAGGCCAGCATGACCATGCGCTGGGCCAGTTCCAGATTGACCTCCCGCATGACTTCGCTGACCCGGTCGATGCGGCGGCCAATAAGGTTCTGCAGCAGCCGGATGGCAATTGCGCCGGCCGCGGTGAGGAGAAAGAGCTGCCAGTTTGTAAGCAGCAGCAGCAGGCTGAAGACAAAAATCGTCGTCACCGCGCCCACGATGTAGAAGGCCGAGCGGACGGCGTCCGAAGCGCGCCAGGAATCAGACGACAGGATGTTGAGCAGCCGCACCTGGCCCGTGGTCAGGAAGAACGGGTAGCCGACTTGAAGCAATTGGCTTGCCAATTGCGTGCGGATGTCCTTGGCCACATGCCCCTCGATCCAGCTCACCAGCATGTCGGAGGCCGCCTGCAACAAACCCTTGAGGACCACGCAGCCCAGGATCAGGCCGGCCATGCCGGGCAGCCGCCACTCGGGCGAAAAAAGGAAGGGGATACGGTAGAGCAACCCGAGCAAGCCCGCCTGACCCGTCGTCGAGCCGGGCGAGAGGCTGGAAAGAAGCGGCACCAGCAGGCTGATGCCGACGCCCTCGAGCAGGCTCGAACCGAAACCCGCCAGCGTCACCAGTGGAATTGTCCACCAGTAGCGGATGGCGAGGGTGTGGAGGGGGCTGGCGCGACTGATGATTTGATTAATCAGTTTGTCTAGTCCTAGTATTGCTGACTTGCGCTTTTTACCATCAGGTTGGATCAATTGGCCATGCGTCCGGTTGTTCTGTGGATCGGTGGACAAATGCGCAGCCCGCTTACAGCGGATATTCCGTGGCCTATTATAGCGGTTGATGTCACGCTTAGAACTGTATCATCCGATGTACCTCGGCAGCCGGGGGCAGGGGCGCTCACTGTCTATTGGGGCCACGATGTCCCGCTCGCCCAGGAGCTGTTCTCACCCGACGACCCGCTGCCCGATGGTGACGAGTTCATCCGGCGTGGGGAGCGCCAGGCGCGCGCGACAACGCCGCAGGGGGCAAAGGTGCACCGGGCAAGCGATCTCTCGCTGATTATCCCGACCCGGGGGCGGCCCGGCGTACTTCGCCGCTGTCTCGCTTCCGTGGCCGGACAGGACGATATCCCCGGCGAGATCATCGTCGTCGACAATGATCCGGAGCGCCCGGCGAGCCGGGACGTCGTCGGTGAGTTCGGTTTCGCCACCTATGCGCGCGAGAGCCGTCCCGGGCTCGACCATGCCCGCAATGCCGGCATCGCCGCCGCGAGTAAGCCATTGCTGGCCTTTTGCGATGACGATGTGGTGCTGCATCGCGCCTGGGCCGGCCGGATGGCTGGCGCATTCGACGATTCCGAAGTGTCGGCCGTCACCGGGTTGGTGCTGCCGCTCGAACTCAGGACCGCGGCGCAGCGCCGGTTCGAGTTCGACTGGGGCTTTGGAAGGGGTTTTGTGCCCATCGATTTCCGGCATGGCGTTGCCGGCAGTCCCGATGCGGCGCTGGCGCCGTGGGAAGTCGGGGCCGGTGCCAGCATGGCGTTCCGCCGCGAGGTGTTTCAACGGCTGGGCTTGTTCGACGTCAGGCTCGACGCCGGGGCGGCCGGCTGCTCCGGGGATTCCGAGATGTGGTA
The DNA here is from genome assembly GCA_035493835.1 of Devosiaceae bacterium. GTDB lineage: Bacteria > Pseudomonadota > Alphaproteobacteria > Rhizobiales > Devosiaceae > DASZTU01. The sequence continues at coordinate 15,821 of DATJHO010000047.1, forward strand.
CCGCATCCTCATGGAAGGGGGGCTGTGCCGGTATGTGCCGGAGGTCGTGGCCTTCCACCAGCACCGCGAGACGATGGCGGAGCTCAAGCGCCAGATCCGGGCCTATATGCGGGGGCACGTCACTGCGCTTTTCGTCCAGCAGCAGCGCTATGGCGGCACGGCCAATTTGCGGCGGGCGCTGATCGACATGCCGCGTGATTACGGGAAACGGGCCTTGCGGCGGCTTGCCGGACGGCGGCGGGCCGGCGACGATTTGCTGGGCGCAGAGATAGCGGGGTGTCTCGAAGGTTTCGCCTATTTCCTTCGTCACCCGCGGGAGCGCTTGCCTGATCCCTCTCGCCGGTTGTCGCCAACATGAATTCGATCGCTGGCCTCGTTGCCGCCGAGCCGGTTCCGGTCGATGCGCAGCCGGGCGCCGCGGTGGTGATCACGACCTACAACCACGCCCGCTACCTCGCCGAGGCGATAGAAAGCGTGTTGGCCCAGTCCCGGCCGGCGGCCGAAATCATCGTCGTTGACGACGGATCGACCGACGATTCGGAGGCGGTCGTCCGCCGCTATCCCGACGTCCGGTTCATCCGGCAGGACAACCAGGGCCTTTCGGCAGCGCGCAACACCGGGCTCGTCGCGGCCGCTTCGCCCTTCATCGCCTTTCTCGACGCCGACGACCTGCTGCTGCCGCGCGCCATCGAACGCGGCCTCGCTATCCATGCCGGCTCGCCGGGCGCGGCGTTCGTCTATGGCGGCCATCGCCGGATGGATGGCAAGGGCGTGCAACTCGGCCCGGACCGCTTCGATCCGATCGGTGGGGCGCCATTCCTCGACCTGCTGCGCGGCAATCCCGTCGCCATGCACGGGGCGGTGCTGTTCAACCGACGCATCCTGCTCGCGGCGGGCGGCTATGATGCGACGCTAAAATGGTGCGAGGACTACGACGTCTATCTGCGCTTGGCCCGGACGCATCCCGTCGTCTCCTACCCCGACCCCGTCGCGATCTATCGCTTTCACGGCGCCAACATGTCCAACCAACGCGAGCGCATGCTTGGCGGCACGCTCTTCGTGCTTGAGCGCCATGCCGAGGGCCTTGCCGGTCCAGAGGCTCTCGCAGCGCGGGAGGGGCGCAGCATCTGGATCGACTACTATGCCGAGACCGCGCTTGCCGATGCCGTCGAGAGCCTTGGCCGCGGCCGGTTTTCGCCGGCCACGCGTGGGCTGCTCCTGGCCCTAAAACTCTCGCCGCGGGCGGTCGTCCGGAATGGCGCGGCCCATTTGCGCGTGCGCCTCGGGCGGGCGTTGCCTGAACCGCTGAAGGCAAGGCTGAGGCACCGGCGGGCAGTCACAACTCCTCTGGGAAAATGGCGCGGCGGGGATTTCGCCCGGGGCGTGCCCGCGAGCCGGGATTTCGGCTGGGATCGGGGGGAGCCGATCGATCGGTACTACATCGAAGGCTTTCTTGAGCGCTGGCGGTCGGACATCGCGGGCCACGCCCTCGAAGTTGGGGACGATGCGTATTGCCGCCGCTTCGGGGGGGAGCGCGTAACGCGGCAGGACGTCCTCCATATTCATCACGGCAGCCCGCAGGCGACGATCGTGGGCGATCTCGCGGACCCCGCAACCCTTCCCGCAAATGCCTTCGACTGCCTGGTGCTGACGCAGACACTGCATCTCGTCTTCGACCTGCAGACCGCCGTTCGCAACCTTCACGCCTCGCTCAGGCCGGGCGGGGTCGCGCTGGTGACGGTGCCCGGGATCAGCCAGATCGATCGCGGCGAATGGGGCGGCGGCTGGTGCTGGTCGTTCACGGCGGTTTCGGCGCAGCGATTGTTCGTGGATGTCTTCGGTCCGGAAGGGGTCATCGTGGAATCCAACGGCAATTTCTTTGCCGCAACTTCCTTTCTTGCCGGGCTGGCCCAAGGCGAAGTGGACACCGGGAAGCTGGATCCGGTCGATCCCGCCTATCCGGTCATCGTCACCATCCGGGCGCGAAAGCATGGCTAGCTTCAGGGGCGCAGTCAGGCGTATGCGGCGCACGCTGGGCCTGCCTCCGGTGGCCCCGACCATTCTCATGTATCACCGCATCGCCGAGCCCCTTGTCGACCCGTGGGGGCTCGCAGTTTCGCCGGCCTGGTTCAGAAAGCAGATGGTGGATTTGCGCCGCTTCCGCTCGCCCATGCCGCTCGATGAACTCATCCGCGGCGCGCAGGGGGGCAGCGTGCCCGCGAACGCCGTGGCGGTGACGTTCGACGACGGCTATTTCGACAATCTGGTCAATGCGAAGCCGGTGCTGGTCGAATTCGGCATTCCCGCAACGCTCTTCCTCGCGACCGGCAGCATCGGGCAGAAGGAAGAATTCTGGTGGGACGAGCTGGCAAAGCTCACCATCGGCTGGCCGCGGGCCTCGGAAGGGAAACTTGAGCTTGCCGGAAAAGTGGCCGGCTGGTCCTTCCCGAGATACGGGGCTCCGGATGCTGCTGCGGCGCGTCAGCGCGCGCACGAGGGCTTGTGGAGCCTTCTCCGTACGGCGTCGCCGCGCCAGACGCGGACGGCGCTGTTGCGGCTCAGGTCGGCAATCGGGGTCGCGCCGAGAAGCGCGATCGACCGGGCGATGACGGAAGTGGAGTTGGTCGCCTGGCTTGATGGCGGGCTGACCGACATCGGGGCGCATACCGTTTCGCATCGGCCGCTTACCGCCGTTGCGCCGGAGGAGATCGAGGCCGAGGTGATCGGCAGCATGGCGCGATGCAGGAGCATCGCTGGCAGGGGCGTGAGGGGCTTTGCCTACCCCTACGGCGATCGCAGTGATGCCGTCGCGCAGCTGGTGCGGGCGCTCGGCGTCGAATGGGCCTGCTCCACCAACCCCGCCGCTCTGCCCCGTTGCGTGGACGATTTCAACCTGCCGCGGCTTCAGGTCCGCAACGGGTCCTTGCGCGCGCAATGGAGGGAGGGCTGATGCTGGCCGAGCCCGACCCCAAGCCCCCGGTTGCCGTCATATGCTGCTTCCTTGATGGAAAGCACTTTCTCGCGGAGGCGATCGAAAGCGTCCTTGCCCAAACCTATCCGCATTGGACGCTGACGCTCGTCGATGACGGCTCGACGGATGGCGCGACGGAGATCGCCAGGGCTTATGCGGCGCGCGACCCCAGGGTGCGCTATTTCGAGCACGAAAATCACGCCAACAGAGGGCTCAGCGCCTCCCGCAATGCCGGGATCGCGGCCTCGGACGGCCCGCTCGTGGCGTTCATCGATGCCGACGATTTCTGGCCGCCGGAAAAGCTCAGCGAGCAGGTCGCAGCGATCCAAAGCGATCCGGCGCTGGCAATGGTCTCGGGCGCGGCGCTTTATTGGCGTTCGTGGAATGGCGGCAAGGATGTGGTGGTGACCTCGGGGCATCGCTCCAATATCCGGATCGATCCGCCCGAGGCCCTGCTCAATGTCTATCCATTAGGCGCTGCCGGCGCACCGCCGCCATCGAGCCTACTCGTACGCCGTGAGGCAATCGAGCGAGTGGGCGGCTTTGAAGCCCATTTTTCCGGCATTTACGCGCTCTATGAGGATCAGGCGTTTCTCTGCAAGCTCTATGCATCGATGCCGGTCTATTTCTCGGATCGGGTCTGGGTTTATTATCGCCAGCATGGCGCCTCGATCATGGCCTCGGTTCGTGCCCAAGGCCGTTACCATGAGGTTCGCCGGTACTTTCTGCGGTGGTATTGGCGTTATCTCGATGAGGTACCGGTGCTTCACCCGCCTATTCGCCCGGCGGTGGCGCGAGCCTTGCGGCCCTATCGGGTGCCCGCGGGACTCTGGTTGTTGAAGTTCGGCGCAAGCCAGCGCCTGGCCGAAGCAAGGCATTTGTTGCGACGCCTGGTTCACCCACTGTGGAGGGTGTTGTAGCGGCCGCGAAGTTCTTGACCGAACCAACTTCGCCGAGCGCCTGCGGGGGAAGTGGAACCAGATCGCTTCAGCCGGCTTCTTTGAGGCGAGGTGTTCGAGATGGGACGTTTTGGACGAGGTTGGACCTATCGCATCGCGGGATTGCTTGGCTGCGGCCTGCTGGTGCTGATGTTGTTGCCGGGGAGCGGTACCACGCCCGATCAGGCAGGGCAGGCGCCAAGCCCCGTCGTAGCCACCGTCTCCAAGTCGGCCGCAGCCCCTCGAACGCCGCCCTCGACACCTCGGGTGATCGACACGGCAATGGCGGCACCCACGCCACAGGCGCCTGTCACCGTCGCTCCGGCTGCGCTGCCACCGACGGCCTCGCCGTCGCCTTGGTGGACGCCCTATAGGGTAGCGCCGGCTTTCAATTCCGTCGCCGCGACGAATTCCACCGCGAGCCCCCCAGGGGCCAGCGGCCGCGTTGGCGAGGTTCCGGTGAACGGACGCGCGGCCCCCTCATTGGCATCGGACAAGCGGTTCGTGCTCGCGGCGGGGGAAACCGTCGAGGTGGCGGAGACGCAGGGCGGATGGACGCATGTTCACCGGGCCAATGGCGACGATGGCTGGGTCGCCACCCGCTATCTTGCCCAATCAGGCTCGGGGGCCGGCAAAACGCCTTCGCCGGCTATGGCCACCCGAGCCACCCGTCGCGGGCCCGAAAACCTTGTCGCTGCTGGACGACGCGCGCCGTGGGAAACCCAGGTCTTCGCGGCACCTGATGCCAGCGCCGAGCCCCTGTTCTTCCTTCAGCCCGGCGATCGGGTGCGCATTGCCGGGGAACGTGGAAACTGGCTGCTGGTCGTCACCCCGGACGGCATGTCCGGATGGATCCCGAGTTGAAGACCAACCCAAGTCGACGGGCGAACGGCACTCCGCGAATGTGACGGGGGTCTCTTCCTCCCCAGCTACAAGCATTGCCGCTCTGCAAGAATCGCGATTGTCGCCTCCGCGCCTCGGCATTATCCATTCCTTGGGCGCGCTCTCCGCGTGTCCTGCCGCCGACATCACCTGAACTGTGACACTCCAGCTAAAGAGGCCCGGGGTTTGCGGCTTTTTCTGTCTGGAGTTCCTTCTGTGCCCGAGACGTTCAGTCCTCCCGCCGGCCAAACGACCAACGCCGTTCGATTCGCGATTTTCGCCATGGCGGTCGGCGCCTTCGGCATCGGCACCGGCGAATTCGCCATCATGGGTCTGCTTCCCAACCTCGCCGCCGATCTCAGGATCACAGACCCGGAGGCAGGGCACGTCATCAGCGCCTATGCGCTGGGCGTCGTCGTGGGGGCCCCGCTGATCTCAATTCTGGCCGCGCGCCTGCCGCGCCGGGCCGTGCTGCTCGGCTTGATGCTGCTCTTCGTCGTAGGCAACCTGGCCAGCTCCATTGCCCCCAATTACTGGTCGCTGATGGTGCTCCGCTTCATCTCCGGTCTGCCACACGGCGCCTTCTTTGGCATCGCCGCGCTGGTCGCCGCGTCCCTGGTGCCGCCGACGCATCGCGCGCGCGCGGTGGGCAGTGTAATGGCAGGGCTGATGATCGCAACCCTCATCGGCATGCCCCTCGCCACCTGGCTGGGGCAGGGGCTGGGCTGGCGCCCGACTTTTGCCGGGGTCGGCCTCGATGGCTTGCTCGCGTTCCTGCTGATTTTGCGCTTCGTGCCGGTGATTGCCATCGAGGCGGGAGCCAGTCCGCTGCGCGAACTGAGCGCGCTGAAACGCCCGCAGGTCTGGCTGACGCTCGCGATCGGCGCGATCGGCTGTGGCGGCATGTTCTCCGTGTTCACCTATGTGGTGCCGCTCCTCACCGAAGTGAGCCGCGTCCCCGAGGTCTATGTGCCGCCGGTGCTTGGCCTCTTCGGCCTCGGCATGACGCTGGGCAACAATGTCGGCGCCTATTTCGCCGACAAGGCGCTGATGACGACGATCGGCGGCATGCTGGTCTTCAATTGCCTGGTCCTCGCGACCATTCCGCTGACGGCGCCCTTCATTCCCAGCGCGCTTCTCAGCATCTTTTTCGTCGGCTTCACCGTCGCCATCTGCACGGCGCTGCAGACCCGCCTGATGGACGTTGCCGCCGACGGCCAGACGCTCGCCGCAACGCTCAATCACGCGGCGCTGAATACGGCCAATGCCCTGGGCGCCCTGCTCGGCGGCGCGGCCATTTCCGCCGGCTTCGGCTGGTCGTCAACCGGTGTCGTGGGGGCGGTCCTCGCCGTCTGTGGGCTCGCGCTCTTTTTTGTCTCGGTGGCGCTCGACAGGCGCGCCGGGGCATGGGGGCCGTTGGCTGGGCCGGCCTAGCGAACGGTCCGTTCAGCTCCCACGAAAGGCCCCCTCCCTCTCCCCCAAGGGAGAGGGGACATTGGGGCGGGGCCTTGCTACTTGCTTCACCACTCCCTCTGGGGAGAGGGTCCGTTGAGTTGAAACAGTCACCGCGCTTGCTCGTCATGGCCGAGCTTGACCCGGCCACCCATGATGCCTCGCCAAGTCCGCTCTCAGTAAGGGAGAGGCCTCATCGGTCCCCGGGTCAAGCCCGGGGATGACGGCGTGGCAAGCGGTGAGACCTCGTGCCGACGCCGCACTGGTGGTGGCGTTGCGCCCAGGCTGTCGCGATCTTACGTCAATTTAGCCGAAATCACGCTTCGGGCTGAGGGAGCCTTTGCGGCACCCTCCGCCTTTGTCGCCTCGGCGCTCAGCGCCACTCGATAGCGATCTTGCCGATGGCGGCACCGGCCTCGAGCGCCGCGTGTGCTGCCCGGATATTGTCGCTGCTGGCCGCGAGGGTTTGGCTGAGGGTCGTCTGAACCTTGCCGGCGTCGACAAGTTCCGCGACATGCCGCAGCATCGCCCCCTGGCTCTCGGGCCGATATCCGTGCAGCGACTTGCTGAACATGAACTCCCAGTGCACGGACTGTGCCTTGGATTTGAAGTGCCGGATGTTCAGCGTTTCGGGGTCATCGATCACCATCAGGTGCCCGAACGGACGCAGCAGTTCGGGGATGATCGGCAGATAGTCCAGCGTGTGGGTGGTGGCGAAGATGGCGTCGACCTCCGGGGCACCGATCCTCTCCAGTTCTTCGCGAAGCGAGCGGCCAATCACGTGATCGGCGCCCATGCGGCGCGCCCATTCGACCGTTTCGGGCCGGGTCGCGGTCGCGATCACCGTGGCTGGGGTCAACGCCTTCAGCAGTTGGATCGCGATCGAGCCGACCCCGCCCGCACCGCCGATGATGAGCGCATGGCTGTCCTTGCCATAGCTTATGCCGCGTTCGAGCAGCGCCTCATAGGCCGTCAGCGCTGTGAGCGGCAGGGCCGCGGCATCGGCAAAGCCGATCGATTTGGGCTTGGGTGCTACGAGCCGGTAGTCGACGGCCTGCTTTTCGGCATAGCTCCCGGCGCGGCCCAGTTCGCCGGCATAGTAGACCTCGTCGCCGGGCTTGAACCCTTCGACTTCGGGGCCGATTTTTTCGACTACCCCAGCCGCGTCCCATCCGAGGATCACGGGGCCGTTCTCGCCGGCGCTGCGGCTTTGACGGATCTTGTAGTCGACCGGGTTGAAGGCAAAGGCCTTGACTGACACCAGCAGGTCTTTGGGGCCGATCGCAGGCTCGGGCAGATCCCTGAGCGTGATGGCGAACGCATCGAGGGCGTGTGCGCCCTCATATGCAAATGCTTTCATGGTGAATTTCCCTTTGGTAGTGGGCCTAAAGTCCCGAAGTCTTCATGAGGAGATCGCCGGCTCGGTCGCGCCCTGATCCATGGCGAGGACTGGCGGCAGCGTGGCCCGGTCGGTGCCGACGAGTTCGGCCAGCGCCGCCAGCGCCGCAAGCTGCGACGCGCCGAGGACGGAGCCACGATTTCCGAGCGAACTTGTGGCAACCTCGGTGGCCCAGGTCAATTCGGCCAGCGTACGTCCCACCTCGGGAAGAAGCAGCGCGTTCTGGCCGACGCCGCCGCCAAGCACAATCAACCCCGGGTCGATCACGCCGACTATCGAGGCGACAAGGCGACCGATATCGGCGGCGTGCCGATTGACGTGGCCCAGCGCTGCTGCCGAACCGTTCCGGGCGCGGTCAAAAAGATCGCGCGCCGTGGCGGGCGGCGGCCCTTCGCTCTCCGGCCAATCGCGCCACACGCGCTCCATGAGTTGGCGCGAGCCGAGATAGTTCTCGAGCGCGTTGCGGCTGGGCGTGTCTTGTCCGGACCACGGAAACGGCAAACGGGCCACTTCGCCCGCCGCGCCGTTAAAACCGCGGAACAACCGGCCCTCGTGAACGATGCCGAGGCCGATCTTCACCCCGACCTGCAGATAGGCAAAGGAACTGCGGCCGCGGGCGGCGCCGCCGTGAAGTTCGGCGACAGCAGCGCAATTGACGTTGTTTTCGAGCAGCACGCGGATGCCGCCCGTCGGGCCGATGGATTCCTGCAGGATTTCGAGGTCCGTGCTGTCGGCCAATTCCGGCCGGTTGCCCGAGACGATCACCGGCACGGCGACCGAGATGGCGCGAAGCGGTCCCTGCGCCGCCCCGACCGCCGCGCGCAAAAGCCTCATGGTGTTGCCGATGGCGGCGCCGGTCTCGGTGCTGATGTGCTTGTGCTCGCGGGCCAGCGGCTCTTCCGCCTCGGCGAGTATGCGGCCGTCGAGCGTTCGGGCGATGGCCCGCACCTGCGTTGCACCTGCGTCGATGCCGATGACGTGGCCCGCCTCGATGCCCAGGCCATAGACGGTTGCCTTGCGGCCCGTGGGGCCCTGCGAAATGCCAAAAGGGCTGACGAGGCCGAGATTGGTCAACTCGGCCACGGCGGCCGACATGGTGGGCTTGGAAAAGTTCAGCAGGCTGCTGAGCATGGGGCGCGTCGTCGGGCCGGCGGCGACCAGGCGCTCCAGCACCGCCCTGGCGCTTTCCGTGAGCGGCGCCCGTTGGGCGGAGGAATAGTCAACGGTCACAGGTGAGGCGCCACCGTCTTGCACTGCATATCTCGTCCCTGCAAACAGCCCAGTCGCGCCGCCAGGTCGGCGGCGCGTGCCATGTTATCGCGTCGCGCTGGTGAACGCCACGTTATGGCAATCCCAGCGTGAGCCCGCCGGACTTGCGGCCCCACCCTTGCGTCAGCCTGCGGTAGGCCGAATGCGCTTACACGCTCGGCGCCACATCGAGCTTGGTGTCGGTCTGCCGGTAGCGGAAGATGCACTGCGGCAAGCCGGCAGCTTCCGCCAGGGCGCCAACCAGGAGCTGGCCGGGCACGGCCTCGACAATCGCCTCGGCGAGGCCATTGCCGAGCACGGGTGTTTCGATGACGACGAGGTTCTTGCGTTCCGCAACCGCGCGGGGGGTGAACAGCACCGTCGGTATGCCGAAATTCGCAAGATCCTCGGCGAGTTGCACTTCGCGGCCGCTGCCGAAGACGATCACCCCCGAGCGCGCGTCGTTCGGCTCCATCGGGCCGTGGAGGAAATTCAGCGTATCCCAGCTCTGCGCAACGATGCGTGCGGCTTCGCGAGCGAGCAGCGCGACATAGCCGGCGGTGCCGTTCGCGACGCCTGCGCCCACCACATCAAGGGCGGCCTTGCCGGCGAGCAGTTCCGTCGCGCGGGTAACGGCGGGGCGGGATTTGGAAAGCATCTCGTCGACCGTGCCGGGCAACCGGGCCCAGTCGTAGCCGGTGGGATTGCCGACGCGCTCGGCGATGAGGCCAAGAGCGAGGAGCGAGCCCACATAGCTCGTGGTGTTGGGGCTGCTGTCGACGCCGCTGCCGGTGCCGATCATCGTCCGGACGACGCCCGCGAGAGGCGTATCGGCGGCCTTGGCGATGCCATACGTAGGGGCTTGCGGCCGCAGCTGCATGGCGCGCGCCGGCTCGACACTGCGGCCAGAGGCGGACACGGCGATATAGGCGTCGGCGGCATCGACCGCCCCATCGTAAAGTTCGCCGCCAGCGAAAGCGACGGCACGGCGGCCCTGCTGGCGAAACTGGGCGGCGCCGGCGACGCCCGCGTAAAGGCTCGCACCAATGCCGACAATGCCCACCACGCCATGCCGCAGCGCCGAAAGGTCCGCCGCATCGAGGACTGCGTTGGTCGTCGCCCGCGCGCTGTCCAGCGCTTTCGGCTGCAGGGAGATGGCTTCTTGGTAGGAGACTTTATCGGGCATCGGGGGCATCGCTGGTCGCTTTCTGGGCAGAAGGTGTTGCCGCCGGATCGGGGGCGATCCGGCGGCTATGCTGGCATTGTGCGGGAGAGGGGGCCGCACGCCGCGGCATTCACTCAGTCGAGCTTCAGATAATCCGTGAAGCGCGCTGCGTCGTTGACGGTGATGGTCTTGAGCTCGTTGTTGGCCAGATCCCACTTCTTGAAAATGGCGTCGTAGCTGCCATCGGCGATCATTGCCTGCAGCGTCGCCTGGATGGCGTCGCGCAGCTGCGGGTTGCTCTTGCTGACGAGAACAGCTTGGTAGCCAGCCGCGTAGACCTTGCCCTTGATCAGCTCGAGCTTGCGGCCGCCGGCATTGGCGGGCTGGTGCTCAAGGTTGTAGGCGGCAACGCCATAGGTATCCATCAGCAGGTCGGCTCGGCCCGAACGCACGGCCAGCACCGACTGGTCATCGGTGGGGAACAGGCTGATATCGAGCGGCTTGTCCTTGGGGCAGGCCGCGGCGGCCTTGGTCAGCAGTTCCAGCATCACCGAGCCCTGAACCGTTGCTGCCTTCAGGCCGCAGGCATCGCTGAGCTTTTGGACGCTGTGCGGGTTGCCATCGGCAACGATGATGCCGGTGCCTTCCATGGTGTAGTCGACTTCATCGACGACCTTTTCGCGCGGCAGGAAGTCGCCGAAGCCCGACATGCCCATGTCGAAACGGCCGGCCTGCACGGCGGTGATGATGCTGGCGAACTCGGCCGTCGACCACTTGAAGGTGACGCCCAGGCGCTTGCCCATCTCATCGGCGATATCATGCTCCATGCCGATCATCGTCGTGTTGTCGGTGTCGTAGAAGCTATAGGGCGGGTTGTGGGGATCGGTGCCGACATTGACGACGTTGGACTGCTGGATGGCAGCCGGCAGCATGGCCCTGAGCTTGGCGTCCGGCGCCGCCTGCACGACAGCGGCGGAAAGGCATGTGGCGAAAGTTGCGGCTAGCACCGCGAAGGCAAACTTTTTCATATCCTACGCTCCGTTGTTGTGCGCGGGCTGGCCGCGCCTTTGGTCCGAAACGGGGCCGACAGCGGCCCCGGCCTCATAGAACTCTTGCAAGGAACGACTGCGTCCTTTCGTGGCGCGGCGCGTTCAGCACTTCGAGGGCTGGGCCCTCCTCGACAATCTGGCCCGCGTCCATGAAGACAACGCGGTCTGCCGCCTCGCGGGCAAAGCCCAACTCGTGGGTGACGACCAGCATCGTCATGCCGTCCTGCGCGAGGCGCTTCATCACCGCGAGCACTTCACCGACGAGTTCGGGATCGAGCGCGGAGGTCGGCTCGTCGAAAAGCATCAGCTTGGGCTTCATCGCCAACGCCCGCGCAATAGCGATGCGCTGCTGCTGGCCACCCGAGAGCTGGGACGGATAGGCCGCCGCCCGGTGCGCCAGCCCAACCATTTCGAGCAGCTCCATCGCCGTTGCCTTGGCGACGCTCGGGCTCTCGCGCTTCACCAGCATCGGCGCCACGGTGACGTTATCGAGCACGGTGAGGTGGGCAAAGAGATTGAAGCGCTGGAAGACCATGCCGATGTCGCGACGCTGCCGCGCCAGTTCGGCGGGCTGCAGTTCGTAGAGCTTGTTGTCTCGCTCGCGATAGCCGATCAGCTCGCCATCCAGCACGATGCGGCCGGCGCTGAGCTTTTCCAGATGGTTGATGCAGCGCAGGAATGTGGACTTGCCGCTGCCGGACGGGCCCAGGATGCAGGTCACCTGACCGCGATCAACGTCGAGATCAATGCCGTGCAAAACCTCGGTCGAGCCGAAATTCTTGCGGACGCCGATCGCCCTGAGGAGCGGAAGGGACGCGTTCATTTGCCGTCACCTCCGAAGCGGAAAGTTGCGGCACGGCCGAGCAGGCTACGGAAGGACGGCGCGGTCGCCGAGTCCTGGCCGAGGGACATCGAGAGTCGGCGCTCGATCAGGTACTGGATGCCCGAAGCGATCGAGGTCAGCACCAGATACCAGAGGCTGGCCACGATCAGCAGCTCGATGATGAGGAAGTTGCGCGCATAAATGTTTTGCGCACGGGTCAGCAGATCCTGGGCGGCAACCACCGAGACCAGCGAGGTGGTCTTGAGCATCGAAATGGTCTGGTTGCCGATCGGCGGCACGATGACACGCAGCGCCTGCGGGAGCACTATTTTCCGCATCGTCTGGGCCGGGGTGAAGGCGAGCGCGGTTGCCGCCTCCGCCTGCCCGCGATCGACGGCGAGCAGGCCGCCGCGGATGATCTCGGCCATGTAGGCGGATTCGTTGAGGCTCAGGGCCAGGAGCGCCGCGGTGAATGGCGAAACCAGCGAGTTCATGTCGAGGACGAACCCGCCGAAGGCGATGTGGGGGACGAAAAGCTGGATGTTGAACCAGAAGATGATCTGCACCAGCAGCGGCGTACCGCGGAAGAACCAGATGTAGAGCCGGCTCAGATTGGCAAGCACCGGGTTGCGCGACAGCCGGAGCACGGCAAGGATGATGCCGCCGATCACGGCTAGGATCATCGAGGCGAAGGTGAAGATCAGCGTCAGCTGAACGCCGGAAAGGATCGTGGGATCAAAGATGTAGGGCGGTATTTCCTCCCACCGGACGCCGCCGCCGGTGATGACCACATAGGCCATGCCGAGAACGAGCAGGACCAGCACGATCGCGACCACCCAGCTGACGGTCTGCCGGGCTGGAATCACGACCTGCGCGACCGGCGGGCGGTCTTGCGGCGAGGTGCCTTTGGCGAGGGTTTGACCGACCGGCTCGTTCATGCCCCTGCCTTTCCTGCCATTCCCGGCATCGCCTCTGGAGCTTCATCGATGAGCCGACGGGCAATGGCTACCGCGCCACCGACCGGCGCCTCGCGCAGCAGCGTCAGCCTTGTCATGGGAAGCACGCAATGCAATTCGTCCTGAAACAGGCGGAACAGCAGCGGCTGGGCCACCACCACGCCACCGGCGGCCACCACTTCCGTGGGAGAAGCGCCACGCTCCACCAGCCGCTCGACCAGGAGCGCGAGTGCCTGGGCGGCGCGGTGGATGACTCCCACCGCCAGCTCCGAGCCGGCGGCCGCGGCTTCGAATACCGCCGAAGCATGCTCACCCCAGCCCACGGCGCCGCGCAGTTCGTTGAGACGGCGACCGAAATGAGCAAAGCTCTGCGTGCCAAGGCTGAGCCTTAGGGCGTCATAGAGCCCGTCCGGCTCGCGGCCAAGGTCGATGCTTTCGCGGATGGCCTTGGCGGCCTCGCGCACGATTGCGGGCGCGCTGCCTTCGTCGCCAAGGATCCAGCCCCACCCACCGGCGACGAGCATCACATCGTCGGCCGCCCGGCGCGCCACGGCAATTGAACCGGTGCCGACGACCACGCCGATGCCGCCGTCAAGCCCGGCCGCGTAGGGCAGCAATTCACCATCATTCACGACGCGCAGGGGGGTAGGGGTCAATGCAGCGAGCGCCTGTGCGAAGGCGTAGCAATCGCGCTCGGTGTCGCAGCTATGGGCGCCGATTCCGATCGCAGACGGAAGTGCGCCGGCCGGGCCCTGTTTGATGAGGTCGAGCAGGACGCCGGCATCCTCGACATTGCCGGTGCGGCGCCAGTCGGCGGTAGGGACAATGCTGTCCTGGTCGACGCCGCCGCGGCTCCAGCGGATGTGCGTCTTGGTGCCGCCGATATCGACGCCTACCAGCATTGCCTCTTCGCCAAGACCCATGGGGAACCGATCAACTCTGCTACGTTAGTAAGTTAAGTTAACAAACTAACGGCAGACCGACAAGCCCGCAAGCTGGGAATGGTGCGCGCCCCGCGGCGACCCGGCCGGCCCATGTGGAAAACTTGGCCCGGCCAAATCCTGTTTGCGCCTTGGTCGTCATTCGGCGAATGCCGGCTCAGGGCTGGGGAGGGCCGCTTTGTCGGCCGGAGACCAGCTTCAGCCAGGGAGCGGCATGGAAGAGGCTCATCAGCAGATACATCAGGGCCATGCCGCCGAGCGGCGAAGGGGTTGGCATCGCCATGTCCGGCATATCGGGCATCTCCGGGCTGCCGGACGCCGCCGTCAGCACCGCCATGATGGCGAAAATGGGAGTCGCGCCGAGGCACAGCCAGCCGGATATCACTCGCGCTGCCGCACCAAGGCCGGCAGCAGCAGATCCGCCGGAGGCGGGATCGGCCTCGTGCGAGGTGTCTGAATGGAAGGACATCGCTGCCTCAGCCCCGGGCATATTCGTCGTGGCGGCGCCACCACATGCCGTTCTCGTTGCGTCCCCTGGGGGCACGGTCGAGCCACTGGTACATGCCCCAGAGACCGTCGAGGCCCCGCGCGTAGCTGGAATAGGTATGGTAGACGACCCCATCCTCAAGCGCGAAGGCGCTGACGCCCGGCCGCTCGCGGATAAAGGTGGCGAGGTCGGTTCCGGTGGTCGCCGCGTTCTGCGACACTTCGCTTTCGTTGCTGGCCGGCCGCATCGCCGGTTCCTTGCGGTAATTGTATTCGACGCCGCCCTCGCGCTGCTGGTCCTCGGTGAAGTAGACGTTGAAGTCGGCATTGAAGTCGCTGCCGAACGAGGAGGCCCAGGGAAAAGTCCATCCCATGCGCTGCTTAAAGGCTTGCAGCTTTTCCAGCGGCGCCCGCGACACAGCGTTGAATGCGACGTCATGGTTTTCGAGATGCACGGCGATGCCGTTGAACCCGTCCGCGATCGATGAGCAGGAGGGGCACCCAGCCTTGTAGTCGGGCCCAAACATGAAGTGGTAGATGAGGAGCTGCGAGCGTCCCCGGAAGAGGTCGGCGAGCGAGGCGCTGCCTTCGTCGGTGTCGAGCTTGTAATCCTTCTCGATCCCGACCCAGGGCAAGTCCTGCCGCCTTTGCGCCAGCACGTCGCTTTGGCGCGTCAGCTCCTTTTCCGCCTCGAGCAGATTTAGCCGCGCCGCAAGCCACTCCTCGCGCGTTCCCGTCATGTGCGTTGTCATCGTTCTTCTCCTTGGCTCTCTGCATGTCGTATCGTTTCCGCTACGGCCTGCTGATTGATTGTCGTGATAGACTATGACCGGCTTTCGGGACGGTGGGAGTGACAAGTGTGTCGGGATTGCAATGGACTCCCTGATCACCGCTGCAGCACAGGCGCTTGCGGCGGGTGATCCGCTCGGCGCCCTGAACCGGGTCGCCCTGCGCGATGACGCAGCGGCGCTGGCGCTTCGCGGCATCGCCATGGCACAGCTTGGCGATCTTGCGCGCGCAAAGGCCCTGCTCAAAAGCGCGGCGCGCGCTTTTGGTCCGAGGGAGGTCGTGGCCCGCGCCAGGTGCGTTGTCGCGGAGGCGGAGATCGCGCTGGTCCTGCGCGACCTCGGCTCGTCGGCGAAGGCACTCGAGACGGCGCGGGCGACGCTCGAGAGCCACGGCGACCACGTCAATGCCGCCCATGCGCGCTATCTCGAAGTGAGGCGCCTCCTGCTGCTAGGGCGTCTGGCCGAGGCCGAGCGGCGGCTTGGCGAGATCGACCCCGCGCCCCTCGCGCCGGCCTCGAGGGCCGGATACGAGCTGGTGGTCGCGGGGGTGGCGATCAGGCGCCTGCGGACGAAAATGGCGCGGGCCGCCCTCGATCGGGCCGGGCACGCCGCGCGCCTCGCCGGCATCCCTGGGCTGATGGCAGAGGTTGAAGCCGGATTCCTCGTGCTCGACAAACCGGCCGCGCGCCTTATCGGCCACGGTGGGGAGCAGCTTTTGCTTCTCGATGCGGTCGAAGCCCTGCTGGCATCGAACGCGCTCGTCGTGGATGCCTTCCGCTATGCGGTGCGCGAAGGTGGCACGGTGGTCTCGCTCGAACGGCGGCCCGTGCTGTTCGCGCTCGCCCGGACGCTTGCCGAAGCGTGGCCCGCGGATGTGCCGAGGGCCGAGCTTGTGGCGCGGGCCTTTGGCGGAAAGGCCGCCGATGAATCGCATCGTGCGCGGCTGCGGGTGGAAATCGGCCGGCTTCGACCGCTCATGCACCGGATGGCCGGGATCAGCGCCTCCAAGCGAGGGTTCAAACTGGTACCCCGCAATGCGCCCGAGATCGCTGTGCTCGCACACCCCGTCGAGGAGGAGCATGCGGCGGTGCTCGCCTTCCTTGCCGACGGCGAGTCCTGGTCGAGTTCGGCCCTGGCGCTCGCGGTCGGCGCCAGCCAGCGCACCCTCCAGCGGGCCCTCGACCAGCTCGCGGCGGCCGGCAAGGTGCAACCAGTCGGTCACGGACGGGCGCGTCGCTGGATCACCCCGGCCATGCCCGGATTCCCGACAACCTTGTTACTCCCCGGAGCGTTGCCCAGCAGCTAGGATCAAGCGAGCCAGTAGGGAGAGTAACAATGGATCGTTCTGCCGCCGAAATCGTCCAAGAGTATGGACCTTTTCCGGAACTCAAACAGGTGAACGGGGTCACCTATGATGGTCGGTCCGTCTGGTTCGCCTCCGGAGAAAAGCTCAACGCCCTTGATCCCGAGAGCGGCGAGATCCGGCGCTCGATCGATGTCGCCGCGCATGCCGGAACGGCGTTCGACGGCAGCCATCTCTATCAGATCGCCGAGGCCCAAATCCTGAAGATCGATCCGGAGAGCGGCGACGTGCTGTCCACGATCCCGGCCCCCGGCGCCGGCGGCGATTCCGGCCTTGCCTGGGCCGAAGGATCGCTGTGGGTTGGGGAGTATCGGGAGCGCAAGATCCACCAGGTCGATCCCGAGACGGGCGCAATTCTGCGCACCATCGAATCCAACCGCTTCGTCACCGGGATCACCTGGGTCGGGCCAGAGCTTTGGCACGCTACCTGGGAGGGCGAACAAAGCGAGGTCAGGCGCATCGATCCGCAGACGGGAGACGTCCTGGAGAAACTCGACATGCCGGCCGGAATGACCGTGTCAGGCCTCGAATCCGATGGCAGTGATCGCTTTTTCTGCGGCGGCGGCAGCAGCGGCAAGGTCCGGGTCGTCCGCCGGCCGAAGTGAAGCCCCCGCCGCAGCTTTCGGAGCTCCCCGTCGACTTTGTCGAAGGGTAATGGAAGGCGTTTTCGCGGGCGGTTCGCCAGTGGAGATGAATGCAAGCGGCTCTCGGCGCTGACGTTCTGCGCGGTGACGGCGAGGGCGAGCGGGACATCGGCGTTGGCGTCGGCCAGCGTCGCCCGGGCCACCGGCGCGCCGCCCAAATGCTAGAGCCGGGCCGCATGGCTGTTGAGCCCGGCCTCGATCTCGCCCAGGCTGCTCGCCTCGGCCAGCTGCCCAAACAGCAGCGCCAGGAGCTGGCGCTTGCAGTTCAGCCGCCGCACCCGATGGTCGGCCCGGTGCTTGTCCACAAGCCGCGCGAACGCGCCCCACGGCACCTGCTTCGCCACCTTCCGAAAAACGCTATTCCGGTGCCGCATGACATTGCTCCTCTGCCCGTGTCTCGAACGCCGCCAAACGTCTGAAACCGAGTAGAATCAATGTCATCCACACTGTCTACCAATTTAAACCGGACAGCAGTGGGCTTGACCCGGGGACCCATGCTTGGAAAGGAAGTGTGGGTCCCCGAGCCGAGCCCGGGAATGACGATGCGGCAAGGGGTGCGATCTTATGCGGACGCGGCGATGGCATCAGGCGCAACGCGATCCTCGGCGCTTTGCCTCGTTGCTCAGGCAACTGGCACCTTGTCGAGGAAGCCGGTGATCGAATGGATCCGGCCGTCCCTGACCACGGCGATATCGGTGCCCTCGATCGGGGCATCGATATAGTCACCGGGCCCCAGGCTCCACGAGAAGCGGACGTTCTCGCCGTGGCCGTCCGGCTTGCCAATCAAGTTGAAGCGGAAATTGGGGAAGCGCTTCTGGACGGCGGAGATAAGCCCATCGATCTCGGCGGTCCCGCGGCCGGCCATCAGCGGATCGACATAGATAGCGTCCGCCGCCCAGTTTTCCGCCAGCATCTTCTGCCGGTTCGCGGCGTCCTGTTCATTCCACAGCGCGACATAACGATCGGCCACAAGCTTTGCATCGGTCATTTTTGGACTCCTAGGTGATGGTGAGTTGCGTTGCCTGTTCGATCAGGCTGACCCGATCATGGGCCGGGCAGGTCGTGTGGTCGATTACGCCAGAGGTAATGGCGTCTACGCTGCGGCCGGCTTAGAAAAGACTCATGGAAACAACGCACCCCATCGGCACGCGACTGCGCGAGTGGCGCCAGCGCCGGCATCTCAGCCAGCTCGATCTCGCGCTGGACGCGGAGATTTCAACCCGGCATCTGAGTTTTGTCGAAACCGGACGCTCGGCCCCGAGCCGCGACATGGTGCTGCGCCTCGCGGCCGAGCTGGACGTGCCCCTGCGCGAGCGCAACGCCCTGCTGCTCGCCGCTGGTTATGCGCCGGTCTACGCCGACCGGTCGCTCGATGATGCGAGCTTCAAGACGGTGCGGGCCGCGATCGAGATATTGCTCAAGGCGCACGATCCCTTCCCCGCTCTTGCCATTGACCGGTACTGGAACCTCGTCACTGCCAATCGAGCCGGCATGGCGCTGATGCAGGGCGTGGCGTCGCACCTGCTTGAGCCGCCGGTGAACGTGCTGCGCGTCAGCCTTCACCCCGACGGCGCTGCCTCGCGGATCGAAAACCTGGCTGAGTGGCGGGCGCATTTGCTGCATCGGCTGCGCAAGCAGTTCGAAGCCAGCGCGGACCCGAAACTGCTGGATCTGCTCGATGAGTTGAAAGGTTATCCGGCGCCCCCGCCGCACTCGCCGGATCCGGCAGCAATCGCGGTGCCTCTTTGCGTCCGGTCCGAACGCGGCACGATGTCGTTTCTCAGCACCACGATGCTGTTCGGAACGCCGCTCGACGTCAGCCTGTCCGAACTGGCGATCGAGATTTTTCTCCCGGCGGATGCCGCCACGGTGGATTTGCTGCGACAGCTGGGGCCATGAGGATACCGGAGGGAAAGGTCAGTGAAAGTAACCTGTCGTGGTTTCGGGGAAAAATGTACAAAAACGGCCAATTGGAGATGTAACCCGTCAGTCGCGTTGCCGTTGCTGTTGATTTTGCTTGCCATAATGGCAATAAAGGTACAAACGTTGCATTTTGGATGATCTGTTAGTCGTGCCGCGTCCTAACTGAACTGAATTCTATTGTTCAAAACGGTACATATTGGCGCTGTGCCATAGGCACGTATTTACTGGTGCAACGTCAGGATGTTCGCCGTTCAGGTGTCTCCACCGGCTTGACTGCTGCCGGAATGAGCGTCTGCGCGCTAGGAGCCGGTGGTCGCCGATCGCGTGCGCCGGTGTGATGACCCTGGGCGCAGAAGGACCTTAGTTCGGAGGGTTGATGCGGGCCTTGCGCGGCAAGGAGGTGATCGCCGCGCACAAGGGCTCCCGTCGCTCCAGAAGAGGAGTATCGAGCGCTGATCAACAACTATCCGCAACGATAAGGTCTTGGTCGAAGCGGAACTTGCTGGAAAGGCGATGCGGAACCGATGCTCAATGCCGCGTTCGCTTTGTCCGGGGCTTTCCCGCTCTCACGTCGCTGGCCGCTGGCTGGCGTCGGCAAGCCCTTTGCGCAAAACCGGGCCGGCTAAGAGATGTCACCGGCCCCGCTGGAATACCGATGGCAGTTGCGCGCTCCGCGACAAACGGAGTGCCAGGGTGCATTCGCGATTGGACCAGTTTTCATGACTCTCTATGAAACGGACCAGAGGAATGCTGAAACGTTCATTGATGGCCGGCCTTGCCGGTACGGTGCTGCTCGGCGTGGTGGGCTTGGCTCCCACCCCCGCTGCGGCGCAGGTCTGCCTCAACCCCTATGCCGGGGCGGTTTCGCTGAGCCAATACCCGATGGACCCAGGAAACGGGTTCGGGTACGACAGAAACTTCGTCAACCAGCAATTGGCCAAGGGCAACCGCTGCGCGACGACCGCCCAGCAATCGGCCCCGGTGTCTCCCCGTATCGAGTATAATCGCCGGGCCAATCCGAACGCCTTCAAGTCCGGCGGCAGGTACTACTAGGAAGCGGCGGTTCGGCTGTCCATAGACTGCCGAACTAGTGATGTTGCCGAAGCTGGCTTTGCCGGCTTCGGCGGTTCCGCCGAAATCCGAATAGTAGCCGTAGTTGAAGAGATCGATCCCCTATAGGAATACTTCCGACACCAGCGCCGCTTGGGCAGGGCCTTTGACACTTCGATAGCTGTGTCCGTCCGCACCTATATATCGGATGCCGTTGCTTGCCCGGGGGACAGGCCAATCGTCTCATTCCTTCCCAAACCCGAGATTTCCCCGAACACGTCCAGGGTTCCGGGCTGACGTCGCCAAGCGACAACGGGTTAGCCCGTCTCGTTCAGAAGCTTCCAGACTTCTCGCCACCCAACACGACGCCAAAGGTTTTGAGCAGAAGCTTCCCATCCAACAGCAGCGACCATGATTTTACATACAGCGCATCAAGGGCGACGCGGGTATCGTAGGACAAGTTGTTGCGGCCGCTGACTTGCCACAATCCGGTAATGCCTGGGCGCGAACTTAGATAAAATTCCGCATTGGAGCGGTATCGGCTTAGCTCGCGCTCAGTGACGGGGCGTGGTCCAACAATACTCATATCGCCGGCCAGCACGTTGAACAGCTGAGGCAATTCATCAAGACTCCACTTGCGGACAAATCGCCCAACCGTGGTGACACGAGGATCAGAACGAAGTTTTTGGTCTCGTTCCCATTCCAGGCGAGCAGACGAGTTGCCCGCCAGATATTGCTCAAGAATAACCGCCGAATTCACTCTCATCGAGCGAAATTTAAGGCAGCGGAACAACCGGCCTTTAAAACCAACTCTCTCGTGGGCATAAAAAATCGGGCCACGATCCGTGGAGAGCACCAACATTGCAACGCAACCCATCAACGGAAACAATAATGCGATCAATGCAGAGGCCGCCAATATGTCGAGACTACGTTTTGTCACGCCTCCAACAGGCCATGCTCTGTCGGCAGGAATGGTCACCGGACGGTCATAAAACAACATCCTAACACCACACCTTAATAAACAGTTAATCCGAAATTACACAAATAGCATTAGTCCAGCAAGGACGTATCCGTGCCGCATTATGCTTTCGCGGAATGGTAGCTCTGCAAGTTCATGCAGAACGGATGCTCAGCTGCGCCGAAGTTGGTTTTCGAAGGCGCGGTGTGCCCCTACTATCGGGTTACTGTTGGGTGCCTTCGCTCGCCGTCCAACTGTCACGTTGCAGTTTTATGGGCGCAATCTGGCGATTTCAGCCAAAGAGGCGTGTCCGTTTCACTTAATAATTCACGCGGCCGTCGCTTGACTGCGCAAAGGTGCTATGAGAGTTGCAGACGTTGTCAACAATTTGCAACGCAGCGACGCCAAGCTGAGGTAAGTCCGGGCAGCAAAACGTGGAATCCATCGGCCGGAAGTAAACGAGCTATCGCAATATTGGAGTTCTCAATGAGGCGTGCTGCTATCTGCGTAACGTTGGCAGGCCTTTTCTTCAGCCTCATTCTGCGGGCGGCCTATGCTGCGGACGGCGGCGACTACCTGTTCGAGCCCGCGGACCAGCTCAGGCTGAAGGTGGTCGAGTGGCAGGCGAGCGACAGCAGCTTCCGGGATCTGACCGCGCTTGATGGGCTCTACGATGTCTCTGCCGCAGGAACGATCTCGGTTCCCTTCCTCGGTTCGATGCAGGTGGAAGGCAAGGATGCCCAGTCGGTCGGGGATGCAATTTCCCAGGGGCTGACACAGAAGCTTGGTCTCGCGAGCACAATTTCCGCCTCGGTGGAGATCGCGCAGTATCGACCGATTTACGTTGCCGGAGTGGTGACGAAGGCAGGGCAATATCCGTTCGAACCGGGGCTGAACGTGCTCAAGGCCGTTGCGCTTGGCGGGGGGCTGTTCAACCAAGATACCGATTTCACTGCGTCGTCGGATTTCTTGACCGCCAAAGGTCAATACGACCAGGCACTGGTGCAGCAAGCCCATTTGATTGCCGCCAAGGCGCGCCTGGAAGCGGAAAGGAGCGGTAATCAGTCCCTCGCCACGCCCCCTGAGATCTCCGGCAATCCGAATGCGGTTTCGATCATGGCAACCGAAAGCGATGCTCTGCGGATCGATTCCAGCCTCTACGTCTCAGATCTTTCCTCGCTCGACGCGCAGAAGTCGCTGCTGAACTCCGAAATTGTTTCCCTTGGCAAAAAGGCGGATGCCCAGGTGCTGCAGCAAAGCCTGCTGCAGCAGGAACTCAAGTCGATCACTGGTCTTGCCGCCCAAGGGCTGGCGGTTAACTCACAAGTTCTTGATCTGCGTCAGCAACTTGCCGACGTGCAGAGCCGAATGCTCGACACCGATCTGGCCGCCCTCAACGCCAAGAAGGACCTGGCCAGTGCCGGAGTTCAGCAGCAGGTCATAACCAACAAGCATGACCTCGCGATCGATCAGTCCTTGTCGGACACAAATCAGCAGCTGGCTGACTTGGAGGCCCAAATCAATACGGCGCGACAGAAGATGCTGGATGCAACGATACGATCAGCGCGCTCGATTGCTTATTCGGACGAACATATATTGCCGACCGTGGTCTATTCGATCAGCAGGCAGAGCGACGACGGCCAGCAGGAGTTCACCGCGGCCGACTCAACTCCTGTGCTCCCGGGCGACGTGGTGAAGGTATCGATAGCCTCTGGGAGCGCGCTCTGACATCAGATCACGGCCAGCCTCGCATCCCGATGCACGCTCCCCACCACGGCGAACGCGCTTTTGGTTGGCTACACGAATGGCAGCGCAGCCCAGGCGGATCATCGGCAAGGAATTTCCCAGTGACGGCATTTCAGCAATGGAATGGCGCCGGGGCTGAACGCATCCCTCAACCACACGGGTAGTCGAGCAGCGATGGATAATCAGAACCTCGACTTAAGGGCCTTTGTTGGTTTGCTACGGGGCAATGTGGCGCTCATCGCCGTTATAGCGGGGATCTGCCTTGCGGCCGCCTTTGCCTTGGCCACGGTGCTGGAGCCGGTCTATACCGCCACGGCGTTGGTGCTGGTAGATCCCACGCACGAGGACATCCTTTCGCAAGCGACCACCCAGCCTCTCACGACGCTCGATAGCTCGCGTGTGGACGCCGAAGTACCACTCGTGACGGCGCAGAGTACTTTATTGGGCGTCATCGACAAACTTAAGTTGGCCCAAAATGACGCGTTTCTGCCCAAGGCAGGCAAAGTGGGGGGGGCCTGCTGGAGTCGCTGCATCTGGGAACTCCCGAGGTTCCGAGCCCCGAAGATGTGATGGACGCTGTGCTGAGTACGCTCAGCGCGGCCCTCACGGTGTCACGCGTTGAATCCACGCCGCTCATCTCTGTAACGGTCCAGACCGGATCGTCAAATCTTTCGGCCCAGCTGGCCAATACACTGGTCGAGCAATACATCGCGGATCAGCTTCAGGCCAAAGTCGCCTCGATATCAGCCGCCAGAGACAAGATCGAGCGCCGACTGAAGGATGTGGGTTCGGCGTTGGCAGTTGCCCAGAATGCCATCAGCCGCAACAATCAGAGCGCATCAAACTCAGCTTCGCCGCCGGCGGGCGTGCCTCCCGATGCGGGCGACAGCAGGCTGGAAGCGCTTCGCGTGCAGCAGAACGTGCAGGTCATCCGCACCCAATATCAGGCTCTCATCGCACGCGCCCAGGATCTCGAAACGCAGGAATATCTGCAAGTTCCCGACAGCCGCCTCGTTTCGGAGGCGATCGCGCCCGCGGCACCTTCGGCGCCGAACCGCCGGTTGATCCTTATCATGGGAGGTTTGGCCGGACTGGCTTTGGGCGTCGGCATTACGGTGCTGAAGGACGTGTTTACGGGTGGCTTCACCTCGGTGGAGGCAGTGGAAGCAATTCTGCGCACGTCGGCCGTGGCGCAATTACCGAAACGCTCACTCCCGGCACTCGTTCGCGGGAGCGTCGCCGACAGCGTGGTGACGGCGCCGTTCACGGCCTATTCGGAAGCTGTGCGGCAGTTGAACGTGCAAGCCGACTTTATGCTGAGGGCAGCGGCGGAACGCCCGGATGTGCCGACCGCCCCGTACAAGCCCGCGGAAGGCGCTGTCGTGGTCGTGACCTCCACCGGCGCCGGCGAGGGCAAAACCGTTGTCTCCCTGAGTATCGCCCGATCGTTCGCTATTTCGGGACGCAGGACGCTGTTGATCGACGCCGACTCCCGCCGTGGCGACCTGCGGAGGCATTTGAAGCTGTCGCCGGCGCACAATTGGTCCGACATTGTCGATTGGGCGAGGGCTCCGCGCGAAGAATTCCGCACGCTCTTGACCCAGGACCGGCTGACGGACCTCGATACATTGATCTGGTATCGAGGTAACTCGAAGGAAAGCCCCGAAGGGTCATATGTAGAGCTGACGAAAATTCTTGCAGCAGCCAAGCGCAATTTCGACGTGGTTATCGTCGATACGCCGCCCGTCGGGCTAGTGGCGGATGCGCTTGTGCTCGCCGAGAGCGCCGATCTGGTACTTTTCGTGCTAAAATGGGGAAGAACGTCACGTATCCGGGCCAGCTACGCGTTGCGATCACTCAAATCTGTCCTGCCCCCCAAGGTAAGAATTCTTTCGACGCTCAATCAGCGTAAGGGCAAGAATAAATCGAAATACTATTACGGCTAGGCGTCCTCTTTCCCAGCTGACGGCCGTCGGCCGCAGCTTTATTAGCAATACCTCCCCGATAGACGTCCAGCGGAGCAGAATTGATCGTCAGGCACCTTATAGGGTGGCAGCTGCGATCAGTTTGCCGGTCGGGTCGTTCAAAGCAGAGTCCGGGCAGTCGTCTCCCAGAATAATTGCCCGGACGACGAGTTCCGGGTTACTAATGCCGAAACCGTTGAGCAGTCTTCGTTCGTAGTACATGAAGGTCGCTTCAACGACCGGTTCATCAGTGTAGAGTTTGCCGCTGAGGGTGTAGTAGAGGCGTTGTCCGTCAGCCTGCTCTTCAACGATGTCTTGCGATGCCCCCGTTGGGGCGACCGCCGCGATGCGAATTGTGCAATCTCCCCTGGTGCCATCGGCCCAGAGAGGATTGGTCCCGGCGACCGGCATCGTGATCGCGAAGCCGCTCGCGTTGAAGAACGCAGCCACCGTAGGATCGAGGCCCGGAGTATCCCAATTCGCTTCGCCCATATTGGCGAAAGCCAAGGTTTTCAGGCCCAGGCCGACAGCCAGCGCCGCGAGCAGAGCCAATTTAGCGAGTTTCTGGGGCATCGTTCCGCATCGCCTGGAAGCCAATTATCAGAATTGCCACCACGTTAAGCCAGTTTGCGATGTTGGCGCCGACGGGACCATGGGCGAGTTCATACCATTCCACAGACAGCGTCATCACCGCCATGCGGCAGACGTTGATCGCGACTACGGCGGCGCAAGCGGCCAGGCAGTAGCTGACACTCCTGAAGTTCCATTTCCGGTCCTGAAAGGTAACGACCGTGGTCAGCCACATGATCGCCAGGGAGACGTTATGAACCGAAGAACAGGGACTGTAGATGATCAGAACGTCCGATCCCTCCCGGAAGGCGACGGTATTTCCGATTACCGCGGTCCCCATGATCGAGCCGACGAGTAATGCATCGAGATGGAGAACATGGCTGCCCACCACCGCAAACACCAGCCGACCCCAGATCGAGGGCAGCATGGCTGCAAGCGCGATAATTGCGGCCGCCTTCAAAGCCGGCGAGCCTCGAGACGAAAAATACAAGTACGGAGCCAATGCGCCCAAAGTCGCCCAACTGAGGAGCGACACCGGCACTAAAAAACCAAGGCACAACAAGGCGCCTACGGCCAGATCGGCCTGCCTCACAGGCGAGCTTACCTGGCCCTTGAGGGACTTGATCACGGCTGCGACGCACGCTCCCCACAGGAACACGCTAACGCCGAAGGTTTCGATCAGTGCATTCAGCCAGCCGTCTGTCTGTACGGTATATAGGCAACTATCGATGAGTGCGTTCGCGAATCCGATTGTCAGCAGCGCGGCAAAGAACGCCTCTCTCGAGACAGGAGCCTTGACCGCGGACATGAAAAACCGGACGGCGTCTGTTCGCCGCCCGGCCGTAGTTTCCACCCCACGACCATCGTAATCTGACATGGCAACCAAACCGTGGTGGATCAAACGCTGCGGGCCGCCAGTCAGACCGTGCTTTTTTCGCGCCGCCGCCTAAATGCCACGATCGCATAGCCGCCGGCAGCGAGCGCCAACGACGACAAGCCGACCCCGGCAATCGGTCCCGGGGCACCGTGACCATGGCTAGGAACGTGACCATGGCCGGGAAAGGGGCCAAACGGACCATGCCAATCAAAGCCCTTGGCATTGGCAGTGGACCCGCCCGCGAGAAGTACAAGCGCAGCAACTAATGCAATTCGTCCAAGAGACAACATTACCTAACTCCACTTCTTAACACTTTGTAAACCAATCATGCCCCGACGCTTGAGGCAAGTCGAAAGAGCTATCAGCAGCTAAACAGTCTACATTCCGCCTGATGCCGCGGTTCTATCTGGCTGATGCTAGGGTAGCGGTAGCATGCAGAGCAGATGAGCTTACGAGCAAAGCTGGCTTCGAGTGAAATCTTCGGCCTGACAACCGATCTTGAACGGTTCAGGAAAAGATCAGCGCGGAGCGATTTGGATGGGTTATGATTACTGCAGTCGGATAAACGACCACTCCGGGTCGAACAGGAAGACCGTAGCTGCGAACAGAACCGCTTCTGCTGCCCTTCTGAAGAATGGACTCATCCGATCCAAATCATGTTGCGAACTGGCCTTGCCAATGAAGCAGGGTGCGGATTTTCTTGCACCTGCTTTGTAGGACATCCGCCAGTTTGCAAATTGCTTGTGATGCAGGCGATGCGATTGATCTCTGCCCTTTTTGGACACGCTTCATTTTACATTCGGCAAGACCGGTCACATTGCCAAACTAATCCCCGCGGAGTCCTGCTGCCCTATCCTCATCGCCATTCAGGATCGATGAGGACAACATGACCGACAGATATCAAACCCTGGCCGCCGGCCTCAGCTCCCCGGCAGTGGGCGCCTTCCTGGTCACTCCCAACGACGCCACCGACTTGCCGGAGGTGACGCGGGCACTGATCGTGGGACCGGGCGCGGTGCAGGTCACCACCAAGGACGGCGCGACGCTGGTGCTGCCCGACATGGGCGGCAACTGGCAATGGGACCTTCGCGTCAGCAGGGTATTGGCGACGGGCACGACCGCCACGCTTGTGGTGGGGCTCTACTGATGGCGGGGCTTGGGCTGGGTATCGGCCGATCTGCGAGGCGACGATTGGCGACGAGTCAGATTCCCTGGCGATCGCGCGGGCTCATCGCCTCCCGCATGTCCGAGCCGTTTGCCATCACGGGTGCCTATGCGGCGGGTGGCACCAATGCCGAGATCTACGAGAATGGTCGGCACGTCGTGGCCGTTGATGCGACCAACCCCTCGGTAGTGTTTCATAACACGCGAAACGGAACTGATGGCCCGGCCTTCACCGTCAAGACGGCACTATGGGCCTCACCATCGCTGTCGTTCGGGCCTGCGCCGATTGACTATCGAGTGATGACATGGCCCGGCGGGAGCGATGCCGGCAAGCGGTCGCCTGCCATCGCGGCCGGCAGCTACCTCGAAAGCCAGTCTAAGGCGGTCAACGGTCTCGCGGCCGGCAATTTGCTGATGACGCGGCACCACGAAATCTACGCTTCGCCACCTGCCTTCTGGCTCGGGAACGAACTGACGATCTATGCGGGCGATGAGGTTGGCGAGGTCGGCAACGGCCTGACCGACCGCGTGGATACGTATGGCGACTACGGCCACGGGGTCTATAGCTACCCGGCTGGCGGCTACCAGCAGTATAGCGGCCCATCCCTGGTGCTCGGTGACAGCACCACCAGAAAGGCCCGTATCGCCATCCTGAATGACAGCATCGGCATGGGTTCCGGCGAGGGGGCCGGCGGCCTGTGGGTCGGTTGGCCGCAGCGAGCCCTGCAAGCCAATTATCCGTGGTATCTGCTGGGCAATCAGGGCTATGCGCTCGCCACGCTGATGAACAGCGGAACGGAGAAGGCGCGCCGTCTGGCGCTGCTCGACCTGGCCGGCATCACTCACGTGCTGGTGCAAACAATCACCAATGACCTGGGAGCAGGGGCCACGGCCACGAGCTTCATGGCAAGCGTGGACGCGCTCGCAACGATGATGGCCGCTCTCCCGCTTCAGCCCCAGTTGATTCTGACCACTTCGACACCCCGCACCAATGCCGCGAACAACGCCCAGGCAACGACCGATGGCGCTGGCGTCTGGGCCAACCGGCTGGCACTCAACGATGCCATCCGGGCGCAGACGAAATACGCCTGTCTCGATGTCGCTGCCTATGCGCAGGACAGCTCGAATCCGAACATTTGGGACACCGTTGGCGGCAAAGGCACCGCCGATGGCATCCACCCTGTTCTCACGACCCACCAGGCGATCGCCGCGGGCGTGGCAACGGAGCTGGCGGCGGCACTGAGCGTGGACCGATATGCCTGATTTCGGCGCGGCGACGTCTCTATACTCGCCGCCGCGTCTCTGGCCAGCGCCGTTCCCTGAGGGGCTTTGCCGGATTGCCGGCATAGATGGTCCAGGGCGACAGGTCGCGAAAGGTAACGGACCTCGCGCCCAGGAGGGCGCCTTCGCCCACGGTCACGCCGGGGCCGACAAAAGCGTCCGCCGCGATCCAGGCGTGATGGCCGATGCTGATCGGCTTGGTAATCAACTGGAAATCCGGATCATCCGGCCGATGGGTGCCGCCGCACAGCTGCGCCCCTTGGGAAATGATCGCGTAGGGGCCGATCGTCACCTTATCCATGCAGTAACAATTGGCGCTGGGGCCGAGCACGGCATGCTCCCCCATTTCGAGGTTGGGTGGATACCAAACGCGCGCGGCGCCATAGACCCGGGCGGTTGGCGCCAGCCGGGCGCCAAAAGCAACCAGCAGCAGGCGGCGCCAGGCGTGTAGCGGCGGTGGCGTCCAGCCTCCCAGTGCGGCCCACGCCACCGTCCAGACGGCGCGGAACAGACGGTGGCGTAGCGAGAAGCTGGGGCCACCTTCGAGGGGCCTGCTTACTGAGGCATCCAGGGGTACGGTCAAGTGCGAACTCCTCCACGGCCCGTGCCGGCGTCACTCCCCGCCGCACATGGCAGCAACCCTTTTTGACCTCAATTGCTGCCCGGACATTCCGCTATTCGGGCACCTGCACCGAGATGTCACCCACGTCAGTGCGCAATTCTCTTTGCAAATCCCCTGGCGTGTCTGGCTATGCGCCGGATGCCGTTGAACAGGTGAAGGCTTTCGTCCCGTATGTGGACGCCGGTCGATTGCCAGGCTTCCACGCCCGAGCTCACAGCCGTCAGGGCAACCATTCGGGCCTCCATCTGCCCGTCTCGCCAGCGACCGATGACGTCCGTCACTTCCGAAATGGAAAACGACGTCAGGCTTCCGTCTGCCGCAAGCGCGGATGGGGCGAGCATTGCCAGCCCTATGCCCGCCTGCAGAAGATCATCGACGTTGTCGAGTCTGTCATCGACGAACACGATGTCGGAGCGCGCAACGCCGAACAAAAGCTCGATTTCCGGCACGACGGCACTCTTTTTCAGACCGCCCGCCCATAGGCCGCGCCAACCGCCACGCTGCCGGCCGGCGCGAAACAGGTCCTCTGCACTGAACAGGCGCAGCCTTTCGCCTTCGACTATTCCGGCGCTATGAAGAATGCGGTCGGCTTCCCGGCGCGACCGATGGGTCAAGATGGCAACATCTACCCCCAGCTCTGCAATGACCGAGGTCAATTCACGGTGCAGAAGCAGCAGTTCAGCGCGAACCCAGGCCGGCGGCGTCGCTTCGAACACGACGACACCGTCCAGGTCCAGCACGAGGACGATGTTTTTGTTGGTCATTCCCAAAGGGCCAATTGCCGGCTTTCAAGCCAAGCCAGAAAATCCCGATAGAACGGGCTGTTGTTCGACCAAGGGTAGAACTGAATCTGGCGATGAAGATAGACTTCCGGCTCAACCGCGGAGGACGTCTCGAGATCGCACCAACATATGACCGCGATGGTCACCGCAGACGCCCCGGCATGTAGCAACTGATCTCGCACGTGAACCACTGAGTTCCCCGTTACGATGCAGTCGTCCACGAGCAATACCCGCTTTCCAGCCACCTCGAACTGGAAGGGGGCGCCGGTGCTTTCCAGTTTGCTGGTGCGGTCTTGAAAATAAATCCACAAGGGCAGCAACGGCCGCCACGTGACCAGCCGGGAGGGAATGCGGAGGAACTCCTTGACGGCCAGCAATCGACGCTTGATGCGACTGCCCTGCCGCCTGACAAACACAATTTCCAGCGGAAGCCCAAGTTCGTCGCTGACGATCCGAGCCGGCACCAATGCGCCATTGGCCAACCCGACGATCACATCGCCTGTGATGTTTTTGCGAGCTATCACGGTTGCCAAATCCCGCGACAGGGCCTCAGCCTCCGACATCGGCATGAAGTCTTTTTCCAGGGTGTGCTGATACTTTGCGAAAGCTGCTGAAAGATTGTGCTGCGGAGAAACTGCCTCGCGCATACTGTTGTCATGCATTGCAAATTCACTTTGTGAAAAAAGATGCAAAAATAACAAACTTGTTAACCAATATCATGGCGCGCGAGCAAATCCAAGCTCACCTCATATTCTGCTTTCTCCGCGGCTTCGAGTGTGCCGAATTAAAGCTAGAAATGGTCGCTCGAGGAGGTAGTAACTCAGAATTCCGGTCCCGCAGGCCAAGCAGATTGCCGATAAAACAGCGACTGACCCTTTCAGGCCCAGGACCCGAAAAACCGGGATAGTAGTTGATATAACGAAGCTATGCCAAATGTATATTGAATAGCTGGCGTCCCCCAATAATATCGGCAAACGACATCTCAGCCTTGTTGAAATCAGTGGCTCGAAGGTCAAGGTGCCAACCAGCAGAAGCAATGCAGGTATTCCGAAATTGATGACCCGCTGTGGCGCTTCGGTCGGGGGAGCCAGAAGGAAGATCACTATCGCGGCGCCGACCAGAATTATACCGACCGACGACTTCGGGAACTGGAAGCGCTGCCAACAAAGGGCCACCCAGGCGCCGGCCAAAAATTCCAGCAGCAGCGGGCTGGTCCACGTCAGCAATATGGGATCGGAGGGAGTAAGCGCGACCCCAGCTGTCACCGCAGCAACGAGTGCCGCGGTCAGCACAAGCACAATATGCCTGATGGACAGCAGCAAAAGCAACAACAATACAAAATAGAACAAGATCTCGTAGTTTAGCGTCCACCCTTGCGGCAGAATTGGAAGTATCTCCTGCGAGCCCGGAGCCTGCGCAGGTATGAACAAGTAAGACAGCACCACGTATTTCAGGCTCAAGGTAACGCGCGGAAAAAGGTGAAGCCACGTGCCGAGCAACATCACCGTCGTAGCCAGCCAGTAAAGCGGAACAACACGGCTGAATCTGTCGAGCAGGAATCTCACGGGGGAGGATCCCGCAGGGGTGATGAGCACCATGATGAAGCCGCTGATCAGGAAAAAGAGATCCACACCCGCTGCGCCCGGGACCCACGGCGCGCCATACCTACCGGTTGCGTGGGCCGTGACTACCCCGATCGCGGCCAGTCCGCGCAAATACTGCAGCCCATAGATTTTCTTCATGTCATGCCGGGTATGGGTCATCACTGAAGGAAAAATGGCGCCAACAGGCGCTCCACCACAAAATGTGAGCCGGCATGGGTATAGTGCCCGTCGCCCCACTGGAAAATTTGTCTGGCGTCATTCCGAATGCGGCAGCGCCCCGAGGCGCAGAGTACGCCCATGGGCGACACGAAATGGATGCTCAGGTGCCTTGCGAGCCGCTCAAAAACGGCCTCGTGCTCGGATCCGCTGCGAGGGCTGGCATAGGCAGCGGCCGACCATAGGCTGATCTGCTCGACATCGAGATAATAGCGCGGGGAGTCGCCAACGAGGATGATGTTCTCGACACCCGAGGATTTCAGGAACCCTACGGTTCCCTCGAGCAGGCTTGCCGGTACGCTCTCCTCGCCCGAGAAGGCGCCGCCAGATACGAGAAGCAGCATTGAAAAAAGAGCGGGAAAGATGCGCCGCACCCGCCTTCCATAAAAGCCCACGAGCGCAAAGCGGCCGAGCGTGATCTCACGATGCAGAATTCCGGTGATGAGGAAGCCCGAAATCACGAAGAAAATGTCGACCCCGACGAAGCCACCCGGCAGCAGCCTTGGATCGAGATGAAATGGCACTACCGGCAGGATGGCGATGGCTCCAAGGCCGTCGATGTCGCTGCGATGTACAGTAGGGGCCGATGTCGACCGCAGTATCCTATCCATTACTGTGCCTTGAACTTCGCCACCCGAACGACTTAGCGTGGTTTTACGACGGCTGTGTCAGAGCCCTGGTATGAATGGGAACGAGTTGTTTGTCGTCCCCGCATTGTGTTTCTTTAGACTTCATGAAAATTGCGCCAAGCGGCACCGAAGGCGACCGCCCTCTTTGCTGGCAAGTTGGCGACCTGCGGGTGAGCCATTGAAGTGGTTTGGTCGGCTTCAACAGGCGACGGGTGCACTCTCAAAAATCCCGCCAGTGTCATGCAGGCCAGGGGGTACAGGGGCACGCCCAGGCCTCCCCCGAGAAAGCTGAAATACAGGAACAGCGCCCATATGACTAAGGGCGGGTGCCCGCTTTTAAACAACATGCGAAGGAAGACGACGTAGTAGCTAATGGTCGCGAGCAAACCATACTCGTAAAGCAGCTTGTTGAAAGAAAAACCCGCTCCCACGGCATCGCCAGATCCCGGCCCGTTGCCGTAAAATATCACCGGGCCCTTTGCGAACTGCTCTTCTAGCACTTGCAAGGGAACAATATATCGACCATGGGCGCTCCCGTGGGCATTTTGGAATTCAAAAATGCGCCCCGTGAAATCTGAAAACACGCTCGTAAAAGACAAGGCTATCAGCACAGCGCCAGCAAAGATGATGCCGGGAAGGAGAAGACGTCTCGGAGCATAGAGCAGAAGCAGAGGGGAGGAGAGGGCCAGCATGAATGGCCCGCTTCCACCCAGCGTGATCAGCATGGTGAAAAACAGGATCGCCAATCGCAGCGGCCGGCGAGAGTACGAGAGCTCGATCATGATGGCGATGGCCAGAAACTGAGACAGAATCGAAACTTCGAGGAAAACAGCAGCATTCGGCTGCATCCATGGAGACTGGAAGGCAGTAGGGTGCCGGTACATATACCCGGGAACAAGCAACGCCTTGGGAATGACGGCATCGAGATTGACCCACAGTCCGGGTCGCAGCACGATCTGCAGGGCCCATTCGACCAAGACTATTGGTGCTGTACACAGCATGAAAGTCACGAACAAATTCATGGCTCTTTGAGATGTGTAACGACTTACTGGCATGTTAAAGACAAATGGCAATGCAAGAGCCGAGACAAGCAGAAAACTTGACAGCGACGAACCTGCATCTACCGCGATGTCTGTTGCGCCAAGCGACACGAATATACAGTAAAAACAGAGCTGAATCTTGTCGATAGCGCCGAGTCCGCGCGACAAGAGAAATGCAATTACCGCGAAAGAAGAGAAAAGGCCGATCGGAACGACGATGTTGCCGATTGTCATGCCGATTTTCTGAAGAAAAATAACAGATATCATCAGGATAGCGAAGCAGGCATAGGCGACCGCTTCGATCTGCGCCCGCTCCGGCGGCTTCGGCTCAGCTGCGTAGGTAGTCATCGACCTTTGCCCTGCAGCTGGAAGCGGCTTATTTCAGCGGGAGCCGACTTCTGGTTGTTCCCGCGCTACTGTCGTCTAGTGCAAAAATACGCCGAAATTGTATAGCTCGTCATAAGACCATTTGCGGCGTGTCAGTCAACAGCCTAGACCTCGGGCGGCGTATCTGCCGCGCTTGCGTTGGTGGTCGAGGCGGGCAGCGCGGCGAGGCAGGCAGTGCCCATGTATGCGGCGAGCTATGCCAATGCGTCCCTAACCTGTATCCGAAGCCAAGGGTCAAGCGTGAGCACGGTAGCGATGAACGCAACAGCGCCGACCATTATTTGCGTCGTGAGTGCCAATAGCGAAGGCGAAGCAAGATAGTGATCTGCCAGCTTTACCGCGGCAATCATTGTGGCCGAGCCAACAAGTGACGGTGCGAGCAGGCGCAATTGCCAAGACGGACCGACTGCAGAAATCTTGGCAACGACATAGGAGGTTATCGGCAGGCTGACGATGATGGGCACTGTCCATATCAGCACGGCGATGATCTGGTTCTGAGGGTGCAGTGCAATCATGGCCAGCACGACGAAGCCAAGTTGAAATATTGAATTGTATAGCGAAAAATGCACCTGCCCCTTGACCCGGGCCAGCATGGAGCCGGGCAGGCGTACGAATCCGGCGGCTGCCCCGATCGCCGCGATTTGTATCAGCACGATTACCGGATCCCAATTCGCGCCGAACGCGATGGAGACCAGCTGGGGCGCAACAACTGCCAGCCCGACAAAGGCGGGTACCGCGGATATGCAGATGATCCTTGTGACCAGCTCGAACTGACGAGCGAGGGCGGCATCGGAATGCTGCTCGGCTGCCATCAGGGGAAAGCCGAAATTCATTAGGGTCGTCGTCAGAGCCGTCTGCGGGGTGATTGTGAGCCGAAAGGCGACGTTGACGTAACCTGCGACGCTGAGATTGCTGAACATTGCGATCAGCAGCGTGAAAATCTGCAAGCGCACGCCGGCTATGGTGTGCATGACGGCGTAGGGCAGAGCAAAGCGCAACAACTCTCGAAGCGGAGCAATTGCGAACACCGGCCTGGGGAGCCATCGCGTCTGGGCGGCTAGCAGTACGGCCTGAATAGCGACGCCTGCTGTATATTGTAGAATGAGGCTCCAAGCGCCCGTGCCCATCCGCGCCAGAAAAATGCCGAATAAACATCCAGCAACTTTGCCGAAGATGGAGGCACGTGCGACGTTGGCATAGAGGAGTTCGCGACGTTCTCGCGCGTTCGCGACACCGATATAGCCGCTGAATGGCAGCGAGAGCAGCGAGGCGGTGCTCAACCAGGCGATTTGTGCGGTTGCGCCGCTGAGCAACAATGCAGTCAGCAAGCCGATGCCGATTAACAGCGCCGCAATGGCTTCGACGAACCAAAGGGCATTGCCGAAGGTGGGATCGTCAACATCGCGGTTTTGGATGAGGGCATCGTGAAAGAAGCCTTCCACATAGAGGTTGAGCACAAGGGTAAGGCCATTGATCAAGGCCGCGATGCCAAAGTCGCTCGGCGCGACCAGCCGAGCCATGATCAGTACGGTAATAAGAGAAATCCCGGCCGTCGCCAAGCTGTCACTGGCGATCCAGACTCCGTTTCGCACGGCATTTCCCCGAATTGAACTGTCAGTTGCGTCGCAAGGCCTTTACGCTAATGTTGTTTACTGTCCTTGCATAGACATGTGGTCCATTTAGACGAGGCTGGAGTTTGGAAATCAGTGACGGAAAAGCAAAAGCGACTGATGTTCTTGCTGCCCACTACGTTGAGGGCGAGCGGAAGTCGGGGCGCTCCGCTATAATTGTCACCGGCGCGGACGCCAACTACTTCCCATATGCAAAAGAGCTCGTCATTTCGATCAGGGCGGCGAAGGGCCAGGAATGCTCGATCGGATTTTACGACCTTGGCCTGGAGCCGGAGCAAAACGCTTGGTTGCAGGATCTGGATGTGGCAGTTAAGCGACCCAACACGTTGCTTGAACTGGACGTTTCGGCGGAAATATCGCCAAATAAACTTGGGTATCTGGCACGCCCCTTTCTGCGCGAGAACTTTCCGGGCTATGACACTTACGTCTGGATGGATGCCGATGCATGGCTCCAGAGCGGAGCTGGACTGGATCTACTGCTTGCCGCAGCCCGTGAACGGGGCGCCGCTTTCATCCGGCAGAATGACCCAAGCTATAAGCCAACCTGGTGGCTGAGAGGATGGATGCTCAAGCACTTCGTTCTCGGTTATGGAGTGCTGAAGGGGCTTTACCTCTTCCTTTGGCCCCACATCAACAACGGCGTGTTCGCCATGCAGGCCGATGCGCCACATTGGGAAGAGTGGCGGCGTCGCTATCAGGGCGCCTATGATCGCACCTCCCTGCCGGCGCCCCACGATCAGTTCAGTCTGAACGCCGCTGTCGTTCTTGGGCGTCTCAAAGCAAATTTTGCTCCGCCCACGTTGAACTGGATTTGTGATCTATCACCGCCGAAATGGGACCCATCGGCCAAGAAACTGTGTCGGCCCCTGGCGCCTCATGAGGTTATCGATATCGTCCATCTGGCGGGACCTGCCAAGACGGCCACCTTCGACATCGCATCGCTCGATGGAGGAACGGTGCGAACGGGCCTGCGATATTCCAGTTTCCATTCGGACGCGCCGGTGGCGAGCCCCAAGGACCACCTCGGAGCGGACGCATAGGCACAGCGCTAGCCGCTGAACGAGCCGCCGGTCATTCGACTGGGAGCTGGGCGCGTTGGTGGTGGGGATCGCTATCCCGCAGCCCGATCAGGGCCTCATGCAGCACCCGTGCCGAGCCGTTCCAGTTGAAGGCTTGCTGGCAGTCTTGCTGAAAGGCCAGCCAGCGCTGCCGCAGGACGGGCGGGGCCATGCTGGCAAGCTCCTGATAGATAGCCTCGATCTCCGAGAAGTGGCCGATCTTTCGAATGAAGAGATCGCTGTGGCGCATACCGCGATATTCGCCCCGGACGTCGGAATATGAGACAACGACGGCATTATTGGCGATGTAGCTGCCCACCTTGAGCTTGTGACCAGCCTCGAATCGATCGGTGACCAAGCCGATCCGGAGCGCCGCGGACGCATCTGCCTCCGGCCAGGGTCTGGCGGACAGCAGGCGGCGGGCGTCCGCCGGCAATTCGTCGGCAAAAATAGTCCATGGCCGCGGCGAGCCGGCGTACTCGTTGGCCATCCTCATGAGGTCACGATGTTTGGGCCGCCAGCCGAATGTACCGAGCACGGCCAGTTCGCGGACGAGTTCGGCAGATGGAGAAAGCGGGGCCACGGGGGGAAGACCGGGCGGCAGATAGACGATGCGTTCCCGGCCTGCCGAGGGCGTCACCGCCGCCTCATCTTGGCGCGCGAGCACGCCGATCAGCGGAAATGGTCCGGGGCCGTAGGCGCGTCGCTCCCATTGGCGGGCTCCCGCTGCCAGCATCGTCGTCGCCGGATTGCCTGGATACATCGAGGGCAGGGCACGGCTGGTAATGTTGTGCAGAATCGGGATCACCTTGACGCCCGATGCGAAAGCCAGCAGGTCCAGCGGCTCCCAGGAGCAAACGACCGCGTCAGCTTCGGCCGCCTGCCGCACCAGGGCAACATTGCGCGGCGAGAAATATTTGGCTCGGTAGTAGGGCACACCCAAAGCCAGATTGGCCATCTCCCTGGACCGGGAGACGCGCGGAACCGAGACCGTCTCCACGGCAATGCCTCGGGCGGTCAGCGCCCCGACCATCTTGGTATCGTAGATCTCCTCGCCGCCCCCCGAGCCGCTCGAGCCCTTCTGAATCCAGGCTAATCGCATGATCACCGTCAGACAGCTTCATCGATCATGCGCAGCATCTGGGTGAACCTGTCGATTTCGCCGCGAAGGGTCACGAGCCGCCTGTTGGCGCGTTCGGTCTCGCGCTCATGCTCCACGATCGCCGCCTCATCCTCTCTGGAGCGTTCCTGATATGACCCGGACTGATCCATCAGCGTTACGGTTGCCAGCATCCCCTCGGAAATCCGGCGTTCAAGCCCGGACATTTCGCGCTGGGCTTCGGTGAGCGCGGCGTTGATGCTCTCGCGGACCGACCCCCGCCGCGCCGTATCGCCGGCCTGATCGCGTGCCGGGGACCGCGTGCGAAATATCGGTAGAATGCTGGCCATCACGTTCTCCCACCTGCTACCCGATGTGCTCGACCACTCTATGCCGTAATTCTTGGCGGCCGCCAGTCGAACGGCCCGATACTTCGTTGAGAATTTCAATGAACTTCTGGCCGATGGCGGCGATGTCAAAGGTCGACTCCGCGTAGCGACGACCGCTCTGTTCCATCTGCTGGCGCAAGGCGGCATCATCGAGAAGTCGTCGCGCGTTCGCCAGCATGGCTGGAGGGTCGTTCGGTGCGGCAACCAGGCCGGCGGCCGCGCGCATTATCGTGCGGGCCGCAAGATTATCCAGCGGTAGCGACGCCAGGATCGGACGCCCCGCAGCCAAGTATGACAGAACCTTGGAGGGCACCGAATAGGCGCCCGCGTCCGCCTCGATGATCGCACACAGAATGTCCGCACCGGCAAGCGCCTTGGGCAGATCCTCGGCCCTCAACCAAGGGCGCACGAAGAGATTGCCGATGCCTTCCGTCGCAGCCCGTTCGGCAACGTAGTTAGGGGCATGGCCTTCGGAAAACACCCAGACGTCGGCGTCGAGCGAGCGTGCCAGTTCAACCAGCACGTCGGGATTGTGCTTGCGGGCCAGCGTTCCGGTGTAGACGATGCGCAGGCGCTCGGGCCGCATGTTCGCGACGGACCAGTCGTTGTCGCGCGGCAACGATGGAATATCCTGCAGGGGCGCCCAATTCTCGATGATGCTGACCCGGTCGGTACTCAGCCGCCACGGACTTTCCGCCAACGTGGCGCGGAAGGAATCGGCAATCGCCACCACCTTGTCGCTGGAGCGGATCAGGCTTTTTTCCTTGGCCCGGTAATAGGCGCCCGCCGCGTGGCCTAGGGTGGCGCTTTTCTTGCCGAGGACGCTGGCTATCGCGTCGCTGTGGATGTCCTGCAGCCAATAAACGAAGTGCCCGCCGATACCGCGAACGGACTTGAGTAGCGACTGCTGAACTTCGAGGGGCGAATTGGCCGATATGACGACATCGGGCCGTTCCTGGATGACAAGGTCCTTGAGCTTGCGGGCATATTCAAACTGCTGAAGCCCGCGGCGCAACAGATTGTCCTTGTCGAAAGGCGCCGAAATATCGAGCGGGCAACGTCGCAATTTACCGCCCGCGGTGCCCGGATCGCTGACGCGCCCCTTTGGGCCGGGAAACCCGGCAAACCAGACGTAAACGATGTCGCAGCCCATTTCCGCCAGTTGGGTCGCCAACTGTCCGGTAAAGGCATGGCCGCCATAGTCGTGAAGCAGGACTTTCATTTTCGGCACCCCGAAATTGGAATCACGCTTGGTTTTCGGCTCGACAAGATGCCCATCAACGAGAGCTTTTTTTCGAGCCCGAGCAGGCGAACGCCTCCAGCAGTCTCAACGTCCTTATGCCGTCGGCATTGGCAGTATATTCGGGCGTTTGGAAGCTAACCTGAACGCGGAATCGGTCAGGTCGCCGTAGTGAAGTACAAAGTGCGGATCGGGTACATTCGGATCCAGATAGAAGGTCTTCAAAACATCTAAACGAATTCAAACTGGATGGAAACGTCAGAACGCTTATACCTGCATTGCGGAGCAAGCGCAGCGACGTGCTGAATCTGTGGCGAATGGTGTGGCAGCGTATATTTGGAGTTTGGCATTTTATAGGAGCAGCGCTGAGACATTCGCTGTTGGTGTTTGATGTTGTTGGTCACATAGAAATCACGAATAATCAGAATGATTTCAGACTGTTAAAATTTTAGAGATACGCGGAAGTGTTCCTCCACGGCCATCTGTAATGTTGGCAACAACCTCCTGATCGAGAGTTGTTGAAAATGATACAGCCCAATGTGAGTCCTGCTGCGGCGCGGTCCTACACTGTCGAAAGAGGCGCCGGCTCAGTCTCGATATCGGCGTTTCACGATGGCGCGTCCGGCGACCTTTTGCGGCTGGAGAATTTTGGGTTTGTCAGCTTCGAGGCGTTGCATGCCGCCATGACGCAGGTTGGCGCCAACACGGTGATCAATCTGGGCAATGGTCAGACGCTGACCCTCAATGGGGTGACCCTGTCCGACTTCACCCGCGCAAATGTGGTGTTCGACGACATTCTGCCCATCTCGGCTACTGCCAACAGCTGGCTCAAGGCCCAGTCGGGTGCCACCACTATGGGCAGCAGCAAGAACGACAGCTTCAGCGGCGCCGCCAATGCGATCGAGGCCGGCAGCCTCGGCGACGATACCTATAGC
This sequence comes from Devosiaceae bacterium, assembly GCA_035493835.1. Classification (GTDB taxonomy): domain Bacteria; phylum Pseudomonadota; class Alphaproteobacteria; order Rhizobiales; family Devosiaceae; genus DASZTU01. The sequence goes on from DATJHO010000047.1 coordinate 56,091, forward strand.
GTTGCTTCCAACACCG
>DATJHO010000048.1:0-38232 GCA_035493835.1 Devosiaceae bacterium
AATTGGCCGCCAGAGAACATCGATGATCTGGCCAAGCGCTACGAAGACCACTATTAAGCCGAACATGAACGCCCGTCGTGAGACGCGCGGCCCCACAGTTAGGGAGTTAACTAATGCGCCACGGTAATGCGAACCGTAAACTGAATCGGACCTCGAGCCACCGGAAGGCGATGTTCGCCAACATGTCGGCCGCGCTCATCAAGCACGAGCAGATCGTGACGACCTTGCCCAAGGCCAAGGAACTGCGTCCGATCGTCGAAAAGCTCATCACCCTCGCCAAGCGCGGTGACCTGCATGCCCGCCGCCAGGCGATCGCGCAGATCCGCGACGAGGCACAGGTGCAAAAGCTGTTCGGCGTGCTCGGCGGCCGCTACAAGGACCGCCAGGGCGGCTATACCCGCATCCTCAAGGCCGGCTTCCGCTACGGCGACAACGCCGCCGTCGCCGTGATCGAGTTCGTTGATCGCGATGTTTCGGCCAAGGGCCTCGACTCCGGTCCGGTGCCCGAGCGCGCCTACCAGGATGACGAGGTCGGCGCTGCCGCGTAAGACCGGCAGTCCTGCCAATTGATCAAGGCGGTCGCCAGCCAGGCGGCCGCCTTTTTCGTTGTTTGCTCTTGTGAGCGCGAGGGTGCGGAGCCGATTTGGGCTGGTCAGGCAACTGCCCTCATGATGATCTTGTCTAGCCAGGAGGACGGGCAGCTCAACCGAGGGGGATAAGGTGGCTGACAAGGGCATTGTGGTCGTTACGGGGGTCAGCGGCTTCGTGGGCAAATGGGTGGCCATCGAGCTGCTCAAAGCCGGCTACAGGGTACGCGGAACCGTGCGCTCGGAGGGGAAGGCGGCGCAGGTCCGCGAGACGGTGGCGAGGGTGCTTGGCGCAGATGCTGCAGCGCGGGTGGAAATCGTCCACTGCGACCTGCTCGCCGATGCGGGGTGGGTCGAGGCGATGCAGGGCGCCATCGCTGTCATGCATGTAGCCACACAGATTGCTGCCGATGAACCCAAGGATGCGAGCTTCGTCATCCGGCCGGCGGTCGAGGGGACAGCGCGGGTGCTGCGTTTTGCCCATGCGGCCGGTATCAAGCGGGCGGTCATCACCTCATCGGTTGCGACTGTTGGTTATGGCCACGGGCAGACCAGCGGTAAACGGACCTATTCGGAGAAGGATTTTACCAATCTCGACGGGATGAAGTGGACCTGGGCCTATTGCGTGGGCAAGACCACTGCGGAGCGGGCCGCCTGGGACTATGCCAAGGCCAATGGGCTGGCGTTGTCCACGATCCATCCCGGCATGATCCTTGGACCGGCAGTGGACAGCGACACCAGTATCTCGCTGATGGCGGTGTCGGGCCTGCTCGACGGCACCACTCCAGCGCTGCCGAAGAACGGCTTTACTGTCAGCGATGTGCGCGATGTCGCGGAAATGCACGTCCGGGCGCTCGAAAACCCGGAGGCGGCTGGCCAGCGCTACATGGCCACCGGCAGCTATCTGCCGTTTCCGCAAATGGCCGAGATTCTCCGCAAGGCGTATCCGCGGGCGAAGATCACCCTCAGGACAGTACCCGATTGGCTGATCCGCATTCTGGTCCGTTTCAACAGCCCGCTGCGGCAGATCATCAACGATATCGGCAATGAGAAGCACTATGACGGCCGCAAGGGGGAAGCGCTGCTCGGGCATCCCTTCCGGTCCCCCGAGGAGGCGACGCTGAGCGCGGCCGAGAGCCTGATCCGGCTCGGCATGGTCAAGCTGGGGTAGGGGCACGACCATACGCAACTACATTGCGACGAATGCCGGCATTCGGGACGCTTGGCATCTTGGGCGCCGGACAGTCTGGCTGCCGGTGAGAGTGTGATGAAGATTCCCCGCGCTTCCCTCGTCATGGCCGGGCTTGACCCGGCCGCCCATGATGCCTCGCCAAGTCGCCCGACGTTACTGGAAAGTCAGCATGGGTCCCCGGGTGAAGCCCGGGGATGACGATGCGGCGAAGGAGGCGACCTAACTGCCGACGCGGCGATGACCAGCACCTGCCGAAGCGTTTCCGACCTCACGCGGAAAAGCAAAAGGCCACGCCGGGAAGGGCGTGGCCTCGTTCGATTCGCTGTGCGCGAAATTACTTCTTGGCGGTCTTGGCCGGGGCGACCGACTTGGCGAAGGCGGCGAGCTGGGCGCGGCTCATGGAGCCATCCTTACCCGAGAACTTGGCGAACTGGGCCTTGGTGAGGGTCGGCCAGTACTTCTTCAGCTCGACGAACGAGATCTTGCCGTCGTGGTTGGCGTCGATCATCTTGAAGGTGACGACGGTCGGCTTGCCAGCCTCAGGCTTGGCAACGGCCACCTTGGCCACGGGCTTGGCGACCGGCTTGGCAACGGCCGTCGTGGCGGCCGGCTTGGCAGCGGTCGTGGTGGCGGCGAGCGCCGGAGCGGTCGACAGAGCGGCCATGGCAACGAGCGCGGCAGCGGTCAGAATGCGATTCATCAGAATTCTCCAAAGTGCTTGTCTATCTGGCAGCGCCCAATGGCCCCGCCTGCCAGCCCGGTGACATCACCGGATGCGCGCGAAGAGATTTGAGCGACATGGCAATGTCGGGTCAATATCATGGCGGAACTGTGTCTTGCAGCTAATTGTGGTGCGGCGCCGTGTCGCATGCACGTAATGAGTGTGTCAAAGATACCACGGGAGAACTATAAATCCAGAAGGCAGCAGAGGGCCCGTGCTTTATACGGCGTTGTACCTGTGTCGCTTGGTCGCATGCCGTGCTTGATGAATGAAAGTATGTGCCGCCTAAGTAATGGAGGGGGCAATCGTTCGCTGCTGCAATGATCCTGCGGTCGCGCGGGGATTGGCCGGCGTGACACCGGGCAGGCGATCAGCGGTTCCTGTCGAGGCTCCAGAACCGGTAATAGGCATTCAGCTCGCGCATCGAGCGGAGGGTGACCATCGGCAGCCCCGAGGCGGTCAGCAGGGCCAAGTCCCGGGCCCGCTTTTTCGGCTGCACGAACAGGATCATGTGGATCAATTCCCATTTGATGCGATCCCGGCCGTACCCGATGTCGCCCGGCCGATCCCTTTGGAACAGGGTACGGCGAAAATACCGTAACAATGCTGGAAGTGGGCTGCTGCCGACGAGGATTACGCCGGTGGCCCGCTCCAGTCGCGCGGGCATCAGGGCAAAATAATTGCCCTCCATCGCCCAGCTGTCGCCGGCGATCGCAGCGGCGTGGTTCGCCTCGAATTCTTCCCGCGGTAGCGGCTCCCAATCCGTGTGCATCCGGTGATGCAGCAGGTCGAGATGGACGGCCGGGATATTGAGCCGCCGCCCGAGGGCCGAGGCAAGAGTCGATTTTCCGCCGTTGCTGGGGCCGCAGATCATGATCCGCCGGCCCAACTCCTCAATCTCAAGCATGGCAGCCCCCCGGCCAAACAGGCGAGCCGGGTCTATTCGGCCTCGGCGCCCCCCAGGACTTCGTCCACCCAGTACTGGTCGCGCCGGTTGAAGCCGTTGAAGGGCGTCAGCGAGGCCTGCGTATAGGCGCCCATCAGCCCGAACTCGATCCAGTCGTCCTCGTCGATATCTGAGGGCAGGGTGAAGATCTGTGGCAGCACGTCGTAGCTGTCACAGGTGGGGCCCCAGACGGTAAAATCTTCGAAATTGCCGTCATTGTCGTGGATGCGCGGGCCGCGCCAGACACGCACCGGCGGGGTGAAGTGCATGAACTTCACTTCCATCAGCGCGCCATAGGCGCCGTCATTGAGATAGACCGAAACGCCGCCGCGCTGATGTTTGACCCGGAGCAGGAGCGAGGTCGAGGAGGTGACCATGGCCCGGCCCGGCTCGATGATCAACTCGGGCTTCGACTTGCCGAAATTGTCGTGCACCGCCTGCGAGATGGTCTCGAAGTAATAGTCCATCGGGGGCGCTTCGCTGGTCGGGTAGGGGGCAGGATAGCCGCCACCGATGTTGAGGCGCTTCAGTTCGATGCCGCTGTCGGTCGCAATCTTGGCGGCGGCGGCGATATGTCGCTCATAGGCATAGGCGTCTTCGCACTGGCTGCCGACATGGAAGCAGAGGCTGGGCGTGTAGCCCATCTGCTCGACAAGCTGCACGATTTCGGCCGCGCCATCCTGCATGACGCCGAACTTGATGCCGAAATCGTAGGACTTCAGCGCCTTGCCGGCCTTGAAGCGCGTCGTCACCTCGATGTCGCGCGACGGCGACACCACCGCGGCGAGCTGATCGAGCTGCTGGGGATGGTCGATGGTGAAGGAACGGATCCCGAATTCCTCATAGGCGCGCTCGATTTCGCGCTTGTTCTTGATTGGGTTATTGTAGTGCATCGCCGCGCCCGGGCAGTGCCGGCGGACCAGCTCCATCTCGGTATTGGAGGCGACGTCGAACGCCTTCAAGCCTTCGCGATGCAACTGGTCGAGGATGTGCCCGGAGGGGTTGCACTTGACGGCATAGGTCAAGAGCCCGTCAAAACCCTTCTTGAAGACCTTGACGGCCTTGTGCAGCTCGCGTTCGGAGAACAGGAAGCTCGGGAAATCCGGCGCCTCGGCTGCGATCAGCGCGGAAGTGTTGGGATAGACGATCTTGGCTTCCGCTGTCATGGAACCGAGCCTTTCGCGCGAGGGTTGGGGAGCGCTGCATATAGGGTCCATTGCCCTGATGAGCAATCATTAATCTTCCGGTAAGACTACCGACAGATGACAATCACACTGGCGACAGAATCCCGTCGTTTTTCGGCATCGTACACCGCGTTTTCCCCTACCGGCCGGTCGGCCGTCACGGAGCCTAAGCAATGTCCTCCCGCACTCTTGTCATGATCGCTGCTGCACTCGTTCTGGTTGGTGGGGGGGCGATTACTGGTTCGCTTTGGTCGCGGGATGCCAATGCAAACTCTGCGGTAAACGTGACAACGCCCATGCCGGTGTCGGAAACCACGCCGGTCGCCCCGGCCCCAATGCAGGTGGCACAGGCCGACATTCCCGCCGTCACGCGCGAGGTGCCGCAGAGCCCGGCCCAGATGCAGTTGAGCTTCGCCCCGATCGTCAAGCGGGTCGCTCCGGCAGTGGTCAACGTCTATGCGACCACGATCACGCGGCAGACCAATTCGCCTTTCGCCAATGATCCGTTCTTCGGGCGCCTCTTCGGCCAGGGCGGCCCGTTCTCGCAAAGCCGCCCGCGGGAAAGCGAGTCCCTGGGCTCGGGCGTCATCATCGATCCCAGCGGCATCATCGTTACCAACAACCACGTCGTAAACGGGGCGACCGACGTGAAGGTCGCCGTGCAGGACGGCCACCAATACGACGTCGACGTTTTGTTGCACGACGCCAAGACGGACCTGGCCGTGCTGCGCATCAAGAACCCGGGCGGCAGGACCTTTCCGGCGCTGCAATTCGCCAATTCCGACTCGCTGCAGGTCGGCGACCTGGTGCTCGCCATCGGCAACCCGTTCGGAGTCGGCCAGACGGTAACGAGCGGCATCGTGTCGGCGCTCGGCCGCACCGGCGTCGAGTCGAGTGACTACGAGGCGTTCATCCAGACCGATGCCGCGATCAATCCCGGCAATTCGGGGGGCGCCCTGGTGGATCTCAGCGGCCATCTGGTTGGGATCAATACGGCGATCTTCACCCAGTCGGGTGGTTCCGTCGGCATCGGCTTTGCCATTCCCGCCAACCTCGCCAAGACCGTGGCTTATGCCGGCGAACATGGCGGCAAGCTGATCCTTCCCTGGCTGGGGGCTCGGCTGCAGGACGTCACCCAGGATATCGCCAATAGCCTCAACATCGAACCGCCGCGCGGTGCCATGGTGACCGAGGTTGCGGCCGAGAGCCCCGCCGCCACGGCCGGGCTGAAGTCCGGCGACGTCATCACCGCCATCGACGGGGCGGAGGTCGACGAACCGCAAAGCCTCAACTATCGTGTTGCCACCAAGCCGATCGGCTCGACTGCCAAACTTACCTTCATCCGCGGCGGCCAGAGAATGGAGACGGCGGTCAAGCTCGAGCCGGCGCCCGACGGCACAGGGGAGACCGTCGAGATCACCGGGGACACCCGCTTTGATGGCGCCTCTGCGACCACGTTGTCGCCCGCGATAGCCCAGCAATACGGCCTGCCGTTCACTGCCAAGGGTGTTGTCGTGACCAACGTCCAGCCGAATTCGCCGGCCGACCAGATGGGCCTGCAGGCCGGGGACATCGTGCTCAGCCTCAATGGCACCAACATCACAAACGCGGATACCTTCAAGCGCGTGGCCACCAGCGGCGCCAGTGGCTGGCAGATCGCGATCCAGCGTGCGGGCCAGCTCATCCGCACCTATATTGACGGCTAGGCTGCGGGGAATCTCCTCGCCGCCGAAGACCCGCTCAGCCATTTCGGTTATCGAAATGGCTGATGCCAACGGTTCGGAGGGCGGCGCAGTTTTCGCGCTCACCCGATTTCGGCAAGAGTGAGTGCAAGATGAGTATGTCGCTTTTCGACGATGTAGCGCCGCGTCCGCTGGCCGAGATCTTGCGTCCGCAACGGCTGGCCGATGTCATTGGGCAGGATCACCTGCTTGGGCCCGAGGGGCCGATCGGCCGGATGGTCGCCTCGAAGCGGTTGTCGTCGTTTATCCTCTGGGGCCCGCCGGGCGTCGGCAAGACGACCATCGCCCGGCTCGTCGCCAAGGAAGTCGGCCTCGATTTCCAGCAATTGTCGGCGGTGCTCTCAGGCGTCGCCGATCTGCGCAAGGTGATCGAGGGCGCCAAGCAGCTGCGTCTCGGCGCCGGACGGCAGACAGCCATGTTCGTGGACGAACTCCACCGCTTCAACCGCACCACCCAGGATGCGTTGCTGCCCCACGTCGAGGACGGCACGATTGTCCTGATCGGGGCCACCACCGAAAATCCCAGCTTCAGCATGGTGGCGGCGCTGCTCTCGCGCGCCAAAGTCTATACCCTGCGGCGCTTCGAGCACGAAGATCTCGAATTGCTGGTCCAGCGGGCCGAGGCCCATGAGGGCAAGAAACTGCCGCTCGATGAAGCCGCCCGCGACACCCTCCTCGAGATGGCCGATGGCGACGGACGCTATGTGCTGGGGCTGTGCGAAGAGCTTTTCGCCCTTCCGGAGGGCAAGACGCTGGACGTGGCCGGTCTCGCCTCCACTGTGCAGAAGCGTGCCCCGCTCTACGACAAGGGGCAGGAGGAGCACTACAACCTGCTCAGCTGCTTCCATAAGAGCCTCAGGGGCAGTGACGTGCAGGCGGCGCTCTATTGGGCCGCGCGCATGCTGGTGGGCGGCGAGGATCCCGGCACCATTTTCCGCCGCCTGGCCTGCGCCGCCTCCGAGGATGTCGGCATGGCGGACCCGCAGGCGATGCCGCAGGTGATCGCGGCCTGGAATGCCTTCGAGCGCATCGGGCTGCCCGAAGGGCGGCTGTTTATCGCCCAGGCCATCACCTACGTGGCGACGGCGCCGAAATCCAACGCGGCCTATCTGGGCTTCGCCAACGCCATTGCGCTCGCCGAGCAGACCGGCTCGCTACCGCCCCCAATGCACATCCGCAACGCACCGACCAAGCTGATGAAGGAATTGGGTTATCACGCCGGCTACAAATACGATCACGACTTTCCAGACGCCTTTTCCGGGCAGGAATTCTTCCCGGACGAACTGGCCGGGCCGAACCGTCCCGATCTCTACGTTCCGAACGAGCGCGGCTTCGAACGTGAAGTGATCAAGCGCCTGGACTTCTGGGAGCGGAGCAAGGCGGACCGGGAGGCCGAGGAGTAGAGCGCAATCCGTTGAGTTGAAGCACTCACCGCCCTCGTCATGGCTTCGGCGGCGAGGCCCTAAGCCCCGCCACCGAAGGGAGTTCGCGCTACTGCCGGGCCATCGCGGCCCGCGCCAAAGCTTCTTCCTGTTCCTTGCTGTCCACGATCAGCTTGCCGGTCAGGTCGACCGTCACCTGCTTGATCTTGCCGGTAAACTCAAACGGCGGTGCGTACATCTCGCTAACGGGTGAGCCGGGGTTGCGGCCCACGGCGATCCCGCTCCCAAGCCCGAGGGCCAGCGGAACGGTATAGGGCAAGGTCATCTCCCCGACGAGCTTGTGGTTGATGTAGAGCTGTCCCTTGCCCGGCGAGCCCTTGCCGGCCTTGACGTCCGGCTTGCCGGTGGTCTCGAACTCGTAGCGAAGCTCGACATTGCCCTCGGGTACATCGATGTTCGAGACGACATGGAATTCCTGAACGCCGACATAGTTGTGGACGTAGTGGAGCTTGTTGTCCTCTACGAACATCGTGTAGCCGCCGACATTGCTGCCATGGGCAATCAGCACGCCTTCGGCGCCGCCCTTGGGTATTTCGACCGTCGCGGTCAGGCTGTGGGAGCGGTTCAGTAGCTTGGCGGCAACGTTTTCGGGAACCACCTGCGTGTGCGGGTGATAGACGTAAGTCGCCCGGCCCCGGGTCAGCTGCGGCCGTTCGTCGGCGAAGCGCAGAGTCCCACGGCTGTCGAGCGGCAGGACATTGTACTTGCCGGCCTCGGCATACCAGGTGGCGATCATCTCGATGAGTTGCGGGCGATTGGCTTCGGCGAGATTGTTGGTCTCGGTCGGATCATCATTGAGGTTGTAGAGTTCCCAGGACTTCGCATCGAGTTCGCGCAGCTTGTCTTCGGTCAGGACCATTTCACCGAAGCCGAGACCGGCCTCGGTGAACGAGGTGCCGGGCACCGGGCAAACCGCGCGCCAGCCCTCGTGATATATCGAGCGATGGGCGAACATTTCGAAGTACTGGGTCTTGTGCCGCGCCGGAGCCTTTGCATCGCCAAAGACATTGGCGAAGCTGATGCCTTCGATGGGTGATTGCGTCACGCCGCGAACCACCTTCGGCGCGGTGATTTCGAGTGCCTCATAGACGGTTGGTACCATGTCGATGGCGTGGGTGAACTGGGTGCGAAGCCCGTTCTTTTTGATCCCGTGCGGCCAATGGACGATGAAGGGATCCGACACGCCGCCTCGGTAAGTCTCGCGCTTCCAGCGCTTGAAGGGCGTGTTGCCGGCGTGAGTCCAGCCCCAGGGATAGTGGTTAAAGTATTTCGGCCCGCCGAGATCGTCGATGGCGGCAAGGTTCTGCTTCAGATCGTCTGGCACGTTGTTGAAGAACTTGTTCTCGTTGACCGAGCCGGTGGGGCCGCCCTCAGCGCTGGCGCCGTTGTCCGAGATCACCATGATCAGCGTGTTGTCCAGCTCTCCCTGGCTCTCGAGGAAATCGATCAACCGGCCGACTTGGTGGTCCATGTGCTCGCAGAACCCGGCGAACACCTCCATCATCCGCGCGTAGAGCTTGCGTTCATCGGCAGGCAGCTTGCTCCAGTCCTGGACGTCCGGGTCATGCCGTGACAGCACGGCGTTCTTGGGCATGATGCCGAGCTTCTTCTGGTTCGCGAATGCCTTCTCGCGATAGGCGTCCCAGCCGTCGTCGAACTTGCCCTTGTACTTGTCGGCCCATTCCTTCGGCACATGATGCGGTGCGTGGTTGGCGCCGGGGCAGAAATACATGAAGAATGGTTTGTCGGGCGCCACCTGCATGAGATCGCCGATGAACTCGATTGCCTTGTCGGCAAGATCCTCGGTCAGGTGGTAGCCCTCTTCGGGGGTTTTCGGCGGATCTACCTGGTGATTGTCGTAGACCAAGTCGGGGTAGTACTGGTGTGTGTCCCCGCCCAAAAAACCGTAATAGCGCTCGAACCCCCGGCCCAGCGGCCAGCGATCATAGGGACCGGCGGCGCTGATCTGTTCGGACGGCGTCAGGTGCCATTTGCCGATTGCGTAGCAGGCATAGCCGTGCTGCTGCAGCCCCTCGGAAAGGAAGCCGTTCTCGAACGGAATCGCGCCGTTGGCCCCCGGGAATCCGGTGGATCCCTCGGTGATGCACGCCATCGCATTAGAATGGTGATTGCGGCCCGTGAGCATGCAGGAGCGCGACGGCGAGCAAAGCGCCGTGGTGTGCATGTTGGTGAACTGCAACCCGTTCTTGGCCAGCTTGTCGAGATTGGGGGTGTTGATCAACCCGCCATAGCAGCCCAACTGGCCGAAGCCCGTATCGTCGATCACGATGAACAGCACGTTGGGTGAGCCGGCCTTGGCGCGCTCGGGGGCCGGCCATGCCGGTTCTGAGTCTTCAACCGTGCGGCCCATGCGGCCCGGAAAAGTGGTGCCTGGTTCATATTCGGTAATTGGCATCTGCAACTCCCTTGCAAGAACTCAGTCGGAAGACCGTGGAAGGGCGGCCGCGGTTTTGGCGCAGCCCGCCGCCGAAGCCGGGCGGCAGCCGGCTTCGGCACATCGCTATCTCCCGTGGTCTGCGGCGACCAGTCGGTCACAGCTGGTCGGGCCGGCTAGTAATACGTCCCGCCGGACCTGAAGGCGTTTGGATTGGCGCGGCGGTTGTACTCCAGGCGGGGAGACACAGGAGCCGACTGCTGCGTGGTCGGGCCCGCCTGGTTCGCGCAGCGATTGCCCTTGGCGAGCTGCTGGTCGACGAAGTTCTTGTCGTACCCAAACCCCGCTCCAGGATCCATCGCGTCATGGCTCAGCGGTACCGCACCGGCATAGGGGTTGAGGCAGGTCTGTGCCGCAGCGGGGATCGTAGCCAGGCCAAGTGCGCCCAGCAGCGTTGCGCCGGCAAGGCCGGCCATCAATGAACGTTTCAGCATTCTTCTGGTCCATTTCATGGAGAGTCATGAAAACTGGTCCAATCGCGAATGCACCCTGGCGCTCCGCTTGTCGCGGAACGCGCAATTGCCATCTGGATGCCAGCAAGGCCGGTGACGTCTCTTAGCCGGCCCGGTCTGGGGTTTTGCCGACGCCGGCCAGACCGCGGGGTATCGTGAGGACGGCAAACCCCGATAGCAAGCAATGGGCCTCCTGAGCATCGGTTCCGCCGCGGGTTTTGCGAAGGGACAAACCCTATCGCTGCGGATAGTCGTTGATCAGCGCGCGATACTCCTCCTCTGCAAGTCCGTAGGCGCCCTTGGTGTAGGCGACGAGCCCTTGCCGGTCGGCGATCGCCACCATGCCGCGCATGGCACGTATCAGGCCCCTGGATTCGAGATCCTGTAGCGCCCGGGTCACGCCCGGACGGCGCACCGACAGCATGGCGGCCAGAAACTCGTGCGTGACCTGGAACGAGTCGCCGGCGCGATCGGCAACCATCAGCAGCCAGCGCGCCAGGCGCTGCTCCAGCAGCAGCGTGCCGTTGGCCGATGCGGTGGAGGACACCTGAATGGCGAACGCCCGGGCATAGCGCATCAGCAATCCCTGCAAATGTGGGCTCTGGGCCTGCGCCGCGCGAAGCCGCTCCGCCTCGACCCTGAAGGCTGCCCCACCGCTCTGGACGAATGTGCTGAACGGGGTCGTCTCCACCCCATGCACGACTGCCAGGCCGGTCATGCCTTCCGGTCCGATCAGCCCGACCTCGATGCTGCTGTCCGCCGCCGCCTCGGAGAGGACGGAGGCGAAGCCGCGCTCAATGAAATAGACGTAGTCGAGCGGACGGTGAGCCCGCTCCAGCAGGTTGTGCGGCGCGAGTTCGACCCGTCGTATCGGGCCGAGCAACGAAATGTCCTCTTCCGACAGCTTGGACAGTAACCTGTTCTCATACTGAAGCGACAAAAGGGGCAATGCGGGCCTCCCGGAAATTGGCTTGCCGCTCCCAGCGACAGCGTCGCCGGGGTTGGCGGTTATCGCGACTTCGGATGGTCGTCGCGCGTGACGATCGTGGAAATCCTGGTCGTCTGTTTTCCGATGTTCGGGCTAGTTCTTGCTGCCCTCGCGTTCCAATCGGCCAACCGAGGCTCGCCCGCTTTGCTCGCGGGACGCTGCCAACTCAAGGAGTTAGGCAGCCTTTTGCTTGGCTTCGATGTACCCTTGCTGCTGCCCTGTCACGGTTTATGTGCGGTTCTGCACAGTAGTTCTTGATTTTTTACCAGAATAACTGACAACAGGTCGCGGCTTTCAGGTCTTTTCGAAGTGTATCGTTTTGTGCATTTATTAACACGGGGCCAGAATGTCAACGGCTTAAGGTAAGCAACAAACGGCTGATAGGTCGAATGGGCTATAAATTATACAGTGGGCCTGGCAATGGATAGTCTGTGTTATTTGAATTCAGAACTCCTGTTGCGGCTGCGGCCACTGCCGGGAACCGAACCAGAGAAGTGCCTGAAAAATGCGCGCAAAGAGGGCGACCACCCGGATGGCAGGGCCCCACCCGGATGGCCATCGACCGCCTAGATTGGCCTTGACCCCGCGGTCGAGCGATACTGCAATCTGACCGCAGGGGCGCCGCCAGACGGCCGAGTCGCGAAAGGCAAGGCCTCACGACTTGCTGTCCGTGACGCTTCGATAATAGATGAAACGAAAGTTCAACAAAAACAAAACTATTGTCCAGCTTCGGACGGTATTGAGTAGCAGAGAGTTCGTAATGTGACGTGGGGGACGCACGGATACATTTTGTACGTCCCGGGGCTGATCGCCAAGTCAACACATTGTCGAGGGCGAACGTCGCAGGTCGCCCGCACGGGCTAAGTTAAGCGAGCTCGACTTCCGGCGCTAAGCAAATGTACTCACGATGACAGCAGGAGCCTGTTCGCGGCCCCATCTGGTTCGGCAGTCTGTCCGATACGGCACAAAGCAAGCGGAAAGCAGGGACCCCAAGAGGCCGCGGCGCTCCGCGCATGGCTGGCGGATTAGCCACGTGGCTATTTCAGTTAGATTGACGAAAGGGCGGAAAAGGTACAGTTCGACTTGCCAGCTTTGCGGTGGCGACGTGGACCGCATTTTGGGCATCTGCCCGGGAGGAGCTAGCGATGAGATCGTTGAGACTTCTTTGCGCGGCCGGGATCGCGGCGATCCTGGGCCTGTCTGGATCTGGATGGGATGGCGATGTCCCAAGCATTCACCTGCTGGCGGCACCGGCTCAGGCGGCGATCGGCCAGGCGGTGACGCCCCACGTCTACACCGGCCCGGTGCGCCGGGAGAGCCGTACCGTGGTCCGGCGCACCACCGTGCGCGTGAACACGCTGCCGTCCTATTGCGTCTACGGGAGCTATTTTGGCGGGCATTACTACAATTGTCGCGGCGTCTATTATGAGAAAAGCGGCAAGACGTATGTGAAGGTCGTCGTCAGCAATTAGCCGCCGACCGCCACAACTGGAGCCTCCGGACGCGAGCTAGCCCTTGATCGAGCCGCCCTTTCCAGCGTAAGCCCGTTTTTGAACAAATACGGCTTCTCGCTCATGTATCCCTACCTCCTGGTTGCCGTCGGCGGCGCGATCGGCTCTATGCTCCGCTATGGCACCGGCGTCTTCGTTGGCAATTTCTGGCGGGATCCGTTTCCCCTCGGCACGCTCTTGATCAATATTATCGGCTCGCTGGTGATGGGGCTTTTCGTGGGGCTGATGGCGCGTCTGCTGCCGGCCTGGCAGAACGACGCGCGGCTGTTTTTCGCCGTCGGGGTTTTGGGCGGCTTCACCACCTTTTCCTCGTTTTCGCTCGATACCATCACCATGATCGAGCGCGGCGACCTGGTGCCGGCCTTCCTCTACGTTGCGCTCTCGGTGGCCATCGCGATCCCCGCGCTCTATCTCGGCCTCGTGCTCATGCGAGGGAGTCCCGCGTGAGTGGTGTTCGGCTGCAGGCCGTCGCGCGCGACGAGGACGGGATGCGGCTCGACCGCTGGTTCGGCACGCATTTTCCGCAGGTTTCGTTTGGCACGCTGCAGAAAATGATCCGCACCGGACAGGTGCGGGTCGACAGCGGCCGCGTGAAGACCAACACCCGGCTTGCCGCCGGGCAACTGGTGCGCATCCCGCCAGTCGAGGCGGCAGTCGCCAAGGCCGAAATCAAGACCAATGCCGCCGATGCCGACTACCTGCGGAAGTTGATCCTCTACGAGGACGACGAGATCTTTGTCTTCAACAAGCCGCACGGTCTTGCCTCGCAGGGCGGCAGCGGCACCAAGCGCCACATGGACGGGCTGCTCAAAAGCCTCGCCAACAAGAAGGGCGAGGCACCAAAACTGGTGCACCGCCTGGACCGCGACACTTCAGGCTGTCTCGTGGTCGCCAAGAGCCGCGCCGCCGCCGCCTATTTCGGCGAGGTGTTCAAGACCCGTTCCGCACGCAAGATCTATTGGGCGATTGTCGTCGGCAATCCCCATCCCAAGCAGGGGCGCATCTCCTGCTTCTTGTTGAAACAGCCCGGGATCGAGGGAGAGCAGATGGTGGTCGTCCCCGACGGCACGCCGGACGCGGTGCACTCGGTGACGTATTATTCAACCACCGATACCGCGGGGCGCGGCTTCGCCTGGGTGACCCTGAAGCCGATGACCGGCCGCACGCATCAGCTCCGCGTCCACATGGCCGAGCTCAAGACGCCGATCCTGGGCGATCCCCGATATTTCAACATCGAGAACTGGACGCCACCGGAAGGGCTGGGGCAGGGGCTGCACCTGCACGCCCGCCGCATCAGCCTGCCGCTGCGATCGGGGAAAATCCTCGATGTGTCCGCGCCCCTTCCGCAGCACATGCTGCAAACTTTCGAAGCGTTGGGCTTCGATCCAGATCGCTACGACGCCCAAGACCAGGACCCGGAGGATTGATGCGGCTCGTCATTTTCGACATGGACGGCACGCTCATCGACTCCGAGCTGCTGATCATCGAGACCGTCACCGCGGCCTTCGAGGCAGTCGGCGAGCCGGTGCCCACCGAGGCGGCGATCCGCTCGATCTCGGGCATCACCTTGCGCCCGGCGATCCGGATTTTGGCGCCCTTGGCCAGCGATGACCTCATCGAGGAACTTCTCGCCAGCTATCGGGCCTACTATTCGCGCGTCTCGGGTGGTCCCCGCGAGCCGCTGTTCGAGGGCGCCCTCGCCGCGTTGGAGCGGCTGCGGCATCGCGACGATACCATTCTCGCCGTCGCCACCGGCAAGGGCCATCGCGGCGCCGTGACGCTGCTGACCGCCCACGGAATTTTCGACTGGTTCCACTCGGTCGAAACGCCCGACCACAATCGCGGCAAGCCCGACCCCCAAATGATCGAAACCGCCATGGGCAAGGTCGGTGCTGCAGCCGAGGCCACCGTCATGATCGGCGACACCATTCACGACATGAAGATGGGAAAGGCTGCCGGCGTCGCAACGATCGGCGTCGCCTGGGGTTATCACGAGACTGTTGATTTGGAAGCGGCCGGCGCCGACATCGTCATCGACCGGTTCGACCAGCTCGACGCCGCCATCGACCAGCTTCTGGGATAGCCATGCGGGAATTTATCGAGGACGCGCACAAGCATCGCGACGACGGTTATGGCCGGGCGCAGGCCCATGCTCGCGGCGAAGATTTGCCCAAGCGGTTCTACAAGGAGACCGGGGTCGGGGTCGTGGACGGCGGCTACACCGTCACCCTCGATGGCCGGCCGACGCGTACGCCGGGCAGGGTGCCGGTGGTCGTTCCTGTGGAGGCATTGGCGCGCCTGATGGCCGAGGAATGGGCCGCGCAGGGCGAGCGCATTGATCCGGCAACCATGCCAATCGTTCGCCTGGTCAATTCGGCGATCGAGAGCGGTATCGAACGCCTCCCCGCCTTCCGCGAGGAGGTGGCGAAATACGCCGGCAACGATCTGCTGCTCTATCGCGCCGAAGCCCCGCACGAACTCGTCGTCGAGGAAGAGGCCGCATGGGACGCGGCGCTGGTGAAGCTGGCGCGGCACTTCGGCGTCGCCTTCCAGCCCACCATGGGTATCATCCATCAGGACCAGCCCGAAGCGACGCTGGCACGCGTGACCGAGGCGATCGCGGAGGAAGAACTTCTGGCGATCACGGCGCTGGTTTCGATCACCTCGCTCACCGGTTCGGGGCTGCTGGCGATCGGTCTTCGCGAGGGCCTTTTCACCCCCGACGAGGTGTGGACCGCCGCGCATGTCGATGAGGACTACAACATGCGCCTCTGGGGCGAGACCGAAGAGGCCGTCGGCCGCCGATTTAAGCGCCGCAAGGAATTCGACGCGGCGGTGAAGGTGCTGGAACTGGTGACTCGGCCGTAGGTTCGGTCCGCGAATTCACGCCTGCGGCGCGCCCCCCCACCCCCCAACCCTCCCTCAAGGGGGAGGGCAGCCGGAGCCAAATGCGATTGCCCCGACTCGCGGGAAGGGGAGAGAAGGGCAAGGCAATGCCACATGCTCCCTCCCGCTGAGGGGCTCTGCGCCGGCAAGGAGGCGCCGGGTTTGGGGGTACCTGTCCGTGGCTACTGAGTGCCCAGATAGGCGTAGTACTTGCTCAGCAGGCCATCGATGTAGCTCTTCACCGCCGGATTGTCGGCATTCTTGGTGATCTTGCCGAGGGCGGCCTGCTCATCCTGCTGGGCTGTGGTAAGGGTGCTTTGGGCATCCTGCAGCGCCTTGTATTCGGGACTGGCGAGCGCGGTTTGCAGATCGGTGCCCGTCAGGGTGCTGAAATTCGGATAGGCAGTGTCGAATGCCGTTTGCGCGTCGGTCACGGCCTTCTGGAGGTCACCCGAGGTCAGCTTGAAGTTCAGGTCGGCATAGGTCTTGACGCGGCCGACCGCCGAATTGGGGCTGGCGTGCAGCAGCCCCTGGACGGAGGCGTGGGCCGCGTTGCCGGCACCTGCCAGCGAAGCAATGTTCGACTTGCCGTTGTTGGAATTCTCCGGCGAGCCGACGCTGGCGGTCAGGCTCGAGGCATCAGCGTTGCCGATTCCGGAGTTACCGTTGCCGTTGCCGTTCCCATTCCCATTATCGCCCGAGTGACCATGGTCACCCGAGTTGCCGTGGCTTGAGTTGCCGGCAAATGCCGGGACGGCGCTGAGCCCGGCCGAAACAGCCAGGACCAATGCGGCGGAGGCGGCCAGCCCGATCAGCTTCTGAATGGATCTCACGTGAGTTCTCCTCTTTGGGGCAGATTCTCTGCAAGAATCGCCTAACGAACCGCTGCGAGAATGAGGAGACTTTGTGCCAAAGGAATGGCTAACGTGCGTCAAAGGGACTTCAGTCGCAGTTCAATTAGCGTCTTTAGTCCCGGTTGCGGGAGCTGGAGCGCCGGACGTACCGATCGGACGGCGCTCCATTCTTTTGCTTTTGCATCAGAATCACCCGAAGAGTGCCAGCCGCTTTTCGGTCCGTTGGTCTAGTCAGGCGTCGGATGACCCGACGCGCTTCCGCTGAACGATCCATTTCGCCACATCCGGGGCGATCTCGCGGAGGGGCACCAGGACGAAGTCGCGCTCGTGCGCAAAGGGGTGGGGAAGCTTCAGGTCGGGCAGGTCGAGCTCCACCCGCTCATAGGCAACGATGTCGAGGTCGATCAGCCGGGGTCCCCAATGCACCAGCCGCTGCCGGCCCATTGCCGCTTCGATGCCGAGGCAGGCAAGGAGCAGGGCATGGGGATCAAGGCTGGTCTCGACCGTCACGGCCATGTTGTAAAAATCCGGCTGGTCGGTCTTTCCCCACGGGGCGGTGCGAATAATGCTCGAGCGCGCCACAAGCTCAAGACCGGGCGTGGCGGAAATTCGCCCGACCGCCTCTTCGAGCTGCACCGCAGGATCGCCGATATTGGCGCCAAGCGCCAGCCAGGCTCGCGCCATCAGTGCTCGGTCCTGAAGCGGGTGATCTCGATTGCTGCCTCGCCAGTGACCATGGGAATCGGCGCCTCAGGCTTGCGCACCCGCACGCGGACCCAGTTGATCGCATCGAAGCTTTCGAACAGCCGGTCGGCGATGTGCTGCGCCACGGCCTCGATCAGGCGGAATCGCTGCTCGCTGAAGGCGGCTTTGACCACCTCGTAAATTGCGGCATAGGAAATGGTTGCGTCGATGTCGTCTGTCGCCCCGGCGTGGGTGAGATCGGCGCCACAATCGAGATCGACGTAGAAGCGCTGGCCGAGCACGCTTTCTTCGGCAAGGACGCCGTGGTGGCCGTAAAAGGCCAGCCCCTTAAGGATGATGCGGTCGCCCTTGGGCTTCTTGCTCATGAAAATCGTGGCCCTTTCAGATGCCGTAGATTGCCGCCTCGGCGACGCGCAGCGCATCGCGATTGGGCCTGACGTCGTGCACGCGAAAGATATGCGCGCCAGCGGCATAAGCAACAGCCGAGGTGGCGATGGTGCCGGCGAGGCGCTGGTCTGGCGGCGCGTCGAGCAGCTTGCCGATCATTGATTTTCGCGACATGCCGACCAATAGGGCGCATCCGAGGTCGTGCAGTTCCGCCAGCCTTCGGAGGATTTCGTAGTTTTCTGCCAGGGATTTTGCGAAGCCGAACCCGGGATCGAGGATGAGCTGGTCGGGCCCAATGCCGGCCTTTCCGGCAATACCGATCGAGCGCTCGAAATAGCGCTTCAGCTCGCCGATGATGTCCTTGGCGGTGTCACGTTCCGGATCCCAGTGCATGGCGATGACGGGCATCTCGTGAAGCGCCGCCACGTCCGCGATCTCCGGCTCGCGCTGCAGGCCATAGACATCGTTCACGATGGTTGCGCCGGCCAGCGCTGCTTCCTCGGCGACAGCAGCCTTGTAGGTGTCGATCGACAAGGGCAGGGGAAAAGCTGCATGGCGTAGGGCGGTCAACACCGGTATCACGCGCTCCAGTTCGAGCTGGGCGCTGACCGGCTCGGCGCCCGGGCGCGTGCTTTCGCCGCCGATATCGATGAGATCGGCACCCTCCGCAAGCATCAGCTGGGCATGTGCCGCGGCCGACGCGGGAACATCATGCTCTCCACCATCCGAAAAACTGTCCGGGGTGATGTTCAAAATGCCCATCACCGTCGGGCCACGGCTGAGGCGAAGGCTCTTGCCGCCGGGCAGGGGAACGACGAAATCGCGATGCGGGGTCAGTGCCATGTCACCTTTCGATTTGTATCTGGCCGGGCAACACAGCCGCCGTCATTCCCGCGAACGCGGGAATCCATCTTTTGCTGAGTCGCCGCAAACGCGGAGTTGACTGACCGGAGATGGATTCCCGCGTGCGCGGGGGTGACGCCGCGCTTGTTGCGGCGGCTGGCACTCATGGCATCACGCGCGAGGCGCATCACCCGCCGGCACGGCAAAGAGATCGTACTCGTCCGACCCGGTGACCGTGACCGTGACCTTGTCGCCCGGCTTTATACCGATGGCGTTTTCAACGATCACCTGGCCATCAATATCGGGCGCGTCCCATTTACTACGGGCGATGGCGCGGCCCTCGTCCGGGCGCACGTCGTCCACCAGTACTTCGATGGTGCGGCCGACCTTCTTGGCCAGTTGGCCGGTAGAAACATTCTGCGCCACTTCCATCAGCGTCGCGTAGCGCTCTTCCTTCACCTCATCGGGGACAACGCCCTCGAGGTCGTTGGCGGGCGCGCCGGTGACCGGCTCGAACTTGAAGACGCCCGCGCGGTCGATCTCGGCTTCCTCGACCCAATCGAGGAGGGCATCAAAATCCTCTTCGGTCTCGCCGGGGAAGCCGACGATGAAATTGGATCGGATAGTGAGGTCGGGGCAGATGGCGCGCCAGGAGAGAATGCGATCGAGGGTCTTTTCCTGGTTCGCCGGGCGGCGCATGGCCTTGAGCACGGTCGGGGAAGCGTGCTGGAACGGAATGTCCAGATAGGGCAGGATCTTGCCCTCAGCCATCAGCGGGATGATGCTGTCGACATGCGGGTAGGGGTAGACGTAGTGGAGGCGGGTCCACACGTCCATCTGCCCGAGCTCTTCCACGAGGTCGTGGAATTTTGCCCTGACGTCGCGCCCACGGAACTTGCTGGTCGCGTATTTGGTATCAAGGCCATAGGCGCTGGTATCCTGGGAGATGACCATGATCTCCTTGACGCCACCCGCAACCAGCCGCTCCGCCTCATAGAGCACGCTCGCCGCCGGCCGGGACGCCAGGTCGCCGCGAATCTGCGGGATGATGCAGAACGAGCAGCGATTATTGCAGCCCTCAGAAATTTTCAGGTACGCATAGTGGCGCGGCGTCAGCTTCAGGCCCTGCGGCGGCACGAGGTCGACGAAGGCGTTCGGGACGGGCGGCAGGTGCGCGTTCACCGCGTTGACCACGTCCTCATACTGATGCGGGCCGGTAACCGCGAGCACGCTCGGATGCGTCTGGCGGATCAGGCCTTCCTCGACGCCGAGGCAGCCGGTGACGATCACCTTGCCGTTCTCGTTCAGCGCTTCGCCGATCGCTTCGAGGCTCTCCTGCTTGGCGCTGTCGAGGAAGCCGCAGGTGTTGACGAGCACGATGTCCGCGCCTTCATAATCGCGCGAAAAGGCATAGCCTTGCGCGCGCAGCGTCGTCATGATGCGCTCGGAATCGACAAGGGCCTTGGGGCAGCCGAGGCTGACCAGGCCGATTTTGGGCTGTGCGCCCGCATTCTGTTGGGTCATGGGCCGGGTCTAATACGCCAAACCCTGGAAAAAGCAATTGCGCGCTGCTCATGCTGGGCCTGCGCCTACCTGCCCTTGCCGACGGGGCACCGACTACGGGGTCGGAGGCGAGCGCCGCGGCGGCCTCCGCACCGTCCGCTTGATCGGCGGATCTACCGGATCGGTGGCTGGCCGGGCCGTCTCGGGCGGCGTCTCCTCGGCTTCAATATCCTCTTCGGCGAGGTCGTGAATGGCGTCGCTGACCTCATCGAGCAGCGTGTCCCGGCCCCGGTTCCGGGTCACCGCCTGGACAGCCATTTCGTTGGCCTTGAAGAAGACGAGCACGAATTCGCAGGCAATTCTCAGGGCCATGGCCATGAGCGGACCCAAAACGATAATCTCGAGGATGCCCCACAGCCCTTGGCTGAAGCTCAGGGCGAAGGAGGCGACCAGATGGTCGATCGCCCAAAGCCCAATGGCGGCGAGGCCGAAGGCAAACAGAATCGGCACCAGCCGCTCGGTGATGAGGCTTTCGAGCCGATAAAGCTGCGGCCCGGCCAGCAGTCTACGCAAATCGTCCCAAAACATCTGATTCCCCGCCTCGCAATCGCCTCAGCGGAAAATGCGGTGGCCGGGGCCGGGTGGCAAGAGGCCTTGGATAAGGGCCTCTCAGGCGTTCTGGAGCCGGTGGATCGCGATATCGACTGTCGGCGACCGACCGTCGACCAGGTAGTTGCTGCGCACAGCCATCACCAGCGTGCCCGAAACCAGAACGGCGATGGCCAAATACATCGCCGAGAGCCCCACCGATTTGACCCTGAACATCGCGCCTGCTCCGCCGCGTCGCCAAATCGCTTGGATTCGGTTCGACTTTTCATCGAATACGACTGAACACTAGCTGAACGATTTTGTTCCGAATTGGGCGAGTCTCAGCTTTGTGTAATCGTTGGGCCGAACCGCCGTTCGAATGCGGACCGGAGGGCAGAATCGACTTCTTCCATCGACACCAATTGCCCAAGATCTTCAAAGCTCGTCACGCCCTGGTCGGCAATTCCGCACGGTACGATGCCGTCATAGTGTGACAAGTCGGGCGAAACATTGATGGAGATACCGTGGAACGTCACCCAGCGGCTGACCCTGACGCCGATCGCGGCGATCTTGTCCTCGCGCAAAACCCCCTTGTCGGGGCGGCGCACCCAGACGCCGACGCGGCCCTCGCGCCGCTCGCCGGTGATGTTGAAGGCGGCGAGGGTGTCGATCACCCAGCCCTCGAGGTTCTGCACCAGCGCGCGGATGTCGCGGCCGCGCTGCCGCAGGTCGAGCATGACATAGGCCACGCGCTGGCCCGGGCCGTGATAGGTATATTGGCCGCCGCGCCCGGCCTCGTAGACGGGAAAGCGGTCGGGCCGCAGCAGGTCGGTCGGCAGGGCGGAGGTGCCGGCGGTATAGAGCGGGGGGTGTTCCAGCAGCCAGATCGCCTCGCCGGCGGTGCCGTCGGCGATCGACGCGGCGCGCGCGCGCATGGCGGCAAGCGCCGCGGGGTAGTCCACCGCGGCCGGCGAAATCGTCCACTCCACCGCCTGGGCATCGGGCCTTCTCAGGGCGACCTCACCCATGGAGGAGGGACGGAAATTTGTTAACTGTTCGCTAACCATAATTAACCAATGGTCTCCGGGTGGCCGGCGCTGGGCCGGATGGGGCGAGTCTCTTCTATCTATGAATACGCTGGACCAAATTGAAGTCGACATCTCGGTCGAACTCGGCTCGGCCGTCATGCCGATCCATCACCTGCTGCGGCTCGGGCGCGGCGCCATCATCGAGCTCGATGCATTCGAGCAGGATCCGCTGAAGATCTATGCCAACAACACGCTGATCGCCTCGGGCGAGGTCAAGATCGACGATGGCCGGCTCTCGATCACGGTGACGGAGAAGACCCAGCGCCGCTCCTGAATCGGGTTATCCCCATCGGCGTGGGCCCGCCGATTTATATCGCTTGAGTGGGCCCGGATCATTTGCTACAGGCTGCCTCGCTTCGCCGGATGGCGTGGCCCTACCATGGCGTGCGGTCGTGGCGGAATTGGTAGACGCGCAGCGTTGAGGTCGCTGTGCCGCAAGGCGTGGAAGTTCGAGTCTTCTCGACCGCACCATTCTCCCCGGACAGGGGAGACGAAGTTGCCCAGACCGGCGAGCGCCTATTGCTCGCGTCCTATAGCCGCGGTTGCGGCCGGGCCCTTGATTCGCCTCTCTCATGGCATAATTTTCGGTCAGCGTTCCGCGAGCCTGCGTTGAGCGCTGGACGGCCCCCGGAATGCCGGCGGCTGGCTGTGGACGAAAAAGGGGTCGACGGGGGCATGAAGCTGAATTTTTCCCGTGTGTTGCTCGCCGGGACAGTGGGGCTCGTAGCCATCGTGGCGACATCCTCGCTCGCCGAGGAGTTCAGCCGCCGCGCGCTCGGGCAGGTCGTCCGGGCCTGTTCCATCGCCCAATCGACGCTGGGCGTAAGCTTCCCCTGTACAGAGGTGCGGCCCGGCGAGGCGGACGATGACGGCTATGTGGTGATCCGCTCACCCGGTTTTGCCAGCGAGTTCCTCGTCGCCCCGATTGCTCCGATCAGCGGGATTGAAAGCCCGACGCTCCGGACCAACGCCGCCACCGATCTGTGGCAGGCTGCCTGGGATACACGGACCGATGTTGCCGCGGCGCTCGGACGGCATTTGCCGCGCGATGCGGTGGGCCTCGCCGTGAACGCCGAAGGCACGCGGACGCAGGACCATTTTCATATCCATATCGATTGCCTGCAGCCGAGTGTCAGCGACGCGCTGGCACGCTATGCCCCCCGGATCACGCAGCATTGGACAAAGCTGCCGGTGGCCCTCCGCGGCGACGTCTACTGGGTGCGGGCGATCGATTCGCCGGACCTGGCGGGCGTCAATGTTGCGCGCCTGATCGATGATGCTCCGCCGGCGACCGATAATTTGACCGGGCATGCAACCGTCGCCGTTGCCGGGGCGACTTTGCCCGACGGCAAGCAGGGCTTTTACCTGCTCGCCAATTGGCGCGATTCCTCGGCGGAACGCCTGCTCGACCATAATTGCAGTGTGGGCTAAGACGTCACCGCGACAAGCGGGGAGGTATCTATGCGCATCGCCAATTCCGAACTTACGGTCGAGGTCGCTTCCGTAGGCGCCGAACTGCAATCGATCGTTTCTGCCAATGGAGCCCAGTGGCTTTGGCACGGGGATCCCAAGTGGTGGCCGAGTCGCGCGCCGCTGCTGTTTCCCGTCGTTGGGGAAAGCCCCGAACACGCAGTGACGATCGAGGGCAAGCGCTACCCGATGCAGCGGCACGGCTTTACGCGCCATTCGACCTTCGAGGTCGCCTCCGAACACGCCGATCGCGTGACCCTCATGCTGAAGGCTTCGCCTGAGACGCGGGAAAGCTATCCCTTCGAGTTTTTTCTCTCGGTCAGCTATGCGCTCGAGGGGAAAACGCTGGTAACGAGCGTTGAGGTCGGCAATCTCGACAGCCGGCAGATGCCGTTCGGTTTCGGCTTTCATCCCGCCTTCGTCTGGCCGCTGCCGGGCGGGGAGGGGAAGCGCCACTATCTCAAGCTCGCATCCCGTGACACGCCCAAATTCCTGCAGCTCGATGGCAAGGGGCTGATCTTGCCCGAGGCGTACGAATCGCCGTTCGTCGAGGGCGAGATGACGCTCGCGCCGGACCTGTTCTCGAACGATGCGCTGATATTCCCGTTCGGCGTCGGCACGGGGATCACCTTTGCTGCCGAAAATGGCAGCTCGGTTGCCCTCTCCTGGTTGAACCTGCCCAACTTCGCCGTCTGGCAGAAGCGGGGCGCGCCCTATCTCTGCCTCGAGCCCTGGCATGGCATGGCGGCCCGCGCGGGCGCCGGCGACGACATCTCCGCCCGGCCCTCGACGGTGACGCTAGCGCCGAACGAAACGGCAAAGTTCGAGCTTCGGGCGACGTTCCAAGGGGCTTAGGCAGGGCCTTCACCATGCGGGCCGAGGGCAAAGGAGCTGGTGGCCAACGTGCAGCGGGGGCCCCCCACCGGCCTGCCGGCCACCCTCGCCCCTTTGGGGAGAGGAAATCCGCCCGCGCCGAGCAACACCACCAACCTCATCCTGAGTCTGGAAGGATGGGCTTACAGCGCGCATTCCCCGACAACCTCGCACTTCTCGAAGGACGAGCTCCGACCTCGCAAAAACAAAAAGGCGCCCCGCTGCTGCGGAGCGCCCAACCCACGAAGGGGCAAAAAATTACTTTGCCGAGGAGACCATCTTTTCGGGCTTCTTGGGCGCCTTGAAACCTTCGGCGGTGGCATCGGTCTGGCACATATAGGTGCCGTTCTTGCCTTTGCCGTAGGTCGCGGTCCGCTGGAGGTGGAAAATCTTGGACCTGGTATTTGCCCAGACCACCGTGCCGGTCGGGCAGGAGGCCGAAGCAAGGGCTTCGGTCTTGAAGCGCTTCGGGTCGACGGTGGCAGTCTTTGCGGCCGGTTTCGCGGCCATGGTATTTGCCGGCATGGCGGCGGTTGCTGCGAACGCCGGGGTCAGGGCGGCGCCCGAGAGCGCGATCACGGTCAGGAAAGTCGCAAACTTCAGAATCATTTGGTCCTCCTTTGTTGATAACTGAGGATTAGGACGATCGCGAAGGCCGCGGCGAGATGACGGAACGTCTCTGCGGCGATAGGGCGCGGGGCGAGGGGCTAGACGCGCCGACTCACGGCCGGCGGTTGCCGCCGAAACGGATTTCCCGTAATAGGGCCGCTCGCTCGATTGAGCGTTTTCCGGAGAATTGCCGTGCTTCAGTCCAGTCCCGCAAGGAACGTCAGTGATTTGCAGCCCCACAAGCTGCGGCGGACCTTCGCCATCATTTCGCACCCGGACGCCGGCAAGACCACGCTGACGGAAAAACTGCTCGCCGCTTCCGGCGCCATCCAGCAGGCCGGCGCGGTGCGCGCCCGCAAGGATCGCCGCTCCACCCGCTCCGACTGGATGGAGATCGAGCAGCAGCGCGGCATTTCGATTTCCTCGTCGGTGATGACCTTCGAGCATGACGGGCTGACCTTCAACCTGCTCGATACCCCCGGCCACTCGGACTTTTCCGAAGACACCTATCGCACGCTGACGGCCGTTGACTCGGCGGTGATGGTGATCGACGCCGCCAAGGGCATCGAGAGCCAGACGCTCAAACTGTTCGAAGTCTGCCGGCTGCGCGATATTCCGATCATCACCTTCATCAACAAGGTGGACCGGGAAGGGCGCGATCCGCTGTCGCTTCTCGATGAAATCGCCTCGACCCTGGCGCTGGATGTGACGCCCGTGGTCTGGCCGCTGGGGCAGGGTGTCGATTTCCGCGGCACCGTTGACCTCGCGACCTCGCGCGTGCTGTCGCCGACTGGCGAACTGATCCGCGGCTTCACCTCGCTCGATGACCTCTTGCTCGACGACGAACTCACCGCCGATCCGGTGATCAAGGCAAGCCTCGAGAACCTCGAGCTGGTGCGCGTCGGCTTGCCGGAATTCGATCTCGAAACCTTCCTCGCCGGGCATCTGACGCCGGTCGTCTTCGGCTCCGCGCTCAAGGATGTGAGCGTCCCCGAACTGCTCCGCGCGCTCGGCACCTGGGCGCCGGAGCCGCGGCCGCAGCCGGCCGAGCCCGCGCCGATTTTCCCCGAAAACGGAAAGGTTTCCGGTTTCGTCTTCAAGGTGCAGGCGAACATGGATGCCAACCACCGCGACCGCGTTGCCTTCGTGCGACTGGCCTCGGGCACGTTCAAGCGCGGCATGAAACTGAGGAACATGCGGACGGCCAAGGAATTGACCGTCGCCAACCCGATGTTCTTTTTCGGCCACAACCGTGAGACAGCTGACGAGGCGGTGGCCGGCGACATTGTCGGCATTCCCAATCACGGCACGCTCAGCGTCGGCGACACGCTGACCGAGGGCAACGGCCCGCTCAAGGTCACCGGCATCCCGAACTTCGCCCCGGAAATCATCCGCCGTGTGCGGCTGACCGACCCGATGAAATCCAAGCAGCTCGGCAAGGCCCTGTCGGACCTCGCCGAGGAAGGCGTGGCGCAGGTTTTCCGCCGCATGATCGGTGCCGACTGGATCGTGGGCGTCGTCGGCCAGCTGCAGCTCGAAGTGCTGTCGTCCCGCATTGCCGGCGAATATGGCGTGCCGATCTCGTTCGAGAGCGTTGGCTACGAGATGGCGCGCTGGGTGCGGTGCGAGGACAAGCTGGAGCTGAAGCGTTTCGTCGACGGCAACCGCTCGGTGCTGGCCGAGGACAAGGACGGCGAGCCGATCTACCTCGCCCAGAGCACCTGGTACCTGGCGCGCATGGAAAAGGACTGGCCGAAAATACAGTTTTTCGCGACGAAGGAACGGGCATAAGCGGGGGCGTCCAGTCCCGCTGCATCGTCGCTTCCCTCGGCACATCGTCATCCCCGGGCTTGACCCCGGGGACCTATGCAGCCCTTCTACTTACCGATGCGGAGGTGGCGCGGCGTCATGGGTGGCCGGGGCAGGCCCGGCCATGACGAAGGGGGAGTGGGGGAGCCCACGGTCCCCGCCCCTCAGTTCTGCTTCCAGACGGCGCGGAACATCGGCAGGTTTTCGTAGCTGAGGCCGCGGCCCGAGGTGATCGCTGGATCGTGGCTTTGCAGTTCCAGCAACTCCTCTTCCGATTCCACGCGCATCAACCCAAGGCCCCAGCTGCCCCGCGGATCGTTTACCGGACCCAGGACGAGGACCTTGCCTTCCTGCATCTTCGGCCTCCAATAGGCCATGTGCGCCTGCATCACCGCCATCTCTTCATCCGATAGAGAGGTGGCAAAGTCCGGCCGGGGCGCCAGCAGCCGCGCCACGAAATACTTGGCCGTATCCGGCTGGGGCTTTGGCCCGATGTCCGCCGCAAGCCAGCCGAGCACCATCGCCCAGCCGTCCGAATGCTGCTGGCACATTTCCGGCCGGCCCTTAAAACCTTCGTGCCGGGCCACCAGCCGCGTGCCGCCTTCGATGGGGCTGAGCTGATAGGTCACCGTCGTCCTGTTGCCCTGATCCCATTGGGGTTCCCAGGT
Source organism: Devosiaceae bacterium (assembly GCA_035493835.1). GTDB lineage: Bacteria > Pseudomonadota > Alphaproteobacteria > Rhizobiales > Devosiaceae > DASZTU01. Next base: position 27,504 of record DATJHO010000048.1, read on the forward strand.
TTGCACGATCCGGTGGGGGCGCTCGATCTCGATGAACTCCCCCTCGACATAGAACGGTACCCCGTCGGCGCCGACCCCGTCCGCCCGCCAGCGGCCACCGACACGGAAGTCGGTCTCCCAGCTGGTGGTGGTGTAAATGGCCGGGTTGCCCCACCAGCGGGTGATCTCGTTGCCGTCGCTGAGAGCGGCGAACACCCGCTCGGCGGGGACCATGATATCCACGCTCGCGAGGATCGTGCCCTCGGTGACGTCGGCGATGGCGCGCGCGGCGCTGGTCGTGCTGCTCATTTTTCCTCCAGATATGCTTTGAGCCGATTGAGATTGTCCCGCCAGAGGCCGCGATATTCGCCGATCCAGTCGTCGACCTCGCGAAGCTTGTCCGGCTCGATGCGGTAGATGCGCTCGCGCCCGGAGCGCTGTTCCGAAACTACCCTCGCCTCGTTGAGGATGCGCAGGTGTTTCGAGATGGCCGGCCGGCTCTGTGAAAACTCGGCCGCGAGCGCGTTGACCGGGGCGGGGCCCTGCCGCAGCCGCTTGAGGATTGCCCGGCGCGTTGGGTCGGCGATGGCGCGGAAGATGTCGGCGCTGGCGGCCTGTCGGTGCATGATGCGTAACCTTTCGGCTACATAAAAGCGCTGCTCGCCATGGGTGTCAAGGTGGCGATGACAGCCTTGACGCAGCGGAAGTCGCGGGGGCAACATTGCGGGCAGATGTTGAGGGCGCCCGGCGACGTGGCGCCCCAGTTTTTTAGGATTGGTTGGGCTGCCGTGAAACTCGTCATCGCGAACAAGAACTATTCGAGCTGGTCGCTGCGGCCCTGGCTCGTGGCCACCCATTTCGACATTCCCTTTGTCGAGGAACAGGTCCTGCTTTCGGGCGAGGGCTGGCGCGAAAAGGTTCGCGCCATCTCGCCCACGGGTCGCGTGCCGTTGCTGATCGACGGTGAACTGGTGATCAACGAGTCGATAGCCATCGTCGAATATTTGGCGGAGAAGTTTCCGGAAAAGCCGATCTGGCCGGCGGACGCGAGGCAGCGGGCGCTGGCGCGGGCGGCGGCGGCGGAGATGCATGCCGGGTTTTCGGCGCTGCGCAGCCACGCCCCGATGAACCTGCGCAAGTCGCTGCCCGGCCGCATTCCCGTGGATGAGGTGGCCGACGATCTCTCGCGGATGGAGCGGCTGTGGGGCGGTTTGCTGGAGCAATCGGGCGGGCCGTTCCTGTTCGGCAGCTTTTGCGCCGCTGATGCGATGTTTGCCCCGCTCGCCTCGCGGGTCCGGACCTATGAGCTGCCGACCTCGGACACCGCGGCCGACTATATCGGGGCGATCTATGCCCTGCCGGCGTTCCAGTCCTGGCTGGCGGCGGCGACCGTCGAGCCGTGGATCGTCGAGGAAGACGAGATCGACGTCATCCAGGGTCGCGGCCTCTGATGCACATGGTCAAGCTCTGCGTCGGGGTAGCGACGCTGGAGGAACTCGAATCCTATCGCAACGAGCGCGCGCATTGGTGGGGGGCCGACTATGGCGAGGACGTTCACGTCCATCGCACCCGCACCCGGCCCAAGCGCGCCGCCGAGATGGAGGACGGGCAGGGCTCGGTCTATTGGGTCATCTCCGGCGTCATCCGCTGCCGGCAGCCGATCCTGCGCCTCGCCGCGGCGACCGACGAGCAGGGGCTGAGCTGCTGCGACATCATCATGGCGCCTGACCTCATAAGGGTCACCCCGCGGCCGAAATCGGCCTTCCAGGGCTGGCGCTATCTCGATCCGAAGGATGCGCCGCCCGATCTCGACGGTGGCGCCGGGGGACAGGGGGCGGTGGAAATCGCCGAGGAACTGGCCCGGCTCGGCCTGATTTGACGGCGATCAGCCTCGCCCGAGGGGCAGGGTCGCGTCGAAATCCGGGCGAGGGCGGAGGTGGAGATAGGTCGGGTCGAATTCGGCGGCGGCGCTGAGGCGCTGCCAATCAAGCACCGTCAACCGAAACCCCTCAAAGCGGACGAGGCCTTCCTCCCTGAGGTGCTGCAGCGATCGATTGGTGTGCACGATCGACAGCCCCAGCGTGTCGCCGATCTCCTCCTGCGTCAGCGGCAGCGGGCATGAATTTCCTGCCGCAAGACCCACAGCGGCGGAGCGGACGAACATTTCACAGAACAGATGGGCGAGGTGCCGATAGGCCGGTTGCCGGCCCATCATCAAGATCCAGGTCCGGAAGATGGCCGCGTCGATCAGGGAGTCGCGCCACAAGAGATCGCCCACCTCGGGCGCCTCGTGCACCAGCCTTGTCATCGCAGCGTGCGCAATGAACGCGACGGAGCAACGGGTGGTCGCCGCCAGGGTGTGGTCCATGGTGTGGAGGTGAAGGCTCTGCAGATCCGGGATGTCGCCCGACACGTGCAGCGCCAGAATCTGCCGCCCGCCATCCGCCACGAGCTTGTAGCGATGCATGAAACCGCTGATCAGCAGGCAGCACTCCGTGGTTCGCTGCCCATCGCTTGCGGCAGCCTCGCCCCGCGCGAGTTCCTTCAGGCGGTAGGGCAGGCGGGCCAGGACCTTCACTGCATCTTCGTTGACCTCGCCGATACTATCGAGCTTGCGCCGCAGCGCCTCGACTGTGTTCATGTGCTGATCCCACAGGGAAGGCGGGGGTGTGACGCTTGGCGCTTTCCTGCCGCTTAAACGCGACCCGCCCGCAAAGGTTCGGTTGATGCCGGTGCGGTCGATCCCGGAGTGTTGCAAGCTTCCCCTTGAACGAGACAGCCGAAATGCTCACTGTCCGCTGTGATTTGGGGGTGAATCGTTGTGAACAGCACCGGCACGCATGTGATAGTGGTGGGCAATGAGAAGGGCGGATCGGGCAAGTCCACGACCGCCTTTCATCTAGCGATATACTTACTGTATCAAGGATTTAAGGTTGCTTCGATTGACGTAGACAGCCGTCAGCAGACCTTCACGAACTATATTCGCAATCGCCGCGACTGGGCGCAGGCCAAGGGCTTGCGGCTGCCGCACCCGATGCATTTTCACTTGCCGGTGGCGCGCGGCGATTCTATTCGGGAAAATCAGAAGCTCGAATTCGACCTGTTTCGGCAGGCGGTGACGGAAATCGAGGGAGAGGCCGACTTTTTGGTGGTCGACACCCCCGGCTTCGATACGCACCTTACCCGGCTGTCGCATTCGCTGGCCGACACGCTCGTCACGCCGGTGAACGACAGCCTCATCGATCTCGACGTGATGGCCCGGATCGATCCGGCGACCGGCGATCCGCAGCAACTGAGCCACTACTCGCGGCTGGTGCAGCGCGCCCGCACCGAGCGGCTGGCGATCGACGGGCAGACCATCGACTGGGTGCTGGTTCGCAACCGCATCGCCATGCTGTCCTCGCGGTCAATGCGCGTGGTGCAGGCGAGTCTCGAAAAGATCGCGTTGCGCCTAGGCTGCCGGCTCGCCGATGGAATTGCCGAGCGGGTGATATTCCGCTCGCTGTTCCCCACCGGCCTGACGGTCTTTGATCAGCTCGATGCCGAACTGCTCGGCGGGTTGCCCTCGATGTCCCACATCAGCGCGCGGCAGGAATATCGTGCCCTGGTTGAGGCCCTCAACTTGCCCATGAGTGAAAGGGCCGATGCCAGGCGCGCTGCATTGGCCGCCTGGGCCGACGGGGCAAGCTCGCCGGCGGCTTTCGAGCATTTGGCGCCGGCCTCCTGAACCTGAGACGTCGAAAGTGCGAATATCTCCATGATTCCAGTGGACTATTCAGAATCAGGAAACCTATAGGCCGCTAAAGTTCGCGCTCGATCGCTCAGATTCGGCGAGCCCATGCATTTTGACACCGCCACGACGCTGATTTCGATCTGCACCATCGTGGGACTGCTTGGACTGCAAACACTGTTCTTCTGGGCTCGCGACTTCAAGTCGCGATGGTTGGGGTGGTTTGGCTTCGCCTTTCTCCTCGGCACCCTGTCGACACTAGTCTATCTTATTCCCATCCACGGCCACGAGTTCCTTCTGCTTGGCGTGGGCAATGCAGTTCGAATTCTGGCCTTTGTTTTTCTTTGGCATGGGTCAAGAGAATTTGCGCGCCGGCCCAGCGAGCAACTCACGGGACTGTTTGTCGTCGCGGCTTGGCTGGCGCTTTCCAGCGTGCCCGCATTCCTCGACAGCATCCCGCTAAGGTATGGGCTCGTATCGCTCTGCATCGCGCTGTTCTGCGGGCTGGCGGCGCGGGAACTCTGGCGCATTCGCGCGGAGAACCTGCCCTCATTAATTCCGGCTGCGCTGACCTATGCGAGTTATGGACTTTTCGCGGTGCTGCGAATTGTGGCGGCTGCCTTTTTTTACCTTCCGGGCGAGGATGGTCATCCAGTCCATGGTGTCTGGATTGTCTGGCTGAGTCTGGTCACTGCCGTTCACGCAACCTTCATCGTGACGCTAACTCTGTCCCTGACGCGCGAACGGCGGGAATCCGAAGAGCGCCGCCAGGCGATGTCGGACCCGTTGACGGGACTGTGGAACCGGCGCGCCTATGCCGACGAGGCGCGGCGCATCGCTCACCGCCGTGGCCGGAACCAGCACCCGACTTCAGTCCTGGTGCTCGACCTGGACTGGTTCAAGGCGATAAACGACGAACACGGCCACGAGGCCGGGGACATGGTGCTGCAGCGCTTCGCCGATGTGGCGCGCGCCGACACCCGCACCGGCGACTTGCTCTATCGCATGGGTGGCGAGGAATTCTGCTTCATTTTACCTGAAACCGGGCTGGATGAGGCATTACAGGTCGCCGAGCGCATCCGCCGGCGCTTCGAGGAGACACCTGTGCATTTCGCCGGCAAGGCAATCCGCACCACCGTCAGCACGGGCGTTGCAACCACCGACCAGAGCGCTTTCGATCTCGACCTGCTGCTGGGGGCAGGGGATGCGGCCGTCTATCGGGCCAAGGGCCTGGGACGCAATCGCACGGTCGTGGCGGATATGCGGTTGACGCACTCCTGCTCGATCGATGAGGCGGCCGCGGCGTAGCTTCCTCTTTGGGTTGGCGGCGATCCTGGACCGCGGCGCTGAGCTAAGGCCGCAGTCCCCCCCTTTGGAGCAGTCAGACCGAAGAGCACCATCTCCCCGTCATGGCCGGGCTTGACCCGGCCACCCATGGTGCCTCGCCAAGAGGGCTACAGGTACGGGCGAGGCCGCACGGGTCCCCGGGTCAAGCCCGGGGATGACGATGTGGAGGGGATGAGCTTGAATGTTCCGGCGGCACGGGGGGCAGCCGTTGGGCTGAAGGCCCCCTTACCCCCCGTCATGGCCGGCCTTGGCCCGGCCACCCATGATGGCGCGCCAAGAGCGCTACCGGTACGAGCAAGGCCGCATGGGTCCCCGGGTCAAGCCCCGGGATGACGATGTGGAGAGGGATGGCTTCAATAAATCCCAGCGCGGTGCCACCGGCACTTGCAAGGCAGGGCGCCAGCTCCAGCGACGCCCCGCCGATCAGGTCCGCGGCAGGATGAGCCGCAGCGCCCGGCCGCCACCCGGCGAGAAAACGTCGATGTCGATATCGACCTGCGGCAGCACCATGCGGCGCGTCCGGGCCGAAAGCACCAGCACGACGCCAAGCAGATCGGCGACTCCGCGCTGCTGCAGCCTGGGCTGCAGGCCGACGGCAATGGCCTCGATGGCGCGGCGCCGGGTTTCGGCGTTGTCGGAGTTCAGCTTTGATTTGCCGGCGAACCGCGCCAGCTCGGTAAGGCTAGAGGCCTCGCTCATTTGGGCTACTCCTTACACGTGCACCAAATTCGCTTCCCTGGGGTGATCGGTCTGCCGCCGCTGCACCCGTACGGTCGCGTCTCAGCCTTGCATGGCGAGACAGGTCATTTTTGCCTTCTTGAGTTGGCCGCAAACGTCGGATGCCTCGTTGCGGTTGCCGAAGCCCACGAAGCGGGCGCGATAGAATGCCTGGCCGTTCTTGTCGAAGCGCTCGACGTAAGGCCGCAGGTCGTGGAGCGTCCTGATCTGGCGCGTGGCATCGCTGAGCAGGCCGTGTGCACCTTCCTCGGTCGGTGCGGCGCCGATCTGGACGATCCAGCCGCCGGGAGCGGGCGTTGCCGCTTCCGCTACGCGAGCCGGGGTGGGTTCAGACTTCTTGAGCCCCAAGACTTCGGACTCGACCTCGAGGGCAGCCTCGGCGACCTGGTGGCTGGAAATGCTGCCGCTGCTGAAAAGATCGATCGCCTGGTTCTTGTCGCCGATGCCGACCGGCGGCAGGAGCGGTGCCGATGCGCGGGTCTGGCCCAAGGCGGCAGGCGGGGCGCCGAGCAGCATGTGGTTGAGCGACTCGCCAACCACGTCCTGCCGCGCAGATTGGCGCGAGCTCGAGGCATCGCCGATGGCCGATACCGCCGCAAGGGCCGGCCGGCCCTCCATCGGGAGGGGCGTGCCGTCGGCACCGGTTACGGGATCCGCCGTATGGCGTGCCTCGGGATCGTCGGCGTAGGCGACCGGGTCGGAATCATAGGCGGCCGGAATGATCGAGGCGTTGTCGTCCTTGCGGAACGTCGGCACCGGCGCGGGCTTCACGGTTTTGGCCGCGGCGTCATCGGTTGTCCCGGCATCGCCGTCGAGGCTGGCGAGCATGGTGGTCGGCCGCTGGCGGCCCGGCAGACGGATCATGGCCGAGGCGAGATATTGTCCGGCGTGTGCCTTGGGCAGGTATTTTGCAACGAGCGAGCGAACCATCGCGTCGCGCTCCCCGCCGGTGTTGAAGCCGAAGCCGACGACTACCAGATGACGATCGCCCTTGCGCGTGGCCGTCATCAGATTGTAGCCGGCGGCATTGATGTAGCCGGTCTTCATGCCGTCGACGCCCTGGAAGCCGAGGACGTTGTCATGGTTGCCATAGACGCGCTTGCCGTAAGCGAAGCTGCGTGTCTGGAAAAAATGGTAGTATTGCGGGAAGTGCTCATAGACGGCGCTGGCGAGGAGCGCCTGATCGTGCACCGTGGTGAGCTGTCGCGCATCCGGCAGGCCGGAGGCGTTGACATATTGGGTGTGGTTCATCCCGAGCGCGTGCGCCGTCGCCGTCATCCGGCGCGCAAAGGCGGGTTCGCTGCCAGCGATGTTTTCGGCGATGGTGCGAGCCATGTCGTTGGCCGAAATCGTCACGATGGATTTGATGATGTCCTCGACCCGGATCTTGGAGCCTGCCTTGAGGCCGAGCTTGGTCGGGGATGCAGAGGCCGCCCAGGGCGAGACGGTGAACTTGGTATCGAGCGTGATGTGGCCTGCCGCCAGTTCCTGGAACAGGATATAAAGGGTCATCACCTTGCTGATGGACGCCGGATAGCGCTCGTCATCGGCATGGACCTGGTAGAGGATGTCGCCGGTCTTGGCATCGAGGACGATGCCGGCATACTTTCTGAGGTTCTTGAGGTTTTCGACGGCCTGGGCGGGAAGCACGCATGCCACCGAAACGGCGCCCGCGATCACGACGGCTGTAATGACGCGCGCAACTTGCTTGCGCACCAACGAAAACGCCTGGGCTGCCACCCTTTACTCCAACTCACAATCGGGTGGCGCCGCCACCCCACGCAACATGATCAGGAAGGCGTCCGGGGCTGAAACAGACCCGAAAACATCGTCATTCCCGAAAAGAAGGCTAGCCGAGGCAGCGTTACCATTCGGTAAAATGCGATACGAATTGACTTGGACTGATGCGCGGCAGCTTCACGGCCGATTGAGGGCAACCTCGCCAACCGGCTAGGGGCCGCTATTGCCTCTTAACACGGGCAAAGTTTTGCCTACATAATGCTGGCACCATGCTTCTCCGTTTTTGTTCTACCGGCTCGTTGGCGATGACCACTTATTTTCACAGGCGTGGCATTGGTTTCGAAGCATCCTTGGTGCTGGGTGGTCCATTGCGGCTTGCTGGCGGCGACAGCGGCGGCCAGGGGTCCGATGGTGGCTCCCAATACGACACGGGCACGATCACGAAATCGCGCCCGAAGACGAAGCGGCCGAGCCTTTACAGGGTGCTGCTGCTGAACGACGATTACACACCGATGGAGTTCGTCGTGCTGGTGCTGCAGGACGTCTTCAACAAATCGCGTGAGGAAGCCATGCGCATCATGCTGCACGTCCACAATCAGGGGGTAGGGGAGTGCGGCATCTACCCATTCGAGGTGGCTGAAACCAAGGTCACCCGGGTGATGGATACGGCCCGCAAGAACCAACATCCGCTGCAATGCGTGATGGAAAAGGAATAGGATCTCGAAATGCCCTCATTTTCGCGCGGACTTGAAAAGGCCCTCCACCAGGCGATGAACCTGGCTCGCGAGCGCGCCCATGAGTTCGCAACGCTCGAGCACCTGCTGCTGGCTCTGACGGACGACCGCGACACCATCGCGGTGCTGACCGGCTGCGATGTCGACATCGAGGCGCTCAAGAGCGACCTCGAGGACTTCATCAATGAGGAACTCGACAGCCTGGTAGTGCCGAACGGCCAGGACGCGCGGCCCACCGCTGCGTTCCAGCGCGTCATCCAGCGCGCCGTCATCCACGTGCAGTCCTCGGGCCGCGAGGAGGTGACGGGCGCCAATGTGCTCGTTGCGATCTTCGCCGAGCGCGAGAGCCATGCCGCCTACTTCCTCGAGCAGCAGGACATGAGCCGGCTCGATGCGGTCAACTTCATCTCCCATGGCATCACCAAATCGGGTCCCAACGAGGACCGGCGGGTGCGCGGGGCGGAAGAGGGCGGCACGGGCGGGGCAGCCCGCGGCGAGGAGAGCGAGCACGCCGCGCCCGGCAAGAACTCGGCGCTGGCCGATTTCTGCGTCGACCTCAACGCCAAGGCACGCGCCGGCAAGATCGATCCGCTGATCGGCCGCGACAGCGAGCTCAAGCGCACGATCCAGATTCTCTGCCGCCGTTCGAAGAACAACCCGCTCTATGTGGGCGACGCCGGCGTCGGCAAGACGGCCATCGCCGAGGGCCTCGCCCGCAAGATCGTCGAGGGCGAAGTGCCCGAGGTGCTCAAGGAATCGACCATCTACGCGCTCGACATGGGTGCGCTCTTGGCCGGTACGCGCTATCGCGGCGACTTCGAGGAGCGGCTCAAGGCCGTCATGAAGGAGCTGGAAAAGCATCGTGATGCCATCCTCTTCATCGACGAGATCCACACCGTGATCGGCGCCGGCGCCACTTCCGGCGGCGCGCTTGATGCCAGCAACCTTCTGAAGCCGGCTTTGGCCTCGGGCGGCATCCGCTGCATCGGCTCGACCACCTACAAGGAATATCGCCAGTTCTTCGAAAAGGACCGGGCGCTGGTGCGCCGCTTCCAGAAGATCGACGTCGCCGAGCCGACCGTGCCCGATGCGATCGAGATCATGAAGGGCCTGCGGCCGTACTTCGAGGACTACCACAAGCTCAAATACACCGACGAGGCGCTCACCGCCGCCGTCGAGCTCTCGGCCCGCTACATCTCGGACCGCAAGCTCCCGGACAAGGCGATCGACGTTATCGACGAGACCGGTGCGAGCCAGATGCTGCTCACCGAGGACCAGCGCAAGAAGGTGATCGACGTCCCGGAAATCGAGGCGACGATCGCGACCATGGCTCGCATCCCGCCCAAGTCGGTGAGCAAGTCCGATACCGAACTGCTCGCCGGGCTCGAATCCAATCTCAAGCGGGTGGTGTTCGGGCAGGACGCGGCGATCCAGGCGCTCTCTTCGGCGATCAAGCTCGCCCGTGCGGGCCTGCGCGAACCGGAAAAGCCGATCGGCTCTTACCTCTTCACCGGCCCGACCGGTGTCGGCAAGACCGAGGTGGCCAAGCAACTGGCCGATACGCTCGGGGTCGAGATGCTGCGCTTCGACATGTCCGAATACATGGAGCGCCACACCGTCTCGCGGCTGATCGGTGCCCCTCCGGGCTATGTCGGCTTCGATCAGGGCGGGCTTTTGACCGACGGTGTCGACCAGCATCCGCATTGCGTGGTGCTGCTCGATGAAATCGAGAAGGCGCATCCTGACCTGTTCAACATCCTGTTGCAGGTGATGGACCACGGCAAGCTGACGGACCACAACGGCAAGTCGGTCGACTTCCGCAACGTCATCCTCATCATGACCTCGAATGTCGGGGCCATGGAGCTCTCCAAGTCGCCGATCGGTTTCGGCCGCAAGCGCGAGCAGGGTGACGACGAGGAAGCGATCAACCGGATGTTCACGCCGGAGTTCCGCAACCGGCTCGACGCCATCATTTCGTTCGGCCCGCTGCCGCCGGCAGTGGTTCGCCAGGTGGTCGAGAAGTTCGTGCTGCAGCTCGAGGGCCAGTTGGCCGAGCGTGGCGTGACTATCGAGCTGACGCCGGAGGCGGCCGAGTGGCTGGCCGTCCGTGGTTATGACGAGCGCATGGGCGCGCGCCCGCTGGGCCGCGTGATCCAGGAATACGTCAAGAAGCCGCTGGCCGATCAGGTGCTGTTCGGCGAACTGGTGAATGGCGGCTCGGTGACCGTGGCCGTGGTGGGCGTCGGCCCCGAAGCCAAGCTCGAACTGATCGCAATCCCGCCGCGTCCGGCCCGGCCCAAGGCCATCCCCGGCCCGAAGCCGGCGGCCAAGAAGACGCCGAAGGCCGCGGAAGAAAAGAGCTAGCCGTTCGACTGGACCGATTGAATGAGAGAGGCCGGGAGCAATCCCGGCCTTTTCGTTGCGGAGCGCGGCCCTTCGAAACGGGCCGGGGCCGCACCCC
>DATJHO010000049.1:0-27200 GCA_035493835.1 Devosiaceae bacterium
CGATCGGCATCCGAGGCGTAGTACCAGTCGAACCCCTCGCCGCCGTCGATATTGGCGCGCAGATAGCCCTGATCGCAGGGCCCATCCGCAATTGCGGCATCGAGATGATCGGTGCCATCCCGCCAATCGGCCAGCGGCCAGTAATTGTCGAGCCCGAGCGCATCGATGGCCGGCGAGGCCCAGAGCGCATCGAGGTGGAAGAACTTGTCGCCGGGGGCATCGGCGGGCTGATAACCCGAAAACTCCGACCAGTCCGCCGCATAGGTAAGCTTGGTGCCTCCCCCGACCACCGCCCGCACGTCCTCTGCAAGCGTCGCCAGCGCATCAACAAAGGGGAAACTGTTCCCCTCCCCGCGGAGCGTCGTCAGCCCGCGCAGCTCCGAGCCGATGATCAGCGCATCGACGCCTCCGGCCAGCGCCGCCAGCGTGGCATAGTGCAAGACCATCCGCCGGAAACCCCAGTCGTTGGGCCCGGAATAGGAGACGGTCGTGCCCGAAACGGAGAAATCCGCGGCAGCGGCGCCGCCGAGAAACGCCGCGAGCTGGGCCGCGATTCCCTCAGTCTGGTCGGGCGTACCCGCCTGTCCCGGCGCCGGACTGCAGGTGATCCGCCCGCGCCAGGGATAGGCTGGCTGCCCGGCCTCGCCATAGGGGGTTTCCAGCGCATTGCCGGCGGCGATGTCCATCATCACCAACGGATAAAGCGTGACTTTCAGCCCACGCGCCTTGAGGTCGGCGATCGCGGCGAGCACCGAGGCGTCCGACGGCGTGCCGCCATAAGCCGGCCCGCCATTCACCTGCGACACGACACGCGCATCACCACGCGACAGGCCCGACACGGCCCAGCTCGCGCCGTGAACCTGGCGCGAGGCGGATTCCACCCGCGGCGCGATGGCGCAGGTCCCGCAGCTGAGATCGTCGCCGAACCAGGCCACAACCAAAGACACATGCTCCAGATTGGGGCAAAGCGCCTGCAATTCGTCGAGCGACCAGGTCCAATCCGAAATATTGGAGAAAAGGTGCGCGTTCTCGTTGTCCGTCGAGCCCGGCCCGAGCACTCGGACACGGGGGCTCGGATCGTAGCCGAATTCGGTGGCGCCCGGGATGATTGTGACGGCTTTGATCGCCGGCTCCAGTTCGCCCACCACCCGGCAGAGCTCAACCGAGAGATTGGGAATGCGATTGCCGAACGGCGTCAAATCGAGCTGCTCGAACACCAGGTAGCAGAGGCCGCGATAAGCAGGCGCGTTGTCGGCCCCCTGCTTGGCCTCGATCAGGCTATCGGGCAACTGGTCCTCGCTGCCCCGATAAAACCGCAGGTTGAGCTGCTCGGTCTCGAGCAGTTCGCCATCTGCCCAGATCCGCCCGAGCCGGCTGACCTCGCCCTCACACAGGGCAACCGCGAAATTGGCGAGGATGGTGGTGGTCGTGGTGCTGGGCGCGGTGCCCTTGGCGCCGGCGGATTGCTGCGTGGTTTCCTCGAGTTGCGTCGCCCAGATGATGTTGCCGGTAACCCGGTTCCAGCCATAGAGTTTTGGGATCGGTCCACCCTCGGCCGACCCCTGCAAACTGATGTCGCTGCCGGTCGGCGCCGCGGTCGTGGACTTGCTGCCGAAAATGGCATTGTCGACGACACTGCCCGCCAGCGCCCCAAGCGCCCGCCCCGCAACAGCCCCGATCGGCCCGCCAATGAGCCCGCCAACGAACTGCCCGGCAACGGAAAGCGCAAGTGTGGCCATGAATGGATCTCGGTTTTTGAGGGAAGCAAGAAGCCAGACGCGAGGTCGCGAGGGCCGAAGGAACGCTTGGGGCAGCGCCGACCGTGAATCGCCTCCCTCCCCGCATCGTCATCCCCGGGCTTGACCCGGGGACCCATGCTGCCTCTCCCCGTACCAGGAGCGGACTTGGCAATGCCTCATGGGTGGCCGGGTCAAGCCCGGCCATGACGAAGGAGGGGACGGCAACAATTCAGCCCGCAAAGCCGCGCAGCAGCTGAACGCGCGGAGCTACTCGGCAACGTGTCGCACGGCCGTGCCCCAGCCTCCTTCTCCCCTCGCGGGAGAAGGAGGCGCGAAGCGCCGGATAAGGGGGAGGCCTCTGCTAAAACTGCAGGTGAAGCTTGCTGCCGGCGTCGCGAAGAATGCCGTTGGCCGTATGCCGACTCTTCAGATTATTCGGAACGATCAGAACCCTGCCCGCGGAATCTACCCATTTCTCGTGCGATCCCTTGGCGTTGCTCTGAAAGAAGCGGTGTCGTCGCGAGATCCGGCATCGATACGTGGTTTGCAACGATCAGTTCGGGCGCAACCTCGCGCATCACCGCCTCGAACTCGTCCACCGTGGGCGCCTCGATATGAAGGCCGATGATGTCGCTTTCGGAATAATAGATCTTGGCCTCGTCATCCCACACGGCGCGTACTGTGAAGGCCCGCTTCGCCATTTTTCGCCTGCCTGTCGGTGCAAGGTACCCGTATCCACTATAGCGGCCTCATCGGTAGCTCGGCAACGCCGTCCCCCGAGGCGGAAACCCGAACACCCCCGCCACCCGCCGCCTCCACCCATCGGTCAAATTCGCCTCGATGACGCCGAGGCGCTCCTGCGCGTGGATGAAGCGCTCAGGGGAAACCATGATGCCGCAATGCCGGGGGCTTTGCAGGCCCGCGAGGCGGAACAGCACTACCTGCCCCGCGGCGAGAGGCGGCGAGGCGGGGGTGAGGAAGCGGTTGGCAGCGGCGAGCAGGGTCTCAGCGCTGCCAAGGTCGCGCCAGTCGGCCCGATAAGGCGGCACGGCGACAGGCTCGTCGCCATAAAGCATTCGCCACACCCCGCGCAGCAGGCCGAGGCAATCGCAGCCGGCGCCGAGCGTCGTGGCCTGGTGGCGATAGGGCGTGCCGAGCCAAGCCCGGGCCGCCGTAATGATTTCGTCCGGGGTCGGGCTCATGGCACCAGCGGCTCGCCGTTGAGGGCGGAGCCCGGCTTGGGATAGCTCAGCACGAAATCATTGCCCGGAATGTGCGGAAAGCCGCGGAAATTCTGGCTGTTGGCGAATTTCACGCGGCAGGTCGCAAAGAGCCGGTCGCAACCGGCGAGCGCGGTGAGCGTATCGCCGGGCGCAACCCGGTCGCCGACCGGGGTGGAAAAGCTAAAAATATCGGCCCCGCCGATCCGCGCATGGCTGAGGATCTGGTCCTTGAGTCCGTCGCGCCTGCCGCTGCTCCAGGCGGCTGTACCGAGGCCGAACCACGCCTCGTCGAACCCCGACACGCCATCGATCGCCAGCCGGTAGCGATCACGGATGGCGGCGACCGTGGCCATGGCGCGGTAGCGAGGGTCGGCGAGATTGATCCCGCAGCGGGAATCGCCGAGCTGTGCATCGCAGAGCGATTGGTAGAGCCGCCCCTTGGGCACGTTCAGCGCCTGCTGGCCGGAGCGCAGCTCGGCGCGGAACTGGCCATCCTCGCGCGTGATCTCGCCGATGGTCGATACTCGCACAGAATCGCGTACCGAAACGTCGCACCAGTTGACGCGAAAAGTTTCGACCAGAGCCCCATCATAGCGGCCGAGCAGGATATCGTCCTCGATGATTGCATCGGAGCGGAGGATCCCGACAACCTCGCTGGTATCGACCTGGGCGCCGAGTTTTGCACTTTCCTCGCCCCCATCGAGCCCGCCGACGGGCAGGAAATCGGTGCCGTCAAAACTTAGTTTTCGGTCGTGATCCGTAAAACCCAGGACGACACCATCGGCGCGAGTCAGCCGCCAGCAAGTGGCCAACGTCGTCGCGCCGCTTTCAATGTGGGCGGCGAAGGCCGCATCGAGCACTCTCATTCGTTCACCTCGATGAGCGGGATGGAGGAAGCGTCGGCGGCATCAAAGCTCGAGAGTTCGATGTCGAGCTGGTCGGTATCGAACCGTACTGGCACATCGAAGAGGAATCCGGCCGTGATGTTTTCCCCCGCAGCCGGTGCAGCCGCGAGGGTGACCAGGCCGGTCAGCGGATCGACGCTGAAGCCGTTGGTTTCCGCCCCCGCAACCGCCACCAATACACTGCCCGCGACCGGTTTGGTGATCGGCCGGAAATAGGGGTCGAAACTCGCGCCATAGCGCTTGGAGAGCTGGAAAGCCGTGGTCGTCCCGTCGCCGATCCCGATCGCCTGGTCCAACGCGGTCGGCGTGCCGCTGCCGCCATTGGATGAAAAATCGAGCCCGTCGCGCCACAGGAAGCTGTGGAAGCGCCCGCGCCGCTCCTCGAAAAAGGCCAGCACCGCCTGCATGTCGGCCCGGGATTTCACCCCATAGCCAGCATTGTAGCGGCGGCGCGAATTGGCCCAGCGCGCATTGCGCTCCTCGGCGCCGCTCCTGAGCGTCACGACATCGGTCAACCGCTCCGGCCCGCCATGCGCGCCAAGCGCAATATCGAGCGGGAAGCGAATAGGGTGAAAGGCCATGAACGCCTCCGTTTTGGGCCTCGAGGAAAACTAGAGATTCCCGCCTGCGCGGGAATGACCTCTGCCCAAAAGGCAGGGCCGGGGCCAATTGGCACTTCGTCATTCCCGCGCAGGGGGGAATCTCCGTTTGTTTCAGGGAACAAGAGAAGTCTTAACTCCCCCGCGTCCCGCGCCTCACCGCGCGGAGCAGCATCGCCGACACCTCGGCTTCGCTGGCCGCAAAACTCTTCGCGTCGGGCGCGCTGACGTTGAAGTTGACCGTCACGGCCCCACCCCCGGCGCCGGCGACGCCCAGGCTGCCGTCGGCACCCCGCACCAGCGGCATGATCGCCTCCGGGCCTGCTTCACCGGCGAGACCCGTGCCGCTACCCATCGGGAAATAGGTCGGCGAGGCGATGACGCCGCCCTTGGCAAAGGCGGTGACCCCGCCGAGCGTCGGGTTGGTGGCGGTGAAAAGATTGCTGACGAAGCCGGAAATGAGTTGACT
Organism: Devosiaceae bacterium; assembly: GCA_035493835.1. Taxonomy (GTDB): domain Bacteria; phylum Pseudomonadota; class Alphaproteobacteria; order Rhizobiales; family Devosiaceae; genus DASZTU01. The sequence goes on from DATJHO010000049.1 coordinate 4,936, forward strand.
CACCGGCTGCAGCGCCGCCTTCAGGGCGATATTGGAGAAGGAGAGCGCGATATCGCCCAGCACGTTGTTGAGCGATTTGCCGTCGACCGCCGCCGAACGAAAAGCGCTGGTGATCGAGCGCGAAACGCTGCCGGCGAGCGAATTGATCTGCCCGAGCTGGGTCGAAACCCCGCTCAGCTCCGTTGAAAAACCGTCGGAAAACAGCGGATCGCTATCGGCCATCAAAACTCTCCTTGTCCGGGAAGGCAGCCATCAGCCGGCCCATCGTCGAGCGATCCGGCGGGCGCGGGCGGCTCCGCCCGGCGGCTCCTTCGACGGCCGCCGCAAGTTCGCGCGGGGTCAGGCCCCAAAAATCGCGCGAGCTGAGCCTGAGCGTGCCAAAACCGAAGCGCATCGCGTCGTTCCAGGGAAAGGCGGTCATGCCGCCTCCCCGAAAGTGGCCCGCAGCAGCCGCGCGGCAATGTCCGCGGCGCCCCTGAGGCCACCCTCGATATGCATGCGGGCGAGGTCGTCGTCGGTGAGCGCGTTGCCGGCACCGCGAAGCCCCGCCCCGATGATCGCGGTGAGGTCGCGGGCCGAAATCCGCCCCTCCCCGAACCGCTCGGCCAAGCCGGTCAGGTCGCCCGCCTGCAGCCGTGCCTCGAGCTCGGCCAGGGCGCCGAGCGTCAGGCAGAGCGTTCGTTCCTCGCCGCCGATGAGGGCGGAAATTTCGCCGCGATGAATGTTCGCCATCAGAGCCCCGCAAAACTGAGTTGGCCGGCGCTTTCGAGCGACAATTCGAACGTCACCTCGCCGGCATAGTCGGCCGAAAACTGCAGCGCCGTGATCTGGAAGGGCCCGGCGACAATGCCGAAGCCGGGGATCACCAGCTGCCAATTGCAGATGGTCGAGCCGAAGAAGAGCCCGCGCACGGCCTCGTCCGAGGCCTGGTCCTTGAAAATCCCCGAACCCGAAACCGAGGCGCGCTTGATGCCGCCGCCAGCGAGCAGTTCCCGCCACCGGCCCGCCGATTCCGAGTCGGTGACGTCGATCGAAGCCGCGTTGAACGACAGTGCGCGCGTCCTCAGCCCCGCCACCGTGACAAAACTCCCCGAGCCGGAGGCATCGAGTTTTAGAAGCATATCCTTGCCGCTTTGGGCTGCCATTTTTTGCTCCTTGGGGTTGCCCCCTCATCCGGCGCTCCGCGCCATCTTCTCCCGCAAGGGGAGAAGGGAAACTGGGGCGCGGCCGTGCCACATCTCACCCCTCCCCTTGCGGGAGAGGGTGCCGGCAGGCGGGCGAGGGGGTCTGGTTACGCCGACGCTTCGGTAAAAAACCGCAATGTCAGCGCCGCTCGCGCCGCGCCGGTATCGAGATCGATCGCCGTATCGGTTCGCTCGTGGTTGCAATTGGTGATGGCAAGCCCGGCCGGCGCCAGGGCGCCGTCGAGCACCACCGCCAGCACGCGGTCGGCGATCGCGAGCACCGCCTTGCGGCTGGCATCGGAGTGCCAGAGATGCAGCACCACCCGATGATCGCTGCCAGGCGCCGCATCGCCATCACGCGGCACCAGGTCGTGACGGGCGATGACGATGCACGGCGCCGGAGCGAGCCTGGGCGGCGCATCGAAGATGGCGTCGCCGACGAGGGCGGTCAGCGACGGATCGGCCTTCAACGCGGCAACCAGCGCCGACTGCAGCGCGACGATGGGGTGGGTCATGGTGAAGGAACTCCCACCCCATCCCTCGCCGCAAGGGGGAGGGTGTCCGGCTGAGTTTGCGGGGCGGTTGGTGACGCGCAACTGGCACCGCCCGGCTCCCTCCCCCCTGCTGGGAGGGCTGGGGTGGGGGTGGTCGCGAATACGGCCTTGCCCATCATCACCCCGTCACCATCGTCTCGACGCACGTGCACGAAAGGTACGTTCGCCGGCCGTTGAGGTCCTCGGCGCCCACCACCTCGAGGTTGCGGCCTAAAAACACCAGCCGGTCGCCGGGACCGATATCGATGCGATAGCGCAGCACCACCGAGTGCGTGAGGCTGCTGCCCCGCGCGTCGCCCCAGCTGGCCTGGCGCGCCGACAATTCCCTGACTCGCGCCCAAACCGTGGCAATCGGGAAGAAGGTCGTCACCGTCCCGCCCCCATCGTCGGCAACCGTGTCGCGGCGGCGGATCTCGACCCGGTCGCGCAGCGAGCCGATCGGCGGCTTCTGCACCTCGGCAAGCGCGCTCACAGCCGCACCTGGCGATAGGGCGCAACCATCAGGTCGAAGCCGGAGGGGATCACCGTGCCGGCCCCGGCGAGAATGACGCTGTCGCGGTTCTCGAACCAATAGGCGACCAGCGCCAGCAGCGCCTGCCGCAACGGCGCGGGCACATCGGCGGGATCGGTGCCGTAGCCGGCGAGGTAGTCGATCTCGATGCCCTGCCTGAGGCGCAGCATCGGCGTTCCGAACCCGGGCGGCAGGAAGAGCTGCGGCGGCGAGGCGTTCGCCGCAATCAGCACGTCGTTAACCGGCAGGCTCGTCGGCGTTCCGGCATCATCATAGCTGGTCATCGCCGTCAGGCTCTGGAGCGGGCCGACCGGCAGCTTTACCAGGCCATCGGCCGGCCAGCGGTCGAGCACCAGGCGCCAGCCCTGCGGCAGCAGAGCCCGCCCGGTAATGCTCTCGACATGCACCCGCGCCGCGGTGATGAGCGTCGCCACCAGCGCATCTTCGTCGGCCGCATCGAGGCGCAGGAAGACTTTTGCCTCGTCAAGCGTCACCGGCTCGGCGGCCGGGCCGCTGAGGAGATAAGAGGTCATGGGATTTTTCTCGGATTGTTGCATCGAGTCGAGGCAAGATCGAGCCACATCGCTCCCTCGCCCTGGGGAGAGGACGGGGTGGGGGGTAACCCAGCGCTCAGCCGCGCCGCAGTGTCCCCCTCCCCCTTGAGGGGAGGGACGGGGTGGGGGTTGTTGCCGCAAGCTCAGTGCCTGGGGCAACAACCCCCACCCGGCTGCGCCACCCTCCCCTCAAGGGGGAAGGAAGCTTGTCGCGCGGCCTCGGTGCCTACGCCGAAAACTTCAGCAGCTTGATCGCGTCAAAATCCTGCACCCCGCCGCCGACGCGCTTGGTGGTGTAGAACAGCACGTACGGCTTGGCCGAATACGGGTCGCGCAGCACATTCACGCCCATCCGATCGACGATCAGATAGCCGCGCCGGAAATCACCGAAGGCGATCGGGGTGGTGTCGGTGCCGATGTCGGGCATGTCTTCCGCCTCGACCAGCGGAAAGCCCATCAGCGAGGCCCGGCCATCAGGGGAAGCCGCCGGCTGCCACACATAGTTGCCGTCCCCGTCCTTGAGCTTCCGAAGCGCGGCCTGGGTGTGGCGGTTCATCACCCAGTTGGCGTTCTGGCGGTAGCCGGCCTTCAGCGTATAGACGAGGTCGATCAGGATATCGCTGGGGTTGCTGGAAGGAAACGCCCCCGCCGCGGCTGTCTTGACGAAGCCGATATTGCCCCAGCTCCAGCTCGCCTCCGCCACCTGGGCGGCGTGAAGGAAACCGGTCGGCTTGTTGCTGCCATCGCCGGTGACGAAGGCCGCGCCCTCCTGCTCGGCGAAGGCGGCATTGACCTCGTCGGCGATCCACGCCCCGACATCCACCGCGGCATCATCGAGGAACGAGGCCGTGGCCGCCGGCATGGCGTAAAGTTCGGCGGTCGGGAAGTTGAGCGCGTTGATGGTCTGGCTGCTGGTCTGCGCCCGCGCCCCGGTCTCTGCCACCCAGCCGACGGCGGCGCCGGCGATGGTGACGGGCTTCTTGTAAAGCGAAGAAGAAACCTGCTGCACGCCGGCGATCGAACGGATCGGGGAGATCTCGGTCATCAGGCGGGTGATGGTGGTTTCGGTCTCGCTTGGCACCAGATAGCCGCCATCCGGATTGGAGCCGATCGACAGCGCCTTTTCCTCGCCGCGCTTCACATAGGCCGAAAAGGCGTCCTTGTACTCGTCGCCGGCGGCCGGACGGTTCTCGAGGCCGTCGAGCCGCGGCCGGGCGCGCTCCAGCGTCGCGCGGTCGAGCGCCGACTTGGCGTTGTCGATCGCGGCGTTGAGGCGGGTGAGCTTGTCCTCGGTCAGGCCATCGGCAGTTCCGCGCTGTTCGATTTGCTCCAGGCGCTCGTCGTTGGTGCGCTTGAACGCCTCGAAGGCGGTCATGAACGCATCGAACCGGCCGGCAACTTCGCCGCCCTGCGCGCCGGCGGTGGCCTTGATTTCAAAATCCTCAGTCGCTTCAGTCATGAATTTCCTCGCTATGGGGTTCTGAGTGCGGTGATGGCCGCATCGAGCGACCGGATCAGGCGGCTATCGGCCGCCGGAGAGTTGGGGCCAGGCGCAATGCGCGCGCCGTCCATCATCGGAAAGGTGACGATCGAGATTTCCCAGAGGTCGATCTGCCAGAGCCGTCGATACCCGGTTGCCGCCTCACGGGTGGCGCGGACGGTGCGAAACCCGATCGAAAGCCCGTCGATGGCCCGTGTTTCGATCAGCCGGCGCAGCGCATCGGCGCGGGGCACGCCGCCGATCAGCCGGCCCTCGACCCAAAGGCCAAAACCGTCCTCGGCGACGCGCTCCCAGACGCCGACCGGCTCCTTGGGATCATGCTGGAACAGCAGCCGGATCGCATCGCGCCCGCGCTGCCGGAGGCTTTTGGTGAAGGCGCCGGGCATGACGATGTCACCGCCGTCATCCACCGCCTCGAAAACGCTCGCATAGCCAGAAAAGCGCCCGCCCTCATCGATGGGAATGGCGGCCATCAGCGTTTTCCGGCCCTTTGCGGCCGCGGCTTGCTAGTTGTATCGGCATCGGATTTGCCCGCCCGGGAAGAAGCCAGGGAACCAGCCAGGTGCCAGGCGAACTGGCGAAAAACCTCGCCCGGCTCGTCGCTGCTTTTCGAATTGCTCTTTGCGTTCACGGGGCTAGTCCTTTCGCCTGAACAGTTGATTCAACGTGGCAATTTCGCGGACAAAGTCGTTGAAGCGCCGGTTGGCCGCCGCCAGTTCGCGCAGCGCCCAGAGGGCCAGGCCGCTCGCGCTCGTCGCCCACAAAAACAGCGCCAGATGCGCCAGGTCGCCGCGCTCGGCGATGGTGCGGGTCAGTTCATCCATGATCGGGGTCTCCTTGCCTGTCCCTGGAGCGCGGCCGCGCCGCATCGTCCCCCTCCCCCTTGTCGGGAGGGTGGCCCCGCAGGGGTCGGGGGGGGGCAACAAACGCTTGCGTCTGCGGCCCCCATCCTGGCGCTGCCGCGCTCACCCTCCCCACAGGGGGGAGGGAGCGATGAGCCACGGTTGGTGCAACATCGTCCCCTCGCCCCTCTGGGGAGAGGGTCAGGATGAGGGGTGGCCGCGAACTCAGTCGCCCACCCCCAGCATTCGCCGCTTTTCCTCATCGGTGAGAAAGCTCGCGCCGCCGATCCGGGCCCAGAGCGCGGCCCGGTCTTCGGCCAGCGCCTCGATGTGGTCGAGATCGGGCAAGAGCTCAAAACCGCCACCGAAGGCCGGCCCGAGCCAGTGGCCGAGCGCGGCGGCGACGTGGCGGACCAGGGGAATCACCGTCTGCCGCCACAGCGTCTTGTTGGCCTCGGCAAAGTTGGCATAGGTGTTGTCGCCGGGAATGCCGAGCAGCATCGGCGGCACGCCGAAGGCGAGCGCGATGTCGCGGGCGGCGGCATTGCGGGCCTCGATGAAATCCATGTCTTTCGGGCTCATGGCGATGGTTTTCCAGTCGAGCCCGCCCTCGAGCACCATCGGCCTGCCGGCATTTGCGGCCCCCTGAAAACCCGCCTCCAGCTCCTCTTTCAGCCGCTCGAATTGCTGGGCGCTCAGCGCACCGGCAGCGCTCGAATAGACCAGCGCGCCCGAAGGCCGGGCCGCATTGTCGAGCAGCGACTTGTTCCAGCGCGCCGAGGCGTTGTGGATATCGAGGCTCTGCTGCGCCGCCTCCAGCGGGGCGAGGCCGTAGTGATCGTCGAGCGGGTGGAACAGGGTCAGGTGCAGCACCTGGGGGATCGGGCTTGCCGCCTGGCTCAGCCGGGTGACCCGGCCGCCCGAGGTATAGTCATAGGCGACCGGGTAGCCGTCCCGGCCCGGCACCGCCTGCATGCGGTCGGGCCGGAGGTCGAACAGGCCCTTGACCTCCCCATCAGCGATCGCCGCCTGGAGGTAGGCGTTTCCGGCCGTCTGCAGATAGGCATAGAGATGTTCGAGCAGTTCGGGCCCGGCCTGGTGCGGATTGGGCCGGGCGAGCAGCGCCAGCGCCGGATGATCGCTCAACCGCTTGCCACCCTCGTTGACCACCAGTGGCACGCGGTTCGCGGCTTCCGCGATCATCCGGACGCAGCGATAGACCACCGGGTTCTTCGCAAACCCCTCGTTGGCCAGGCTGGCAAAGCCGCGGCGGCTCCAGCTCGCATCACCAAAGGCGGTGAGCGCGACCAGCGTCTGCGGGCCGCCCGATTTCTGCTCGGCAGGCAAGGCCTTGCTCCCGCCGGTCAGGCGGTTCAGCCAGTTCGGCATCTCTTTTCCCCGATGTTTTAGGTCTTTGTCGTGTCGCGTTTCCGAACCGGAAACGTGGTGGCCACTTTTCCTGAAAACGCTCTAAAGCGCCCGAATGCGCGGCTCGGCCTGCTGCGGAAAAAGCTCGGTCAACGCCCAGACCAGCGCGTCGACCCGATCAGGCGAGTGCCCGTCCGACCGGCCATCGGCGCCAAAAGCGCACATTTCGTCCTCGAGGTGCGCCAGCCCCGGACAATGCGCCACGAGGCCCCGGGCATAGAGCGCCGCGATCGGCTCGGCCCGCAGCCATTTTCCACGGGTGGCGCGGACTTCCCGCACCGGCACGCCCGGATCCTCCTGCGAAATGATCGCCCGGACCAAATCGCCGCCCTGGTTGACCTCGGCGACGATGGCATCTGCCTCGTGCTCGTGAAACGCCCGCACGGCGCGGCTCGCCCAGGCGGCGGGCGCGGCCGGCTGCAGCGTGCGGTCGGCAAGTACCACCGCGCCCTCCCCGGTTCGCGCCGCAACGATGATGCCGCAGGCATCGGAACTGGCATTGCCCGTGACCGGCGGATCGACCGCCACCACCGTGCGGAGCCGTTCAAACTCCGCTGGCGCGCGGCGAAACATTTCCCGCTGCCAGAGCGCATCCGGCCGATCCTCGATCAGTTCGCCATCGAGTTCTTGCCGCCCGAGGACGCTGCCGCGATAACGGCCCACCACGGCATCCAGAAAACTTGGCGCCAGATGTTTTCGATTGTCGGCGGTCTTCATGCGCGAAACCGCCGTCAGCGGGTCCCCCAGCAGCCGCCGCAGCAGCTTTATCGGCCGCGGCGTGGTGGTTGCCACCTGTCGGGGCTTTTCGCCCAGCCGCAGAGCGAATTGCAGCATGTCCCAGGCGGCCTCCGCATCCGGCCATTTGGCCACCTCGTCGCACCAGGCGGCGGCGAATTGCGGCCCGCGAAACCGGTCGGGATCGGAGGCAGAAAGCACCATCGCCTCGGCGCCGTTGGGCCAATGGAGCATGTTGCCCCTGAGCCGCGGCCTCTCCCTTTGCGGGTGGATCGACATCAGCCCGCTCTCCCCTTCCACCATTACGGCGATGGCCTCGGTCATCGTCTCCCCGACCAGCGCGATCGGGGAAACCGGCTTGATGCCGGTCGCCTGCGCCCTGACCCATTCGGCCCCGGCCCGGGTCTTGCCCGAGCCGCGGCCACCAAGGATCAGCCAGGTGACCCAATCGCCCGGCGGCGGCAGTTGCTCAGCCCTCGCCCAGCTGGGCCAGTCGAACAACAGGTCGGCCGCCGCTTCTTCGTCGAGGCGCTGGACCCGCGACTCCGGCTGGTGCTCAAGCACGCTTGAGCTGCTCGATTCGCTGCGCCAGCTTGTTGCGCAGATCGTGGATCTCCTTGCTTCGTGTGGGCTTCGGCTTTTCGGCCGCGGCGTTGTCGATCTCGATCAGCTTTTCGAGCGTGCTGGCCAGTTTGCCGAGCACCGCCACTTCCTTATCGCCGGTTTGCGTCATGTCTTTTTCCAGTTGGATGAGCTGCATTTCGAGCAGGCGGAACATGCGTTTGATGATCTGCGGCCGGTCGACATTGCCGGTGCGGTTGCGCTGCGACCACAGGTGGTGTTTGGCCCGCCAGCTCAGGGCGCTGCGGCTGATCCCGTGCCGCGCGCAGATGGCATCGAGCGTGCCGCCCTCGCCTTCATAGTCGGCGCGGACGGCTTCCCAATCGGGTTTCGGTTTGTCCTCGGCCAAGTTCCCTCGCAACCAAAATCGCGGCCGACTGTTCGAGAGGGCACGGAAGCTGCCGATGCCCTCAACCGCGATACTTCGAATCCGCTACGATGCCGAAAGCCGCACCCTGTCGGTGTGGTTCGTGCCGTCCGGCTGCGGCTACGGTTATCTAGATGTGCCGCCGGAGATCGTCGCGGCCTTCAAGGCCCCCGGCTCCAAGGGGCGCTTCTTCAACGCCCGCATCCGCGACCGTTTCCCCTGCCGCCCAGTGGCGGAGGCGGGGTCCCAGGACCCATTTCTGCGACCATAGCCAAACTATAGCCCCCCACCGTCACGCGGGGATAAGTTGTTTCGGAAACCCGAAAATCGCCCTGTGTCCGGCGAGTGTGGGGGTTCATGTTGCGGGCTCAGTCTCGCCCCTGGACAGGCATCACCGGACTCCCGCCTCCATCGTCATGGCCGGGCTTGACCCGGCCACCCATGATGCCGGGGCCCGTTCCGCGGAGGTACGTCGAGAGGACGCACGGGTCCCCGGGTCAAGCCCGGGGATGACGATGGGGGCAACGCCCTGCCCTTATCCCACCGTCCCCAAACCGCCTAAATCTCCTCCGGCGGCTCCCACTCCGGCCAGTCGACGGCATGCTCCTCCCACTCGTCGGGCTTCACGTCGTCCTCATTAAAGGTCCGGCCGCGCACTGAGACGCCGGCGGCCGCGACCGTGTCCGGATCGCCCGATATCAGCGGGTGCCACCAGGCGAGGCCCCTGCCCTCGGCGAGCCGCCGATAGGCGCAGGTGGTCGGAATCCAGCTGGTGGTCGCAACGTTTTCGGGGGTGAGCTTGATGCAGTCGGGAACCTTCTTCTGCCGATTCGGGTAATCAGTGCACCTGCAGGTATCGCCGTCGAGCAGCCTGCAGCGAACGTCGGAGGTAATGATGACGCCCAGATCCTCGTCCTCGAGTTTTATGAGGCAACAGCGACCGCAGCCGTCGCAGAGGGCTTCCCATTCCTCCGGGTTCATCTCCGCCAACGGCTTGTCTTCCCAGAACGGCATTACGGCTAACTCCAACTTGCCAAGCGCGCGGCAATTTTACCGGGCGGGGCGCATCTCTTCACGAATTTCAGCTATGGTGGCGCCGCAAAGTAGCAAGGGTCGAGCTTAGCGGTGCAGGATCCATTTTACCACAAGCAGAGGCGCGTCAAGAACCGGCGCAACCGCATGCTCGATGCGGATGCCTGGCTCGACACGACCCTTTACGAGTTCTGGCAATCCATTGGCGCCGGCTACACCCGGTTCCAGGATTTTATGGCGCACTTCCACGTCTCGGGGTTCAAGCGCCTGTTCGTGGAGCTGTTCTCGGACATTCTCAGCCTTGGGGCGATTGCCGCCGTGCTGATGGCGGGCTTGGCCCTGCCGGCGTTCGATGCGACCGCCAACGGGTTCAATCGGGTCGAGGACCTCTCCGTCACCTTCCTCGACAAGTTTGGCCACGAGATCGGCCGCCGCGGCATCCGCGCCGACGATTCCTATCCGCTCGACAAGCTGCCCGACTATCTTATCAAGGCGACGCTGGCGACCGAGGATAGGCGCTTCTACGACCATTTCGGCGTCGATGTCTGGGGCACGATGCGCGCCGTCGTCTCCAACGCCCAGGGCGACAGCGTGCAGGGCGGCTCGTCCATCACCCAGCAACTGGCCAAAAATCTCTTCCTCTCCTCCGAACGCACGATCGACCGCAAGATCAAGGAGGCGTTCCTCGCCGTCTGGCTCGAGAGCCACTACAGCAAGGACGAGATCCTCAAGATGTATTACGACCACGTCTATATGGGCGCGGGCAATTTCGGCGTGGCGGCGGCGGCGGAATACTATTTCGGCAAGCCGGTGACCGACATTTCGCTGGCTGAAGCCGCGATGCTGTCGGGACTCTACAAGGCGCCGAGCAAATACTCGCCCACGGTCGATCTCGCTGCCGCCCGCGGCCGCGCCAACCAGGTGCTGACCAATCTCGTCGATGCCGGCTTCATGACGGAGGGCCAGGTCACCGCCGCGCGGCGCAACCCGGCGACCCCGATCGACCATACAGCCGATCCAAGCGCGCCGGATTATTTCCTCGATTACGCCTTCGAACAGGTCAAGCAGCTGGTGGCCGGCAAGACCAACGAGACCAATTTCGTCGTCCGCACAACGCTCGATCCGACGCTGCAGTCCTATGCCGAGGATGCGGTGAACTCGACCATGCGCGACCTGAGCGAGCGTTACCACGCGACGCAGGCAGCAATGGTTGCCACCACCACCGAAGGCGCCATCGTCGCCATGATCGGCGGGGTGGATTACGCGAAAAATCAGTTCAACCGTGCAACCGACTCGCTGCGGCAACCCGGCTCCTCGTTCAAGATTTTCGACTACTCGACTGCCTTCGAAATGCTCGACTACAAGCCGACTACGGTCGTCAGCGATCGCCCCATCTGTATTGACGGCTACTGCCCGCAAAATTTCGAGCGCAGTTTTAGCGGCAATGTCTCGCTGCAATCGGCCTTCGCCGAATCGATCAATACCGTCGCCGTGGGACTTTCGGTCAAGACCGGCCGGCAGCCGATCGCCGACATGGCCCACAAGATGGGCATCACCAACGATTTCCCGGTGACCCGATCCCTGCCGCTGGGCGTGGCGGCGGTGGCGCCCATCGACATGGCCTCGGCCTACGCCGTCGCCGCCGATGATGGACTGAAGACGCCCGCCTACGGCATCACCCGCATCACGACGCTCACCGGGGACGTTATCTATCAACACGACGATAGTGCGCCCAAGGAGCGGCTGTGGCACGAGCAGACCGTGCTCTACATGCACCAGCTGATGCGCGCGGTCATCACCAGCGGCACCGGGCGCAATGCCAACGTGCCGGGAGTGCCGGTGGTGGGCAAGACCGGAACGACGAGTTCGTTCCGCGATGCCTGGTTCTGCGGTTATACGGGAAACTACGTGGCCGTCGTCTGGTACGGCAATGACGACTACAGCCCGACCAACCACATGCAGGGCGCTCACATGCCGGCCATCACCTGGCAGAAGTTCATGGCCTACGCTCACACCAATATCCAGATCCTGCCGGTGAGCGGCATCGACTTCAAACCTGCGCCTGTGGTGCAGTCTGCAGCGGCGGGGCCAGCGCAACAGGTCGCCCCCCGCCCACCCGCGCTCCAGCCGGAGGCCGCGCAAAAGCTCCTCGATATCGCCGACGACCTCCACGCCACCCTTGCCGCCGCCGCTGCGCCGGCGAACCAGCAGGCCTCCATCACCCCAGCCAATGCACCGCAAGGTATCTGACCCTTGCGCTTCCTGTTCCATCTGTTGAGCATGATCGTGGTGGCGCTCGTGGTCGGGTTCGGCCTGAGCTATTACGCCCTCAACGACGGCAGGCTCATCGGCGCCGTCCGGGTCGGGCCGTGGTCCGCCTGGCCGGGGTCCGGTTCCTCCTCGCCCGATCCCTACACGCGCGCCTATATCGCGCGAACCGGCGCCCTCCAGCTGGGCCAGGGCGAAGGCATCACCTTTACCGCGACCGGCGATAACGAGGGCCGGCCGCTGGACCGCTCCTGCCGCTATCGCATTGCCGGCACCACCCCGGTCGCCAGCTTCTGGACGCTCCGGGCGACCGACGCCCAGGGCGGCGACATTGCGCGCCCCGACGGCCAGCAGGCGCTCCGCAGCCGCAATGTGGCGCGCGCCAATGACGGTTCGCTGGTGCTCTATGTCAGCAGGAGCCTGGCCCCCGACAACTGGCTGGAGATCACCGGAAAAGGGCCGTTCGAACTGGTGCTGACGCTCTACGATCCCTCCAATCTCTCGGGAGTCGGGGTCGCGGTCCAGAGCCTGCCCGCCATCTTCAGGGAGGCGTGCGGCGCATGAGAACCCTGCTCTGGCTGCTGTCGGGCGTGCTGCTCGGCATCGTCATCCATATCGGCATGATCCTGGGGCTGCCGGGGCTCGCAACCACGACCGTCTGGTCGCGCATCGCCGCCTTGGGGCCGCCGGACAAGGCCATTCTCCTGCCGCAACCCGCTCCCGGCATGCCCAATCCGCTGCAGCTCGATCCCGATCTCACCTATGCGGTCTGCCGGGTAGACCTCGCCGCCGGCCCGGGCGTCGTCAGTGGCATGCTCCCCGATGCCTATTGGTCGCTCGCGATCTTCAACAAGGCCGGCAGCGTCGTCTACTCGACCACCAATCGCGACGGCATCGGCCAAAACCTGAACCTCGGCATCTTCAACGCCGACCAGACCCACCTGCTGGCCGAACAGCGGATCGAGGTCGCCGACGGCCTGCTCATCGTCGAATCGCACGACAACGATGTTTTCGTGGTGGTCCGCCTCGCCCCACCCCACCAGGCCGAACGCCCCCGCTACGAGGCTGCGCTGAGCAAGATCGCCTGCGGCAATATCAAGAGCTAGGGTGGCGCCTGGCTCAGCTCCCGGCCGGACTCGGCTGGCTATACCGCGACGGAATCACCGGCCCGTCATACGGCGCCGCGAGGTCCGGCTGAAACTGGGGCGGGGCGCAGAACGCGCCGGTCTCGGCTTGCCGGACCCGCAGCCCGAGCGCGGTGATTTCCTCGTTGACCGGCTTGGCGGCAGGATCGGGGGTTTCGACGAGCAGATGGTCCAGCGCGTAATTGTAGGAATCGTAGCGATAGCGCAGCGCACGGACGAACCAGCCAATCTGGTCCTCGTTTTCCGCGATTCGGGCATCCACATTGTCGCTCGAGCCGGTATCAAGGACCGGCATGTTGTTGCGCGCCACCAGCCGCTGGTGGTCGATCACCCGCACCTCGCAGATGGAGGCGAAGGTATCGGGGATCGTATCGAGATCCGCCCCGACATCGGCAGCCATGGTCGCGTAGCGGACCTCCGAGGAGCGGTAGGCGGTGCCGTGGAGCCAGTTATAGTAGCGGTCATAGGTCGGCATGATGCCGGTGCCATAGGCCACGCGCGTGCGGTGCAGTTCCGCCGCGATATCCATGAACCAGTCCTTGGTGCGGCCAGAGGTGACGAATCGCCAGATCCGGTTGGCCATCTCCACTTCGGCGTCGCTCTTGTTGAATGTGGAGACCGGCTCGCTATTGAGCGCCGCCCGCGTCTGGCCAAGGGCGGGCATGACAGAGTCGTGGAAGATATCCGGATCGGCACGACCGAAATCGCCGACCGGGCGGGCGCAGGCGCCCAGGAGCAGAAGCGCAGCGAGCGCTGCAATACGGGTAACCAGCATCGACCGATCAGCCACGCTTGCGCTTGCGCCGGGCCGGGCTGTTGCCGTCCCTGAGCACTGGGTTGCCGCTGCGCTCATAGCGGACGCCGGTGAAAAGCAGGATCTGCCCCCTGTCGGTATTTACCGCCTGCGGCCGTGACGGCCGTCGGCTCCTGTCGAATGGAACGAGTTTGCCCATGCCAGCCCCCTGCCCGGCTGCCGAATGCCGCCGACTGCACTGACGCTATCCCAAGCCAAAAATCCTTGGTTGTCCCCATTAAGACTTCGTCAAGGTTAACAGTCTGCTAACGAATTCCCTAAATACTCCTGGTCGTTGCCTCAGCGGCCATTTCGAGTGATTCCAGGTCAGACATGCTCGGCTTTCAGCCCTACGAAACATTCCAGCTGCTCGTCGAAACGGGCGGTGCAGACCGCGCCAACACGCTGCTCGTGGCAGCCTGCGACGCCTATGTCCGTCGCGGCAAACCGACACGAGCCGAGCTCGCCCAGTTCGAAGCGCTGGCCGGTCGGCTCTTTCCCTCGGCAGCGCCGGCCGCGCGCGCCAAAGCTGCAGCAACGCTGGGCCGTTCCGAGGATCTGTCCCCGGCCCTCGAGCAGCTGGTGATCGAAAACATCGACGATGAACTGGCCGAATTCCTCGTCGCCGCGCCGCGCCTTTCCGAGCAGACCCTGCTGCGCATCGTCACCCGCAACGATGCGGCGCTCTCTTCCGCTGTGGCGCGCCGGGGCGACCTCACCAACATCGTCCTCGCAAAACTCTTCCAGATGAACAGCCGGAAGGTTTATCGGGCGCTCGCCACCAACACGGCGATCGCGCCGCGCGGCGCCTATCTAAGCGCCCTAGCCCGCTCAGCGCAGATGGATCACCAGGTCGCCTGGTCGCTGGCGGCGCGCGAGGATTTCGACTGCGCCCTGCTGGCGCCGGCCTTCTTTGACCTCAGCGAGACCGACCGGCTCAAGGTAATCACTGCCTTTGCCTCCCGCAAAACCCCCGAGGCCCCGATTCGGCGCACGCTGGAGCAGCTCTCGGTTGCGACCGACGAACTGACCCGCGCGCTGATGAAGCTGTTCTCCGAGAACCGGCGCCCCGAGATCACGACGCTCTTCCACCAAATCACCGGGCTCGACGAAGTCCGTTGCGGCCAGATCGCCCACGACGTCAGCGGGGCGGCACTGTTCGTGGTGCTGCGTTCCTTCGGCTGCACCTCCTATGACGGGCTGAAGGTCCTGATCCACGCGACCTCGCACGATGCCGATCGCTCGCCTGCACTGGCCCAGTTCGCAAAAATGTTCGAAACCGTCTCCAAGGATGCGATGGCCTACCTGATGAGCTCGTGGCGGGGCGACGTGAACCTGCTCGATCTCAACAGGCCGGAATACCGTCCCGCCGACAGCCGCCGCGCCGCGCCGGTCCCCGTCTCAAACCCCACGATCGACAAAGCCATCGAGGCGTTGGCTCGCATCGGCGCACGCCGGGCGGGATAAGGGACCACCGAATAGGTCGGGGCCGGACCTCGTCCTTCGACAGGCTCAGTATGAGGTCCTGTTGGGGACCCGAGGAGTTCCTGTCGGCAGGAGAGCCCCTGAGCCGGCGGCCTGCAACCACATGACTCGCGAAGGCCCTCATCGTGAGCTTGTCGAACCACGAGGGCGACTAACGCACGGCCATCAGATCTTCGCTGCAATCGCCGCAGCGTCGGTACCCTTCGGCAGCGTTCCTGGCGTCCGCCCCCACTCGCCCGCAAGACGGGTCAGCACGAACGCATCCGCAACAACGGGCTCGGCGTGTCTAAGCAGCAGGCTCCCCTGCAGTAGCAGCGCCAATGTTTCAACGAAGTGCCGCGCCTCGCTTTGCGCCACCCCGCCGGCAAAGCGGTCCCTGGCCGCAGCGAGCGCCGCGTCGTAGTGCCGGTTGCTGCCGGTGGCGGTCGCCAACTCCTGGTAGAGAAGTTCCAGCGCTTCGGGGGTCCGCTCGAGGGTGCGCAGCACATCGAGGCAGATGATGTTGCCCGAGCCCTCCCAGATGGCATTGAGCGGGGCCTCGCGATAGAGCAGCGGCATCGGGCTCTCCTCGACAAAGCCGCTTCCGCCCAGGCACTCCATGGCCTCGAGCACGACCGGGCCGCAGCGCTTGTTGGACCAGTATTTGGCCAGGGCCACCGCGAGCCGGGCGAAGCTGCGCTCGTCCTGCTCGGCGCCACGGTCGAATGCCTCCGCAACCCGCATGCCAATGACGAGCGCCCCCATCCAGTCCAGCGCCAGGTCTGCCAGCACCGCCGTCATGAGGGGCTGATCGATCAGCAACTTGCCGAACGTTTTTCGCCCGCGCGCCCACCAGCCCGCTTCGGAAAGCGCGCGGCGCATCAGGCCGGCCGGCGCGAGGGCGGTATCGAGCCGGGTGTGGTGCACCATTTCGAGAATCGTCGCGACACCCCGGCCGGGTTCGCCCAGCCGCTCGGCCCAGGCGCCGTGATACTCGATTTCGGATGAGGCGTTGGCGCGGTTGCCCAGCTTGTCCTTGAGCCGCATGAGGTGAATGGCGTTGCGTTCGCCGTCGGGCGCCCAGCGCGGCACCAGAAAGCAGGTCGGCCCTTCCGGCAATTGCGCCAGCGTCAGGAAGGCGTCGCACATGGGCGCCGAGCAGAACCATTTGTGGCCATAAAGGCGATAGGCGCTGCCGTCCGGCTCGGCACGCGTCGTATTGGCGCGCAGGTCCGAACCGCCCTGCTTTTCGGTCATGGCCATCCCGATGGTGAGGCCAGTCTTTTGCGTTGCCGGCAGCGAGCGCTGATCATAGCGCGTCGACAACAAGCCGGATCGCCAGTGCGCCGAGAGCTCGGGCGAGGCCGCCAGTGCCGGAATGGCGGCATAGGTCATGGTCATCGGGCAACAGACGCCGGGTTCGACCTGCGTCAGCATATAGACCATGGCCGCATGGGCGGCGTGCCCGCCCGGCTCGTCGGTGGTCCATGGCAGCGCGGCATAGCCGCCGGCGAAGCCGAGCTCCATCAGGGAGTGGTAGGCGGGATGGAACCGCACCTCGTCGAGCCGCCGCCCGGTGCGGTCGAACGTCACCAGTTCGGGGAGGGAGCGGTTGGCCAACCGGCCGTTCTCCAGCGCTTGCGGGGTTCCGGCGGCAGCCGCAAAATTCTTTATGCCCCCGAGATGTGCTGGCGCGGCCCGGCCGATCGCTGCCCGCAACGGCGCGTCATCCGTCCACAACCCCAAGCCGTCACGTGGCTCGGGCTGGTTGAACACCTCATGCGTCTCAAGGTGAGGCTGTGGGCGAAAGGGTTGCATCTGTTCCTCCCGCCTCCATCAGGCTGCCAGCCAATACTTCATGTCAAGCACTTGCAGACCGGGCATGCCAACAATGGCCTTGCCTCCGGGCGCCATCGTGGTGATATCGGCGTTGTCCATACCTATTCAGGCCTTACGCCGTGCCCCAGCTGTCCTTCCGCCTTCCCATCGACCGCTACTTGCTGGCGCTGCTCGGGACCGTAGCCCTCGCAGCGATTCTTCCCGCCCGCGGCATCGGCGCCCAGGCAATGGACTACGTCACCTATTTTGCCGTGGCGTTGCTGTTCTTCCTTTATGGCGCCCGTATCGCCCCCAAGGCCATCCTGGATGGCATCATGAATTGGCGGCTGCAGGGCATGGTCTTTCTTTCGACCTTCGCACTGTTCCCGATTCTGGGCCTGATCATCACCTTCGTCTTTCACGCCTGGCTTACGCCAACCCTCGTGCTCGGGCTGATGTTTGTTTCAGTGCTGCCCTCCACGGTGCAATCCTCGATCGCCTTCACCTCGATCGCCCGCGGCAATGTGCCGGCCGCACTGTGCAGCGCGTCCTTTTCCAACCTGATCGGCATCGTTGTCACGCCGCTTCTCGTGGCCTGGCTGCTAACCTCCGCCAATGGCGGATTTTCGCTCTCGGCCTTGCGCGACGTGGCGCTGCAGCTTCTGCTGCCCTTCGTCCTTGGGCAAGTGGTAAGGCCGCTGATCGGCAAGTGGCTCGGCCAGCACAAGAAAATCACCTCTTTCGTCGATCGCGGTTCGATCATCCTCATCGTCTATGGCGCCTTCAGCGAAGGCATGGTTGCGGGGATCTGGCAACAACTCAGCCTGCAGAGCCTCGCCCTGGTCTTCGCGCTCGATATCCTGCTGCTGGCGCTGGCGCTGATCATCACCACGTTCCTCAGCCGCCGGCTCGGATTCTCAAAGGCAGACGAGATCACCATCGTCTTCTGCGGTTCGAAAAAGAGCATGGCCTCTGGCATTCCGATGGCCAACATCCTCTTTGCTGGCCATCCGATCGGCCTCATCGTGCTGCCGCTGATGCTGTTTCATCAGATCCAGCTGATGGCCTGCGCCACCATCGCCCGCCGCTATGCAGAACGGCCCAAAGAAGAGGTGGAAGTGCCGGTATCGGCAAGCGCGCGGGCCTGATTCCGACGGAGATCAGACGACGAGAATGCCGAGATCGCCGCCGCGCATCTCGAGGCCCACGACCCAAAGATCAGGGTCGAAATTGATTTCACGGGCGATGCGCTCCCGAGCCTTCAGCGGCTCGACCCGTTCGAAACGGCGCTCGAATACCCGGTCGGCGCTGTCCTGGTCCTGGCGACCGGCCGCCGGCGCAGGCGTGAACAGGGAAACGGTGCCGTCCAAATGGTCGACCGTGATGAAAATCTGGCCGGCCACGGGATCGCCCCGTCGCTCGAGGACGCACATATGGCCGAGGTCATTGTGGCGGCGAACGAACGCGGCAACCCAGATGTCGCTGCGGAATGGTGACATGGGATCATGAATAGCCGGCTGGAACCCGAAGCGCAAACGGAGCGAAGATCGAGCATACCCCGTAAGGGCTGAGTCCGTGCCAAGGCCCCCTCACCCTGGCCCTCTCCCCTAGGGAGAGGGGACGCTGGGGGATGGCGGTGCAACTTCTCACTTCTCCCGCGGGGGAGAGGTCGACGCGAAACGCCGGGTGAGGAGCCTTTCGCTAAGCGATCGAGTTCGCGATCACACGCTAAGTCTGCGCGCCGTGCTGGATCAACAGCTGAAGCAGTTCCGGCGTCGCTTCGCCAGTGACCTTGTAGTCGTAGAAGACCTCAAAATTCCGGATAGCCTTGGCAGTGCCTTCGCCCGGCACGCCATCGATCTTCTGGCCGAGAAAGCCGAGGCTGGCGAGCCCGCGCTGGATCTTGGTGATCAGCGAGGCGTCCCCCGGCTCGGCCGTATTTACAGGCTCAGACACCGGGGTGGCGGGAGGCGTTGCCGCGGAAGCCGGTGCTGCGCCGGGCGGCAGAGTTCCCAGTTGGGCGGCGAGCCTTTGGGCGGCCGTGAGCGGCTCGGCGCTTGCCATCTGGGTCGGCGGGGCGGGCTGCGCGGCGGCGGGTGCCGGCTGGACTACTGGCGCAGGCTCAGCGGACGCCGCAGGCGGCAACGCGGCGGGCAAATTGTTCATCGCGACTTCGCTGCCATCTGCCGTGGGGGCAACAACCGGATCGGCCGACTGTGCGGCAACCGGAGCAGCAGCGGCGACAGTTTGTGCCACCGGCGGAGCAGCCGCGGGTGAATTTTGGGACGCAGGCGCCGGAGCCTCGGCCACCATCTGCACCGAAGCCGGGGGAGCGAGAGGCGCCAACGGCACTGGTCCGCGCGCAGCAATTGCCGGCGTGTCGACGACTGGCGCGGTCGCGATCGCGGCAGTTGTCGGCGCGGGCAGCGCCTCTGCACGGCCGGACAGGGGCGCCGCCAAAACCGCTGCAAGCAAATGGCGCGTGAGCTGGCCGCGCGGCTTCATGCCTGCCTTGAGCTCGAAAGCCCTGATGGCGGCCGCGGTATGACGGCCGAACACGCCGTCCGCCTTGTCATCCAGCAGTTTCAGCGCCACCAGTTTCTTCTGCAGGGCCATCACGTCGGCGTTGTCGATCGTCTCGACCGCAGGTGCCGTACCGAGGCCGCCGGTCGTCTGGGTGTCGATCGTGGGCTGCGGCCGCAGCCGAACAGCCGGAATCACCGGGCGAACGACAGGGCTCGGCGCCACCTGCTTGGGCGGCGCGAAGAACAGCGGGGCGGGATGCCGGTGGGTCTGGAAATATAGCGCATTGCTGCCGGCCAGCACGGAAAGGCCGGCAACCACGGCGACAGAACTGATCGCCAGCGGCGCGCGCATGAACTGGGCGACGGACCAATAGCCCATATCGACCAGATGCGTCAGCGTCCAAACGCCGCCACGGGCAAACGAGCCCGCAACGGCACCGCCCGCCGAAAGCGGCAGGCGCGACAACGTTGCTGCAGTCATTTTGCGTTTCTTTTTTGCTCGGGCCATTGGGCTTCGGGTAGCGACGCCGACTCGCGCCGAAGTGGGGTCACCGAGCCAGTTTCCGGCAATTTGGTTTCTGGACCGTTTATAGGCAGCAGTACCGTCACCGTCGTGCCGCTGCCGGCCTCCGAGACCACGCGCAGCGAACCCTGGTGCAACTCGACCAGACCCTTGACGATGGAAAGCCCCAGCCCCGTCCCCTCATAGCGGCGCGATAGCCCGTCCTGCGCCTGGAAGAAGGGCTCGCCGACGCGGTCGATGGCCTCCGGACTCATGCCGATGCCGCTATCCGATACGGAGAGATTGAGGAAATTGCCCTGCCGCTTCATCGAAATCGCCACGGCGCCACCCTCGTGGCTGAACTTGATGGCGTTGGAGAGCAGGTTGATGAGAATCTGTCGGCAGGCGCGCTCGTCGGCAACAATCGCCGGCAGGGTTGGTGCCAGATTGGAAACGACGTCGATCCGCTTTTCCTGCGCAAGCGAAGCTACCATGTGGAGGCACGGCTCGAGCAGCGCTTGCGGCGAAAAACTCTCGGCGTTGAGCTCGAATTTGCCAGCCTCGATCCGCGACATGTCGAGGAGCATGCCCACGACGCCAAGGAGGTGGCTGCCACTGCGCCGGATCAGTTCGGCATATTCATGATGCGCCGGCGAGAGTGTGCCGCCGATGTCGCCCGTCATCATCTCGGAAAACCCGATGATGGCATTGAGCGGGGTCCGCAGTTCATGCCCGATGGTGGCGAGGAAGCGCGACTTGGCCTCCGAAGCCGCTTCGGCCGCCTTGCGCGCAGCGCGCATTTCGTTTTCCTGGTCGCGGCGGGCGGTCACGTCGCGAAACAGCGCGACGACTTCATGCCGCGAGCCGGGCGCCTGCTCATCGATCACCGGGGAGAGGGCAATCTCGACCCAGATGAATTGCGGGGCGCTCGAGCCTTCCCGCGCCCCATCATAACGCACGCGCACTTCGATGCTGCGCGCCCTGCCCCCCTGGTTCGCGTCTGCGAAGGCGGTAAGGAAATTCGGCCGGTCGAGGACGTGGACGCGCTCCAAGAGGCCATTGCCGGCGAGTTCGTACCGCTTGCAGCCCAGGAGCTTTTCCGACGAGAGCGAGCTGAAGACCAGTTCGCCCTCGGCAGAATAGCGCATCATTGCATCCTGCACGTGCTCGAGCAGGTGCCGGTACGCATTGATCTGGGCGCGGTCATAGACCTCGAAGGCGGTATTGAGCCGGTTGGCGGTGTGGGCAATGATGATCGCGGCGGCCGTGAACGCCAGCCCGCCCGCAATCTCGCTGGCGCCCTGATCGTGCTGCGGCCAAAGCCCTACGCCAGCCGCGCTGAGCAGGTCGATCCCGATGACAAGACCCAGCAAGATCCAGGCGCGACGATTGAGGCGGCGATCGCCCACCAGGGCGGCATGGATGGGAGCCAGCACGGCCGTGGCGAGGCCGAAATCGACGATGGCCGGATCGGCCACGGCTAGAATGGCACCGACCACGAGCACGGCGTAAACCTGCCCGGCAGCCACGTGCCCGGTTTGCCCGCCTTGATGCTGCATCAGAGTGACCAGCCCAGCGAAAAGCCCGAATCCCGCAACGGCGACAGGCAGCAATGCGCCTTGAATGGCGGCATAGAGGGCGAACGGCATCAGCACGATTGCGACGGCCAAAAGGATGCGGGAATTGACGGCAAGCGTTGCGCGGCGCAACGCCTCCGGCCGGCCGGCCGGCACGGCAGGTTCCGGCGCTTTCCGACTTTCGGCGCCCCAGGACAATCGGCTACGCATCACTGAACTCACACCGAACGCCTTGTTCTTCTTATGCGGCTGGCTCGACGGGCAAAAGTGCTGCACACTTTCGCCGAACTCGCTTTTAACCCTGCTACTCAACGCCTAAGACACCCTTAAGTAGCCGGCCCGGAGTGGCCGTCGGTCTCCTTGCGGGCGAATCCCCGGGTGGGTTTCTGCGTTTAGCGTAAACGAGAACTTGCCTACGGCCGACACGCCGGGGCCCGACAATTTGCTTCAAATTCTATCGACTTGCCGCATCGGGGCTTAAAACCGCAGCCGGTAGGGTCATTGCTGAAACGTGAGGAAGCTTCTCACCGGGATCAGGCCCAATGTTCCTTATTCGCTCCGCCTTCTGGCTCACCGTCGCTTTCGTTGTGCTGCACCCGCGCGATATGGATATCGGGCAGACCGCGTCCGCGCTTTCGGACCAGGCCATGACCGCCGGGCGGCAGATCGTCGCCGAGCAGGTGCTGGCCAACAGCTGTTCCTTCGTCCGCTGCCCCGGCCCCGCGCCGGGCTCGGCTGCGCCCCGCGCCCCGGTCGTTGAGACGGCATCTGCAGCGCGCCAAACTATTCCATCCGTCGACCTCACCATGCAGGGTTCGCCGACTTTACGCCCGGCTCCGGTGCC
>DATJHO010000050.1:0-2110 GCA_035493835.1 Devosiaceae bacterium
GGCGGATCGACGGTCAGGTAACACTGGCCGCCCGCCCCGTGGCTGGTGCGGATCAGATGCACAACTTCCACCAGATCCGAATTGACCAGTCGGATGCACCCGTGGGTGACGATCCACGGCGGGCTCTGGTGGGGCGCGAACGGATCGGGGAGCCCGCTGCCGCCGCCGTGGATGCCGATCCCGGACCGCCGGTAGGCTTTCATGACGTGGCACTCGGCCCAGTCGTTGAGCCCCACGAACCACGGGCCAAAGGCCGCCTGGTGCTTCGGCACCGGCTCACCCAGGAGGAAAACCCCGGCGGGGCAATTGCCGTCGTGGTAAAGCTGCCCGTCCCGCGTCGTGCGGTTCCGGGCTTCGACGTTAATCAGCAGCTTGCCGATATGGTCGAAGCCCTTCAGCCGGTTGGCGAACCGGCTGAATGTGAAGTGCAGATCGTGCGGCCCGAGGGTCATCAGACCACTTTGATTGGCACTGGGCCAAGCTCAACGTGCTTGCCGGCGATCCCGAGCTTGATGACCGGAATCTCCGTCTGGCCGGTCAGCACCGCTTCCGAGATGGCCTGCAAGAGCCGGTACAGGTCGCCGATGCCCATCGACGGGTTCTGGGCTTCCGGGTTGGCCTGCGGGCTGGTGTTCTGGGTATCGGACATCAGGGTGTCTCCTTTGTTAGCGGCCGTGCCGCTGCAGGTCACGCGCCACCAGGCAGCCAAACAACACGCGCCCCTCCAGGATCGCCTGCTTGATGACCTTGATGGGCTCGCCTTGCCAGGTATCGACAACGTGGTTGTCGCTATTGCGCAGCTCGCCGCCGAGTTCCCAGTTCGGCTCACTCTTTGAGTGGCTCTCCTGGTAATCCAAATCGTTGCTGTAGGCCGTCAGGCCGTCGGCGTGAAGTACCCGATCGGGATCGCGCCAGTCCCCCTCCAGCACATTCGGATCGTCAGCGTGTTCGCGCCGCTCGTTCCATACCCGCGTGGTCACGTCCTCGTATTTAGCTTTCGCCATGATCAATCTCCCTGTGGGTGTTGGCGGATGTTCCGTTCCTCGGTCCGCGCGTCAATCGCCGCGTGCCGGGCCTCGCTCTCGTCCAGCTTCTGCTGCAAGTGATAGATGACCCGCTGCGCCTGCGCGACCTGCGTCTCCCAGGTGACCATCCGCGCTTCCATCAGTTTCATATCGTCGGCGTGCTTCTTCTCCGCGCTCTCCAGCCGGTGTTCCAGATCCTCCCGGTCCCGCCGGGCCTCTTCCAACTGTTCCTGCAGTGACCGCACCAGCGCACTGCTCGCTTCCGCCGACTCCCGCCACTGCTTCGTGGCTGCCCACCGCCATTGCCCCAACGCCGCCACCCCCACGATTACCGCCGCGCTGAGTGACAGCAGCGTCGAAAGCAGAACCGGACTCCAGTTCATAATTACTCGTCTCGCGGCGGGTACTTCCAGAGCCAGTGTCCCTTGCATGGGTTAGCCTCCGCCAATAGGAACGACTAGTGTCCGGCCACCACCGAATGGAACAGGCCGGCGGCGAGCCCGATCCCCGTCAGTAACAACGCGATGATGCTGATCACGAAGCTCGCCCCCATATGTTGCTCCTGCTTCGCACCCTGGGAGCCCAGGGCCGCCGCCTCGATGCGCGTCAGGCGCTGCTCCAGCGTTCCCGCAATGTCGCGCAAGGCGCGCGTCTCCGTCTGGAAGAGGCTGGTCTGACTGTCCGTCTGTTTCGCCCAGGTCGCCTTGATCTCGGACAGGGCCGCCGTCATCGAGCGGTTCTGATCGCTCATCGTCTCTTTCGCCGCCGTCAGCGCCGCGTTGAGCGCCTGCTGGGAGGCGCGGGTCGCCTGGTCCGTCCGCACGTCCCGCTCCTCGAACTGCACTTCGATGGCCCGGAACTTTTCGGCGCGCCGCTCGTCCGCCCCGTCGAGCCGGATGGCGAGGGTCGCAAACTTCTCATCGGTGAGCGCGCGAATGTTTGTTACTTCGCGGTCCAACAGCGTGGGCACTCGGGTATAATCGTCGCTGGCTTTCTGGATCGCCTTTTCGATCCCCTCGATCCGCGTCATGATGATCCGGACTTCGCCACGAAGGGCTTCCTGAAGCTGCTCCTTCAGCACGCTG
>DATJHO010000051.1:0-10237 GCA_035493835.1 Devosiaceae bacterium
GACGACAGGTCGCCGCCCAGCCTTCAATCGGCTGCGCCGGCCTCCGGCTGGCCCTGCACTTGGCCTTGTAATTGCCCCTGTAATTGGTGGCGTGCTCGCCATGAGAACGGGAGCAACGGCAGAATGAGCCATGCCTCCGAATCCGAGATAGAGCGTGCCACCGAGCAGGCTGACGCTCAAGGTTGTCATTAGACTGAGATGCATGAACCGGGTGAACACGCCGCCGTCTCAAGCTCTCTGATGATTGATATGCACACGAACGCCCCATCGCCCTGCCAATGGTCATGTCATATCCGGACGCACATGGGCGAGATTGTGGCATCACCGCAAAGCGTCCCAAGTCTGGCCCTGGGGGGCGGGCGAAGTCGGCGGCGCAAAGCGCCAAAAAAACCCACGCAAATGGCGCCTGGAATAGCCCGAGTGGATTACGCCCATGACGTGGGGGCATGCCAGTAAAGTGACCACAACGATTGACTCTTAAAAGGGTCACATCTGCGCTAGACGATAAGGCGCGAGGTTTTCGGCTGGTGTGCAAGAAAAACTTGGTTCGGGCCGTAGAAAAAAATTGAATGAATAGCAACAAGCCGGAGCCTGTGTGGGCCAAAATGAGGCAAAATTGATTGCCAAGTCCGATTCATCTGGGTGCGCGTCGGAGTATTGCAGCAATGAATTATAGCAATGTCCCGGTCTTCATCCTGGCCGGCGGGCTCGGTACCCGCCTCAAGGAATACACGGAATTTCGCCCCAAGCCGATGGTCGAGGTGGGCGGCCGCCCGATGCTTTGGCACATCATGCGCTGGTATGGGCATTTCGGCTTCAAGCGTTTCATCATTTGCGCTGGCTTCAAGTCCGAGGTGATCAAGGATTATTTCCTCAATTACGGCGCGATGAATTCAGATTTCACCGTCAACCTCGCCAGTCGCGACACCACCTATCACTCCGCCCATCACGAGGAGGATTGGGAGGTCACCATCGCCTATACCGGCGAGACCACCATGACCGGGGCGAGGATCGGCATCGCCGCCGACAAATATCTCGGCAATGCCGAGTATTTTGCAGTGACCTATGGGGACGGGCTGACCGACGCGAACCTCATTCGCGAGTTCGAGTTCCATCGCAGCCACGGCAAGATCGGCACGGTTTTGGCGATCAATCCGCCATCGCGATTCGGCGATCTCGTTACGGAGGGCGAACTCGTCACCGATTTTGCCGAGAAGCCGGAGCTGTCCACGACCTGGATCAATGGCGGCTATTTCTTCTTCCGGCGCGAATTCCTCAATTATCTCAGCCACGACGAGAGCCTCACCCTCGAAAAGCAGCCGCTGACCCGGCTCGCCCGCGACCACGAACTGGCGATCTGGCGTCACAAGCGCTTCTGGGCCTGCATGGATACGCAGCGCGATCGCGATGAGCTCGATGGGATGTGGCGGAGCGGCAAGGCGCCCTGGGCGACATCCGCGGTCGAGGAACACGCCTGATTTTGACCGACGTGGAAGGGGGGCACATGACGGACAATCCAATCCTGGCAGAGGATCTTGAGCGGATTCTTTCGGCTGTCGCGCCGGGGGACCGGTTCGACGGCGCAACTGTGTTGGTTACCGGGTGTGCCGGGTTTCTCGGCTTCTATTTCATGCAGTTTTTGTTGCGGGAGGCTGGAAGCCTCGGCATCCGCAAGGTGATCGGGCTCGACACCTTCCTCCTGGCGCGGCCTCGCTGGCTGGAAAAGCTCGCCGCCGCCTTCCCCGACGTGCTCGACCTCCGGGCCTTTGACATTTCGCGCGACGAGATCGCGACGATCGAGGGGGCAGGGGAGGCGCGCTACGTCATCCATGGCGCGTCGATCGCCTCGCCCATGTTTTACAGAAAGTATCCCGTCGAAACGATCGACGCCAATATCTGGGGCCTCAGGCGCCTGCTCGATTTCTATCGCGGCCGCGAGACGCTGAAGGGCTTCTTGTTCTTCTCCTCTTCCGAGATCTATGGCGATCCCGACCCGGAGCATGTCCCGACCGATGAGGAATATCGGGGGCTGGTTTCCTGCACGGGCCCGCGCGCCTGCTACGACGAATCCAAGCGTTTCGGCGAAACCATGTGCTGGGTCTATGCCAAGGAGTACGGCATGCCGCTCACCATCGCCCGGCCGTTCAACAATTACGGGCCCGGCATGCGGCTCGGGGACCAGCGCCTGCCGGCCGATTTCGCCAAATGCGTGACGAGCGGCGAGGATATCGTCATCCTATCCGACGGCCGGCCGACCCGCACCTTCTGCTACGTGGCAGACGCCATCGCCGGCTATCTGCTCTGCCTGATGCACGGGCGCTACGATTACTTCAACATCGGCATCGAGAAGCCCGAAATCGCCGTGCGCGACCTGGCCGAGATCTATCGCGAGGCGGGGGATGAAATCCTCGGCTATCGCGGGGCGGTGCATTACCAGCAGAGCGACGATCCCGACTACATGACGCACAACCCCAACCGGCGATGCCCCGTGATCACCAAGGCGCGGCGTGAGTTGGGCTATGCCCCGGGCATTCTGGTGGGCGAGGGGGTTCGCCGCTTCCTCGCTTTTCTCGAGCACGAGATGCGTACCGCATGATCGGGCGTTGCGAGAGCGGAGGCTAAGATGAGACTGGCAATTGTCGGAACGGGCTATGTCGGCCTCGTCTCGGGCGTCTGCCTGGCGGCGGCCGGGCACGATGTGACCTGCGTCGACGTCAACTTGCAGATCGTTTCGCGGCTCAATGCCGGCGAACCCACCATCTACGAGCGTGGCCTGCCCGAGATGTTGGCCGGCGTCATTGCGGCGGGCCGGTTCCGCGCCACCCAGGATCTTAGCACGGGGCTGGACGGGGTGGACCTCGTTCTCATCGCCGTGGGCACTCCGTCCGAAAGCGGTGTCATAGACCTCACCTATGTGCGGGCGGCGGCGCGCGAGATCGGCAGCTACATAGGCCGAAATGAGAGGCATATCTCGGTGGTGGTGAAATCCACCGTGGTGCCAGGAACCACCGACACCGTGGTTCGCGGCGAGATCGAGGCGGCCTCGGGAAAGGCTCTCGGGGCGTTCGGGCTAGGCATGAACCCCGAGTTCTTGCGAGAAGGCGAGGCGGTCAGCGATTTCGCCGAACCGGACCGCATCGTCCTGGGCCATGAGGACGAGCTGACGCTTGCCCGCCTCGAAGAGCTGTATGCGTCCTGGGCGGTCGACAAGCTCAGGGTCAACACCCGCACGGCGGAAATGATCAAATATGCCAACAACGCCCTGCTGGCGACGCAGATTTCGGCGGTCAACGAGATTGCCAACCTTGCGGCGGCGCTGGGTGGGGTCGATGTGCTCGACGTGATGCAGGGGGTCCATCTCGACAAACGCTGGAACCCCATCGTCGAAACCGGTGGCCGGGCCGCGCCGCGCATTCTCACCTATCTGATGCCCGGATGCGGCTTCGGCGGTAGCTGTTTCCCCAAGGACGTGCAGGCGCTGCGCAGCCAGGGCGAGCAGCAGGGCCTCTCCATGCGCATGCTCAACGCCGTGCTCGATGTCAACGAGGCGCAGCCCCGGCAGGTCACTGACATCATCGCCCGCGAGATCGGCGACCTCGCGGGCCGTCGGGTATTGGTGCTCGGGCTCGCCTTCAAGCCGGGCACGGACGATGTGCGCGAGTCCGCCTCGCTCAAGATCATCGAGGCGCTGGTCGGGGCCGGCGCGCGGGTGACTGCCCATGATCCCATTGCCACCGTCCATTTCAGGCGGGCCGCCGGGGCCATGGCCGAGGCGGTCGCTTTCGTGGATGCCTGGGAGCCGGAAATTGCGGCGGCGGAGGTGGTGATCGTTGCGACCCGCTGGCCCGACTACGCCGGCATCACCGGCATGAATTTGAGCGGCAAGACGCTGTTCGATGCGCGGCGCATGTTCCGGCCGGACAATGTGGGCGGCGCGCAATACCTTACTATCGGCCGCAGGATCGCCGCATGAAGTTCAAAGAGACGGAGATTGTCGGCTGCTTCATCATCGAACCCGAGGCCCGGGGTGATCATCGCGGCTTTTTCGCCCGCCTCTTCGATACCGAGGCGTTCTCGGCGCGCGGGCTGGAGGAGCGCTTTGTGCAGTTCAACAATTCGCTCAGTATAGAGGCGGGCACGCTGCGCGGCCTCCACTATCAGGTGGCGCCGGCCGGCGAGGTGAAGCTGGTTCGTTGCGTAGCCGGCGCCATCTATGACGTGGTGGTGGACATGCGCGCCGACTCCCCAAGCTTCCTGCGCTGGACCGGCGCCGAGCTGACGGCGCAGGACCGCCTGATGATGTACGTGCCCAAGGGCTGCGCCCATGGCTTTTTGACCCTCACGGCGCATACCGAGCTCGTCTATTTCGCCAGTAGCCCCTATTCGGGCGAAAGCGAGCGGGTGCTGCGCTGGAACGATCCGTGCCTTGGCATAATTTGGCCGGGCGATCCGGCCGTCCTCTCCGACAAGGACCGCGACGCGCCTGACTATCATCCAGACTGGCACCGATCGGGATATTGAGCATCATGCGGTTCCTCCTCACCGGCGGCAGCTCGTTCACCGGCTCGTGGTTTGCGCGCGAACTGGCCTCGGCCGGCCATCAGGTGGTGGCAGTTTTTCGCGGTGCATCAAAGAGTTATGAGAGCATACGTGGAGATCGGGTGAGGGGGCTTGAAGGGCTGGTCGAGCCGGTCTGGGAGACCGAGTTCGGCGACCCGCGCTTCCTCGATATTGCCGCAAGCCAGGATTTCGATGCGTTGCTGCACCATGCGGCCGAGATGACCGATTACCGCAGCTGGGATTTCGATCCCCTCGCGGCGACGGCCAGGAACACGCGCTCCGTCCGAAAACTGCTCGAAGTGCTCGCCGGGCGCGGCTGCCGCAAGCTGATCCTGACCGGCAGTGTGTTCGAGCCCTATGAGGGGGTGGGGGATCCGGAACAGCGGGCCTTCAATCCGTACGGGCTCTCGAAGCATTTGAGCTTCGAGTTGTTTCGGCTGGAGGCCGAGCGACTGCAGCTTTCGCTGGGCAAGTTCGTGATCCCCAATCCCTTCGGGCCGCTGGAGGAGATGCGCTTTACCTCCTATCTGGCCCGGGAATGGGCGGCCGGGCGGGTGGCTTCAGTGGGAACTCCGGCCTATATCCGCGACAACATCCATGTGTCGCTGCTGGCGCGCGCCTATCGGCGGCTGTGCGAAAACCTGCCGGCGGGCCCGGGGCTGACGCGCGCCCGGCCGAGCGGCTATGTGGAAAGCCAGGCCGCCTTCGCCCGGCGGTTCGCCGCCGAAATCGGCACGCGCACGGGCTGGTCGTGCAGGCTTGAGGAGGCCGTGCAAACTGCCTTCCCCGAGCCGCTGTTCCGCACCAATATCGAGCGCGCCCAGCAGCTCGACCCGGACTGGTCCGAAACCGCCGCCTGGGACCAGCTCAGCCAATATTACTCCACGACGTTTGCGGGCGAGTGCTCAAGCTGATTTGCCGCGACAGGGTCTTGCCTTCGCCGGATTGCTCCACTCAAGCTCTCCGGAACGACCCTGTCCGTGGAGAATCGCATGACCGCCCCGACCGAAACCGGCCGCTTCCAGCTTGGCGACCTAAATCTGCAATCCGGGGAGGTGATGCCTGGCGCGACCCTGAGCTGGAAGACCTACGGAACGCTTTCGCCTGCGCGCGACAACGTGATTGTCTATCCAACCAGCTATTCGGCCAAGCATTTCGACCAGGAATGGCTGGTCGACCCGGACAAGGTGCTCGATCCGACGCGCTGGTTCATCATCGCGCCCGACATGTTCGGCAATGGCCTTTCCTCCAGCCCCTCCAACACGCCGGACTACCCCACGCTCGTCACCTCGGCCGACAACGTCCGGGCGCAAAAGCGCCTACTGGCTGAACAATTTGGCATCGAGCGCATCGCCTGCGTCTATGGATTTTCGATGGGCGCGCAGCAGGCCTATCACTGGGCGGCGCTGTTCCCCGACGCAGTCGAGCGCGCAATCGTGGTGGCCGGCAGCGCCAAGACGTCGCCCCACAACCAGGTCTTCCTCCTGTCGCTGCTGGCGACCCTGGAAGCCGCGCCCGAGCATATCGGCAATGGGCGCTTTTCGGCCGAGCCCCGCGCTGCGGTCCGAGCCTTTTCCCGCATCTATGCCGGTTGGGCGATGAGCCAGGACTGGTTCCGCCAAGGCCTGCATCTGAGCTCGAGCGGCGCCGAAACGCTCGAGGCGTTTCTGAGCGAAAAGTGGGAGCCAGGCTACCATCGGCACGGCGCGGCCAATCTCTACGCGCAGGCGGTGACCTGGATCAACGGCGACATCAGCGCCAACGAGCTTTACGACGGCGACCTGGTCCGCGCGCTCAACACGATCAAGGCGCGCGTGCTGCTGCTGCCTGGCCGGACCGATCTCTATTTCCCGCCCGCCGATAACGCCCTGGAGCTGCCGCATCTCGCACACGCCGAATTGCGCCCGATCCCCAGCGTCTGGGGCCACCGTGCCGGCGCTCCCCGCGACAACCCGACCGATCTAGCTTTTTTGCGCAAGGCTGTCGCGGATTGGCTCGTCTAGGCGTCATTCGTTTGCACGGGGTCTTTGCTGATGCTGGAAACTCGCCGACTGCGGCTGCGTGCCTATCGTGATGTAGACCTCGACCCCCTGGTCTCGATGATCGGCAACTGGGAAGTCGCCCGCTGGTTGGGCCAGTTGCCGCATCCCTATGGCGTCGCGGATGGACGTGAGTGGATCAAGTTCGTACAGCGGGAGCATCAAGGGCCCCAGCCTAGAAGATTTGCGGTGGCGTTGCGGGAGTCGGATGCCTTGATCGGGGGCATCGGCTTCGTGGGCGCAGAGGTCGATGGAGCGGCCGAGATCGGATACTGGCTCGGCCAGCCGCATTGGGGCCAGGGTTTTGGACGCGAAGCGGCTGCGGCCATCATCGACTACGGCTTCCGGGAGCTTTCGCTCCAGACGATCCGCGCGAAGACCGACCCCGCCAACTTCGCCTCGCAAAAAGTCCTTCTCGCCTGCGGCCTCGAGCCCTCCGGCGAGATCGGCCTGGAGCGGCCGACCCGGCATAGCGGCGCGATGCACGCGCTCTCATTCAGCCTCGCGCGTGACCGGTGGCGCTGACCCTTGCTGGCTTTCGCTACGCCGGTGGCTTCAGCCGTGCAACTTAGCTCCAGACGCCGGCCGCCGAGCCAAGCGACGCATTCAGGCGGCGTCTCGGGGGCTCAGGGCAATGTTACGAATTCGATCCAGTTCGGGTTGTTGCCGACCGGATAGCGTTTGAGGATCGTCAGTTCGCCGGTCTGCTGATCGATGGCGTAGGACATCACGTGGTCTGACAACTGTCCCGAGGCCAGGAGGAAGTGCCCCGTCGGATCGATTGCAAAGCCGCGCGGGAAGGTTTCGGTCGGGTAGCGGCCGATGGGGCTGACCATGCCGGTCCCCGGATCGATCTTGAACGCCGAGATGGTTGAGGTCGAGCGCACCGAACTATAGAGGAACTTGCCGTCTGGCGTCATGTGAACATCGGCAGCGAGCCACGAGGCGTCGCTCGGCACGTAGCCCTTCACGGTGAAGTCGGTCTGCTGCTTCTGGCTGAGCTGCCCGGTCTGCTTGTCGTAGTCGAACACGTAGAGCTTCGCGCTTGTTTCGGTGATCAGATAGACGTGGTTGTCGTCCGCATCGAAGGCGAAATGCCGCGGACCATCCTTGGGGGCGAGCGTGATCCGGTCGGGCGAATTCGGCGTCAGGGTGCCGGTTTTCGCATCAAAGGCGAACTGCCGCACCGTGTCGGAGCCGAGGCTGGGCACGAGAACGAAGCGGTTGGCATTGTCCAACTGGATGGAATGGGCGTTCGGGATATCGCCGATCGTCTGCTTCACAGGGCCGACCACCCCGTTTGCCCCGATCGGGTTCACCGAAATCTTGTGCCCGGGGTAAGAGGCTCCCAAGAGGAAGTGACCGGTCCTGTCCGGCTTGATGTAGGCCATGCTGTCGGCGAGCGGCCCATCCCCGATATGGGTCAGCTTGCCATTGCTTGGGTCGATGGCAAAGGTTGCGACGGTATAGGGCTGAGACCTCACGCCAACGAAGAGAAATTTCTTGTCCGGGCTCACTGCCATAGGGGTCGAGCCACCCGGCTTGTTGGGCAGCGGCACTTTCTGCAGGTCGGTCAGGTCGCCAGTCGCGGCGTCCATGCTCATCACCCTGACGTCGTTGCTGTCCGCGTCTCCCACATAGACCATCGTTGCGGCCTGCGCGGCCACCCCGCCCAACAATGCGGCGGCAATCACCGTCCCGGCCAAAAGAAAACTCCTCACCACTCCACCCATTTCGTTTTTTATGTGCAAAATTCATCTCCGCGCGCAGCTGTGCTGCCGAGGAGCGCTCCTCGGGGAAAATCCCGTACCGCCAACGTGATATCGGCAAATAACAAGCCCCAGGAAAAGTTACATCCACCGATGGATGAAGACAATGTCTCGGATTAAACCGTTCAATTCAGAGATTGGATCAATCGCTGTCGCAGCTGAGTTGACCGTCCGGGGTGAAAGATGTTCGAGCTGAGCTATCTTCGGTGTTTCGTAGCCGTGGCCGAGGAGCTGCATTTCGGCCGCGCGGCGGAGCGGCTCAACATCACGCAGCCACCGCTCAGCCGTCAAATCAGGATGCTGGAGCGCGCCGTCGGGTGCGAACTGTTCATCCGCAACAGCCGCTCGGTGCGGTTGACCCAGGCAGGGCAGACCTTTCTCCCCGATGCGTTGCGCATATTGCGGTTGATCGAGAGCGCCGAAACCTCGGTCAGAAACGTGGCGACGGGGCGTGCCGGCATTCTGCGCTGCGGCTTTACCGCGGCATCGGCCTACGCCTTTTTGCCGGTGCTCGTAAGGAACATGAAAGCGGCCATTCCCGGCGCGTCGCTGATCCTCAGGGAGATGGTGAGCAAGCGACAGATCGCAGCGCTCGAAACCGGCGAGATCGATGTCGGCTTGCTTCGGCCGCCTTTCGATCGAGGAGCCAACGAAGCGATTCTCGTCGCGCGGGAGGAAATGGTCGTGGCACTGCCGAAGGGGCATGTCGTCGGCGAGAAGCCGGTGCTGGACTGGCAGGACCTCGATGGCCTGGAACTGATCATGTATGACGCCGACGAGGCGCAATATTTCAACGACCTGATCGCCAGCTATCTCAGCAAGCACCGGATATTCCCCATCGTCGATCAGCGCCTCACGCAGATCCACTCAATCCTGTCGTTGGTGCGCGCCGGGGTCGGGTGTGCCGTGGTGCCGGCCTCGGCCAGGCAGCTCGGGGTGTCGCAAGTGGACTATCGGGAATTTGGCGCGGAGACGCCCTCTGCGGAGCTGTTCCTCGTCTGGCGCAAGGATAACGGCAATCCGCTCCTCCCCGCCTTGGCCGCCATCGCTACTTCCGGCGGCGTGCAATGAACGCTTCCAAAGGTCGGTGATTGATACCAATATTGAATTGATCGGATCAAAACTAAGCTTAGACCCCCGAAGATCGAGTCCTTATTCTCTCGCGCGAACGCCAGCCCGATGGAGTCCCTTTCTGATGCCCTCCGAAGTCGCAGTCCGCACGATTCCCGCCAGCTTGCCCGCGGCCGGCCTTGCGCCAGGGGTGGCGACCACCGACCGCATCGCCCGCGTAAAACTGTCGCTCGCGCTGTTGCCGCTCAAGGCGCCGGTCAGCGACGCGAAGGTGCTCACCGGCCGGCAAAAGCCCCTTACCGAAGTGGCAATGCTGTTTGCCGAAATCGAGAGCGAGAACGGCCACCACGGCATCGGCTTCAGCTATTCAAAGCGGGCAGGCGGGTATGGCCTTTTCGCTCATGCCGAGGAAATCGCGGGCAATCTGATCGGTGAGGATCCCAACGACATCGCGCGGTTGTGGGACAAGTTGGTCTGGGCCGGGGCATCGGTCGGCCGTAGCGGGCTTTCGACCCAGGCGATCGCAGCGTTCGATATCGCCCTGTGGGACATGAAGGCCAAGCGCGCCGACCTGCCGCTGGCAAAACTGCTCGGTGCCCGCCGCGATGCCGTCCGGTGCTACAACACCTCGGGCGGATTCCTGTCGACGCCGACCGAGCAGCTGATCGACAACTGCGCGGCCTCGCTTGAAAGCGGCATCGGCGGCATCAAGATCAAGGTTGGCCAGCCCGACCCGATGATCGACCTCGCCCGCCTCGAGGCAGTGCGCGAGGCGATCGGTGATGGCGTGCCTCTCAT